>CAZNMO010000360.1:0-2509 GCA_964574195.1 uncultured Clostridiaceae bacterium | reverse complement strand
GAACCACTTTAAGTAATGAATATTGTTCAGATTTTGAGAAGAAAGAACTCCCTTGTCCGCTGCTCTGCTTTAAGCCAAAACAAGGCCAGACAAAAGGGGAGAAGTTGGATCAGAAACTTCTTACATGCCAGCGCTACTGCTGTAGTGGGAGGCGAGGTCAACGGTAAGTGGACGAGAAAATTCCACATGTAGAATGGAAAGACCTGGGCTGCTAGTGAGTGCAATGGGGATAGTTTTCTCTATTCATAGTAGGTACGACGAAATTCGAATACGTAACATGATCTCCCCCACCCCTACTTTAGACATAAAAGGAAGGTTGAAAACAACTAGTTGTTTAGTGACTCTTTACTTGACTTGAAAAGCTTAAGTTGACTACCACTTCGTTCGTACTTCACTACAGTGCCTGTAGCCCCAAGATCGGCGAATAAGATCTCTTCTACTTTTCGTTGAGTTGTTCCCTTATCAACTCATCACGATCGATGAAGATAAAAGGAGGCTTTCACTCGTACTCGTTAAGAGCCAAACAAGCTTTCTTTTTGAAGATGGATGGATTTTATTCGAATATATTCTGTCGCCGAGAATGGATGGAATTAACAACCACTGAAGGGGTTTGATTCTCAGGCCGGAGTCAAGACAGAGATCGAACCCCTAATATGACATTGAACTTCTGGGTATAAAAGACTATCTATTAGTAAGACTCGAACAGAAAGATTTTTCATAATAGGAGTTGGGGCTTTCTTCGCCAAAGCGAAAGACTTATTTTCTCGAGTTAGGAGCCCCATCCCTTCCTTATTCTTATATATCTATTCTTTCTTGCTACTTCCGGTTATAAGCCACCGGCTTAAAGAAGACGATTCTAGGCGTCCATCAATAGACCTGGGGAAGAGGCTATTCAATCCGCCATGGAAGGTAGAACGAAAACAGGCGGACTTTTGCTTTGTCTTCCATGCGCCTTCTCTATCTATGGGTAGACTTCACACCCGCTCTGACCGGGAAGAGAACGAATTGACGCTAAAGAGATAGATTTGAGAAAAGACTTGCAATCTAAAAGGCCACTTGAATGGGTCCTTTGTCTCGATGAAAATAGGATTGATAAATGGCTTTTTGAAAGTAAATAAAAGTAAATGTCGTAGACAAAGAAAGAAAGTCTACCCTGGCACTGGGCGTTCCCAAACGGGTCAATTCAATAGAATAGACGCCTGTTGGCATTCCAGCCTTCCTATCCGAAAGAGAATCCAGTATCGTGAATATCTGAACTGGTTGTTTGCTGTTCAAGAATTCTTCTTTAGGGAACACATATGTGTTAAGGGACTTTTGGTAAGACCTATAGTTGGACATTAGGGTCAGATCCGAATACGTGCCTTCACCTCATCGAAGGTTTAGAAGCCTTGGACACCAAGAAGGTTCAATCTGAAAGAGAATAGAAAGGCGGGGGGCTAGAGGAAATAGGTTCCTAAAGAAAGGAAAGCCACCTCCGATCGAGCTTTCTTATGCTTATGACAGGCATTCTCGGGGAAAGGGGGAAGAAAGACTTATTGGATTGGTTATTCGCCCACGTATTTAAAGAAGAGCCTTCTATATTACTTATATTACGTGCGAGTGAGGTCTTTCCCAAAACAAATAGTGGGATTTCCTCAACCTTCCTGACTTTTTACCGACTACTCCTTGCTGGTGGGTTGACTTCTACAGTACAACGCGGGGACTTCTCTATTCTATAATTCTATATCTTTTTGATCTCGCACTTCCTTACTTCTAATAGAACCTGGAGACTAGCTATAGCTCTTCTCTTGCGCGCTTCCCTGCTTTAGCTCACCATTCTTCTCTTTGGAAAAGCCTTTTAGAAGAAGAATTTGAAAGGTACAGAGATTCGGTCGAGGTACGAAGTCACTCGAAAGAGGTACGAAGTCACTCGAAAGAGGTACGAAGTCACTCGACCAATTCGTTGAACATAGTTCAACTCATTTAGTTGCTAGAGATTCGTTGAACATAGTGAGACTAAGGACGCGAAACGCCCACTTGGGTAGCTATGACCAAGTCAGCCCATCGGACTCGAAGAAGGGAAGCGGAATGCCGAGAAAAATACCCTAAGCTAGCCGAAGAAAGCTTAGTCCCACCAGTTGTTTCTGGGGCCTCCAATAAGCTTTCCATCCTCCCATCAATACCAATTCGGAAGCATGAACCAACAACCAATCCAACCATATAACCGTTATTTGGTATCAGCTGTTTTTAGATAGGCTGCCACTTTAGATCGGGATAACAACCGGTAGTCACAGCTGCTATCCGCTGTTGTCACTAGGAACTATCACTCTCCTTCCAGCCCCCTTCACGGGCAGTATTCTTATGTTCTTTTGTTCTTTACGTCTTGTATACCAATGGGTGATGAATCCACCGGGGACATGATGAAGTCGGAACCAGAGAAACCATCCAGGGAATTTTGGCCGGATCTAATACATATGGAGGTGTAGTAGACATCGACCAACCTGCTGCCATATCATATAACTTCCACATA
>CAZNMO010000359.1:610-2518 GCA_964574195.1 uncultured Clostridiaceae bacterium | reverse complement strand
ATCCAATCCTTTGATAATACCTGGACTCTCCAATATCTCCTCAATAGCTGCTGATACAAATTATGCCGCAGCAATTAAGAGCGACGGAACTGTCTGGCTTTGGGGTGAATTCAGATATAGACTTGAGAATTCTAGTAAGGTCATTGAGGCAAAGCGTATTCAAAATGCCAGGAAAATATACACCCTCAGATATAATACTGTTGTTGTAGATGACAATGGTATCGGTTGGATCAGCAGGGGCAGATACCTGGAACCTATACAAATAACCCGGGTATCGAATATTATTGATATTGTTGAAGGAGTAAACAATACTTATTCTGTAAGTGCTGATGGCAGCGTATGGAGCTGGAGCACATCATCATCGGAAACTATACAACTGGAAGGATTGACGGGAGTCAAAAAGATTGTCGGGGTAAAAGATGATGACCTTATTGTACTGGATCAGGAAGGCTTCATTTGGAGCTGGGACGGCAAGAGTAAAAAGGCTGTCAAAAACGACAATCTATCAGATATAGTATCTATTGCAGCAGGTAAATCGCATTTTGCTGCTCTAAAAAAGGATAACACCATATGGTCCTGGGGAGAGAATAAGCTGGGACAGCTTGGGAATGGCGGAGCATTCTTTATGGTTAAGCCCATGCAGGTAGAAGGATTGGATGATATAAAGCAGGTGTCGGCGGCAAAGGACTTTACAGCTGCAGTTAAGAATGACGGAACTCTCTGGATGTGGGGCAGCAATAGCAGCGGGCAGCTTGGAAATGGCACTAGGGAAAACAGCTATACCCCTGTTCAGGTTAAAGGTATAAACGATATTGAAAAGGTTGCCGCCGGTATAAGTCATGTATTGGCCCTAAAGAAGGATGGTACCGTTTGGGCTTGGGGGAGCAATAATTGCGGAGAATTGGGAGATGGTACATATATATCCAAGCAGGTACCAACTCAAGTGCCGGGTCTTATCGCCAAGGATATTGCAGCGGGAAACGGCTTCTCCATTGCCATAAGAAAATATGGTAATGTTGTGGTATGGGGCAACAGTGGCTATGGGGAAGAGGATGATCAGGCATATAAGGATAGATCAGTACCTGTTGAAATAAAAGACTTTAACAGTGCAAAAATGATAGCCGCTGGTTATGACCACGGTATTGCATTAAAGGCGGATCAAAGCGTATGGGCATGGGGCAGTAATGGATATGGGCAATTTGGTTTTTCACTGTCAGAAAAAGCCCTTAAGAGGAAGAATGCAGTTAGGGTACCAGGGACACTGGAAATAATGCAAGTGAGCGCCGGATACAGTCATAACCTTGCACTCAGTAGAAATGGTACTGTGATAGGATGGGGAAGCAATGATTACGGGCAGCTGGGAATATCAAGGGATGATAAAAACTATAACAATTTTACCAGACAGGCGATCAAGGGCTTTGAAAATGTGAAAGAGGTCATAGCAGGCAATAACAGCTCCTTTGCAATAAAGACCGATGGAGTATTATGGGCATGGGGAGACAATAGCATGGGACAATTAGGCACAAATGATACTATTTCCACTAATTCTCCCATACAGGTACCTGATATGGCTGATATAAAAAATGTATCCGCAGGTCAAAGCCATTCTGCTGCAGTCAGGAAGGACGGCACAGTATGGGTATGGGGGAGCAACATATATGGGCAGCTTGGTGTTGGCAAGATCTCAAGGGATTATGAATTGATCCCTGTACAAAGCCTGGTCAATAAAAAATAAGGAGTGCATTTGCACTCCTTAATCTGCATACAGCATCAGACTTACATACTGCTTGTTGATATCTGCCAACAGTGAATTCAGACTGTTCTGCATTGTGCTTAATGTAGTCTGCTGCTTTTCATAATCATTCTTTGACATCAGTCCCAGCTCATACTGCAGCTTCATCTTGTTAA
>CAZNMO010000359.1:0-600 GCA_964574195.1 uncultured Clostridiaceae bacterium | reverse complement strand
AGCTCATCCTTGAATATATTGATATTTCTCTCTAGTCTGTCTGCGCTTTCCAAGGTGTTCTTCAAAGAGTTGTATGAGGTATTCAATGATATGTCAAGCTCTTTGGTCGCATCCTCAAAGGATTGCCTTGCATTGGTATAGTCCCTTTCCGCATCATAAAATGCATCCCTCATATCTTCTATAGAGTTTGTTACCTTAAGCTTTTCAAAATGTTCAAGTCTTTCCTTGGTCAGGTCATACTTTCTCTGAGCCAGTGCTACAGTTTGCTGAAGGCTGTAGAAGCTCTTGTTGTTCTTCAGGTTGGCTGTCTTTATCTGTTCAACATCTATATCACTAATAGTGTGCTTCGGAAGCTCATATACTATTTCAATATTATAATCCTCAACGGCTCTTCCTATGTATTTGTTCAAAGTCTGGTACTGGCTCCTAAGATCGGATAATGCTGTGTGCTGAGCTGCTATGGAGTCACTGTATGCGTTTGCCGCATCCTTCAGCGCGCTTTCTGTAATAAGGCCCAGTTCGCGCTTCAATTTAGCAGTGTTATAATCCTTCTCCTTAATGACTGTATCCTTTTGCTTGTTGTCCATCTCCAACTGTGCT
>CAZNMO010000358.1:0-2524 GCA_964574195.1 uncultured Clostridiaceae bacterium | reverse complement strand
CCTCCCCCAAAGCCGCCCCACCTCAACCCGACAACTCACCGACGGATGGCGCAGGCCACTGCGGCGAACATAGCGGACCACCCAATGGACATAGGCCTCTTCGGCCCGTATGCTTCAATGACGTATGCGTACCACAGCCCGCACCTGATCAACCAAACGGAGCCCCGCTACAACCACTTTGTCAGGAATGTCCGATTCATGGCAACAAGACACTGCATCGATGAACAACTGCATACCCACATCCTTTGTTACACAAGGGAAACCGCTGTCCGGATTTCCAGCTTATTGGACATGCCCCCGTTTTATTGGACGTTTTTGTCGTCTACTACTAGTTAGAGCGCACAGCCAATGTCGCATCCCCTACGAAAGAAGTTCGAGAAGAAGATTCAGCGGGTACTTGCTGCAGGGTTTGAACATCAACTCCTTGCAGCAGCACTCGACAACCTTGATGAACCAGGGCCACTCTGTTTCAACAATTTCTCCTATGCGCTGAGAGAACTTATCAGGCATGTGTTTCACCGCTTGGCGGAAGACGAGCAGGTGAAGGCATGTTCGTGGTTCAAAGTGGACAAAACTGCACGAGCTGGAATCACCCGCGCACAAAGAATCACCTATGCCATTCAAGGTGGTCTCTCCGATACATTCGTTTCAAAGAAACTTGGAATTGATGTCGAGGCGGTTCGCCAACAATTACTTGATGCAATTGATGTTCTGAACAAGCACACACATATCGAGCCTTCCACCTTTGACATCAATCGGATCAAGACCAATCGTCTTGCTACCGAATGCTTGGAGGCTACACAGTATTTTGTCGAACACATTGCTATGTGCAGAACTCAAGTAACTGAGGCACTGGCCAGCCATATCGACCATCATCTGCTCAATCATGTCATCTCCGAGACGATTGACTCAATCGACGAATTAGCTACGCACCACCGGATTGACGAAATTTACGTGGATGAAATCGAGGTAGTTGAAATTGGCCCACATGCTATCGAGCTAGCTGTCGATGGAACCATCAGCTGTGAGCTCCAGTACGGCTCCGACTCCGATGTTAGGAATGACATTGGCGCCGTTATGTCCACCTCATTTCCACTACGTGCCGAGTTGACAGTGAAACTCGTTCGTCCGTTGGGAAAGGAGACAACTTTGGGGAAATTTAAAGTTGATACGAGCAACTGGTATGAATAAGTGTGCTCTGACCCATTATTCCACTGGATCTGTGGGAAAAGCCCCGCAGTCCGGTGAATTCAGACGTTGGGCATCTATACGCACATGCTGAAGCAATTGAGACGCCTACATCAGGTTTCCCCCACGAAGGCCTTGTTCCTCATCCTTATTCCGCTTGCCGTCTTTGGAACGTTCTCAGGGAGCACTGAACCGGTCGTTTGGTTCTTGCGTAGCACGTCGGTTGAGCCCTTCCTCCTAGCGTTGCATACCGGAAATTCCATCGTATTCAACCTATCCGTTGGCTACTTGGTAAGCCTGTTCTTCTGGTTTCTCGTCGTTTACTTTCCCGACCGCACCCGCCGCCTGATTCTCCGGGACAACCTTAGCCGGCGGTACCAAGACTTCCGCGAAAGCACGATCCAAATTCTTCTCTGGGCTTCTATCGGCACTCATGATTCAGAGCTGCCAAAGGAGCTTTGCGATCACCGGAAGTTCAGAGAATTCTTTGACGAAAACAGCAAAGAACACTGGTATGCCGCTTTGAATGGACTTCAAGGCACGAAAGAACGTGTTGATGAACTGCTGCTTGAGTTGGAGCTATTCGCCGGCGAAGTCTCCTACGTCCTCAACAACGTCAACATCCAAGATCCAAAAGTTCACTCTTTTTTCAAGCGATTGAGCGAGAACATATACCGCCTAAAGGATTCGCCCGTCTATTCATACGACCAAGTCAAATACCTTGGCAATTTCATTTGGACCGTCCACGCGCGCTGGAGCATCATCAATGGGCAACTCGAGAACGACATCATTCAGGACATGATCGATGCGCTATAACCGTCCCAAGATGCCCAACCCATTATCCCACCGGACCTTGCGCATAAGGCCACGCAAGGCCGGTGAATTCAGACTTTAGATTTCACCATCCATCCAAAGGAGCACTAAATGGCAGCCTTCGAATATCGCACGAGCTTTATTCCTGTCACCTACGAAAAAGAAGAGCGGGGAATTTGGATTTTTAAGAAGGAATCGTTGCCAGTATCTCCCAATCCTGGCTCCGTCTACGACAATCCAGAGTACCGAGCACACTTGCAAGAGATGGGCAGTAACGGATGGGAATTGGTATCTGCTCAGCCCCTTCTTCGAGGTCTCTATCAATACCAGAAAGACCAACACAGCGGGTTCGGGCTAGGGTACTCATTGACGGCTGGTTACTACTTGTTCTGGAAACGTGAAATCTAACATTACGCTCAACCGACCTGCGCGAGAAACTACGCAGGCCGGTTAGCTTCACGTTAGCCCTCCCTCACTCCCCCGCCACATCCGCTCCGGGCGGCGGGGTGAAGCGGAAGAGGCC
>CAZNMO010000357.1:0-2525 GCA_964574195.1 uncultured Clostridiaceae bacterium | reverse complement strand
AAGGGCTTAGGTCAATACTTATATAATAGCCAATCATCAATTGAAGGTGGGCAAGATGGTGATGAATTGCGATTGGTCTAAACCTTCGACTAGCGACTTATTGCGGCCTGCCCAGAATGCCCATACAGACTAAGACCTTATTCACACAGCGAAGAAAGGCCGAGTGGAAGGGGGCAGTCAGCTGGCTGCTTCTTTGCCATGCGCTTTGCTTCGCTTTATTTTTTAGAAGAAAGAGACCAAATGAGAGTGAAAGGCAAGGGCAAGCGATAGAAAGGATAGTCCCTCGCGCGAACTACTACTACTAGAAAATGGTGAGACCATTAGTGAAAGAAGGACCAAGGAGGATCCTATCCGTCAGGAGAAGGAGGAGTAGGAGGAGTCAGTTTTCTTTGAAGATCGAGGAAGGTAGTGTCGGACAATTATGCCATTCGGAAGAAGTCTTCTACAGAAGAAAAGCCTGTTACGAGTAAGTGGAGAGGAAAGATCTCCAGAGATTCTTATCTCATTCCATTCCAGTGGCTCAACCAGTAACCAATGGCGAAAACTCAAAAATCCATGGTTTCCCGGTAGAACCCTATTTCGCCCAAGTTGTTTCGGAACCGGAAAAAAGAAGCGGTTTTTCGCACAGCTTGCTCATAGTGCAGGTCCCACTTGTATATCGTATTTGGCCGAAGAAGCATCGGACAGGTTGGAGTTCTTACCTTCTTGGGACTCCATGGACCAAGATCTGCTTTTATTATATGGTCAATACCGATCTACTTTAGTAGATCATATGGATGTAGAAAAAGCAACTAATTTGGATGAAATAGAAACATCTCTTTTCCATTTCTATTTACCCAGTTCATATCTTTGTTTCGTGTGTTCCTGGGAGGAATTCGATCTCGGAATACCACCTAAATAACTACGGCCAGAGAGTCAAATAGGTCGGGAAGAAAGAGTCTGAGGTCGGGTCGGACGACATACATCTTGGTTGGTTCCACCACCACTAGAGATTGGACATATATATAATCTTTCTTCTAAAAAAGGGATTCTTATATATATATTTTGAAAATAGCTGCAAGACCAAAACCGAAAGCCCTTCTTTTATTGTTGTTCCTCCCAGATACATGGCTTACATACCCGGCTCAACATTCTTGGAAAACAATCGAATCGAGGGTTCGGAGGAGAATTGGCCATTCAATCTTGTGAACTAATCGAGACCGAAATTGGAAAAAGAGATACGAACGGAGAGGAATAACCAATCGATGAAAGAACATGAAACCATTCTGTTTCAATAGAGGTACGAGAAACGGTTGGGGGCAATGAAGTAGGTGAAGTGGTTGGATTTTGCGAGCTGTTCCAACCACTGCTGGATGTGATTCCAAGAGCCGAACGAGAATGAATACCACACAGAAGAGTCAAGACCAGGCTACCTAATGGAATGTTTAACCGATCCATTCCGGATCGACCGAATTGGTACGGAAGTTGTAACATGGGAAAACCACGGAAAACACGACTTATTTGAATAACCCGGTGACCTACCAATTGTAGAAGTAGGATTTTTGGCAAGCAATAAGCACTTAAATAATACAATTCAAGTGTACCATCTTCTTTCTCATTTCGAGGAAAAGGTGCGGAAGGAAAAGGAAACAACGGAGGGATCCGAATCGGACCTAAATGGGAATGACATGAAAAGTCTTTTTCAAAACCTAGCATTAAGGGCGTTACGACGATATACGAGAGGAATAGAGAAAAACTCGTGATTGGTGTGGAGGGGAAGATCTGTTTATGATATAGTTCAAGAAAGAGTCGTCTCATTTCCTTACTTCTTTATAATTCATTCACTTCAAGACTGGTTCTGAACGCCGCGTAACATCATCTTCAACCAACCTCCACCGTACTTTCGGTGCGACCACTAAAGAATTGCTTATACACTAAAGAGCTGCTTATATACGTTTACTAAAAGACTGACTTTCATTCATTATCATTAGTCCAGCGTGAAACTAAGAAAGAGAGATGTGCCTAAGGCGGCATGTAAGCAAACTGTGCACGCTAAGAGAAGAGGAGAGATGTTCGCAATTACTACCACAAGAAAGCCGCCCCCTATCTTCTAAAGGGGCCCCTCACTTCGTTCGTACCTTCTTGGCTTAGGCTTCCAACTGAACAACATGGCCTTGCCGCCCCGCCACTAGCAGAAGCTAAGCGCTTGAAAAGCGCGCTAAGAAAGGTTCCTTCTGTCGCCCTTTCTGTGCAACAGTCCACCAGTAGCGGAAGAGAGGGTTACCGTACATACAAGAGTCTTCCAGTTCTTACGGAAGCTCTTTCTTACCAGTCAATCAAGTAGTACAAGAACTGTATCTTATCTTATAGCCCGGCGCGGCGGGTCGCCTTTGAAATGTTTGTTGTAGATAGAAGAAAGTATTAAATAGATAAGGAGTAGATGAGTGAGTGAGTCCTCACCTGAGCGATTTCGATCACCTAGCAGGCCTTTTATTTGGTAGGTAACATCGCCAAAGCGTATCATCAGATTTGACTACGAAGGAAGG
>CAZNMO010000356.1:0-2543 GCA_964574195.1 uncultured Clostridiaceae bacterium | reverse complement strand
ACAAGCACTATGTCTTCCTTATTATAGGGATAATTGAAAGGAAGCTTAGTGAATATTGTTACTCTTACTTGATTACGGTGGGCAGGTTGTTGTATTCACAAGTGGATGGCGCTTGGACATACAGAGGGAATGGGTGATTCATCGAGCTGGAACTCTCGTCACTACGGTGAGACCAACTCCAGCCAGTATCCTAGCGGAATGTGTCACCGGTTCGTTTCATGGGAACACCTACATCCACAGCGTCGAGCCAGTACTCTCTTGCTCCAATGTATGCGACCCAATTCACTGGTATGAGAGGACCAATCCTCTCATTACTAAGGGTGAATCAAATCCACATATCGCACGTTGTTGGACCTTCTTTAGCCCCGATTGGCCTGTAACGAATATGAAATACATACTCACACCAAACAACACGTGTTAGAACATGCTGATTCACCAGGCAAGAGATGTCATCTGCCCGTTGGAAAGAAGCCGGGACTCATGCAAACTAAAAAGCGCCCTTACGCTCTAGTTTGATCGGGGGGCCGCAACTAAGATCAGAGGGATAAACTTTCCCGTTATCGGAACAAACATTTTATTTCCAGGGTTCCTCACTTGTTTTTTACTTTCTTTTTTACGAAATGCAATTCCGGACGACCGGAGCGGAAAACCTCTCCCGACAATTGGAGAAGGAGAAAGCCATTCCTACGGGCCTGGAACTGTGATGAATGAAGTAAGAATTTCGGGCTAGGGCCTGAGAATTTACATCTAGGTGCTTGTCTAGTTCCCGGTGAGACCGTTGACTTTGCGAAGGCCCGAGGTCCCCGCCTTCTTTGCTTGAAGCTCAGGTATTCTTCCTTCACCCACTTATGAAATTGAAGCATGTAGTCTCGCCGCTAGTAGCCATGCTACCTTCTTTGGCCCTGCCTTACACACCTTATTTATCCTGCCTGCCGCCCTTGGAAACAGCCTTCCTTAGCTTTCGCCCTCCCACAGGAAACAGAGTTCTTTAATTTGAAGCTCCGTACTCTTGTGAAAACGGACTACACTGTCTCAACCACCCGCCTTTCCCTTCTTTTGTTTGTTCTGGACCCGAAAATGCCCGTTCGCTTGTCATTGGGGATCCCAATCTGACTTGCTCGTGGTTTATTAATGTTGGGGTTGTTTTTACTTACCTTTCTGTCTATGAAAGAAATGAATCAAAAATCAAGATGTCGATGAAAACGTATTTTATCCCCTATCGCACGGAAAGGGAAACCTATAGTTTGTTTGATAGGCCCGGAAATGCTTCTTATTGGTTCCCTGCCCCCTATCGATGTGAATGGATTTTTAGACTAAACCCAAGACCACGCTCTTCCCTTTTGAGTCTGCTCTTAGGTGCCTAGCCCGAAGAAGGAAAGACGAGGCATAGCAAAGGCTAAGGCGATGGAAGCAAGACTGAGTCCCTGTGGGGAAGGCCTATTTTGCTTTGATACGAAGGAGTTCATTAGCTGCTTGGTAGGCTGCTTCTTGATTCAGTATTTGTATTGGATTTCTTTTCTGATTTAATATACTTACGCGTAGAAAATGTGACATAGAGCCATACCGGCCAACCCCTCTCTCCGTTTCGAAAACTGGACATCAAAATGCCTTGCGCTCACGGCCCCTTCTTCACGTTGAAGTGAATCGTGGCAGCAGCCCGAGGTGGGAATGAATCCTTCTTGTGCGCTTTCAAATCTTTCATCAACTGTTGGGTTCTCCCGGGGAACTCGCCCTTGGGATTCAGAAATATCTGTTTCTGCTTTTCAGGCACTACCTGTCCACCATTTCACTCATCCTATCCATCCTTTCCGCGTAATCCATCTTCGAGCCGCGGCCGAAAGAACTACCTTTCACATCCAAACTCGGGGTCCTACCCCTGTCTTTCGCCTTATCGCCCTTACGCTCCTTCCCTTGCCAATGGATCAGAATCTTTTCCAACAACGTCCAGGACTCTATCATCCCAACCCCCCTACGACTGAGGAATCGAACATCAAGAGATAGAATAAGGCAAGAGGCGCTCTAGTTAACTGATAGATAAGGCACCCGCAAGCAGGGACCGAAGAGATAGAAAAAGGGAAGACACGCCAATCGACCCGAATAGATAGCCTGTGGGAGAATCGGTGCACCCAACCTCAAGATAAGAAGAAAAGGCCGCTTCGGATGCCTTCCCTTTCGTTCGCCTCTTCCCACAAGAAATGACGTAAGTAGTAGTGCCCTTTTTGGCTAGTTACGAGAACTCAACAGTTGAGACGACTCGACTCGTATCAAGAGTAAAAGCTCCTGACTAGCTTTAGAGCACACGGCAATTGGTACTACTTCGCTATCGGTCACCGTTAAGGACGATTCGGCTTGTGTTCATCGAATTGACTCCAGAGAAGAAAAGCAAAGAAGGAGCTTTCTATTTGGGTCCACTCGATGAGTATCCCTTGAATTTACGTTCCACAAGTGCAAAGCCTTCCATTTCGGCGGGTTGAAAGCGCCATAAAGGACTATGATCTCTTTCGTCAGAAAAGAAATTGCGTAAATTCTGCCTTTTTTGATCC
>CAZNMO010000355.1:0-2562 GCA_964574195.1 uncultured Clostridiaceae bacterium | reverse complement strand
GAAAAATCATCGGACTATAAAGAGTCAACGATTAAAAAATCAATTCGCAATTTCGAGATGTACGTTTTTCCGCTTATTGGAAAAAAATTGATTGATACAATTAAGCCGCGCGACTTAAGCATGGTATTGGAGCATATCGAGAAGAAAGGATTTGGCGAAGTTGTTGATAAAGTCAAAAGACGGTTAAGTGCAATTTTTGCCCATGCGGTCAGTAAAGGTTATATCGAACAAAGTCCCGCGATTCACTTAAAAGGGGCACTCACTCAGAAACGAGAAGAAAAGCATTACCCCAAGTTGCCACTTGAGCGATTACCTGAGTTTTTCGCACGTTTAAATAATGATACGGGTAATCCCCTAACCAAGCTTTACACTGAATTTGCATTACACACTTTTGCTCGTTCTAGCGAAATGATGTTTGCACGCTGGGACGAGTTTGATTTCGATAAAAGTATCTGGACAATTCCTGCGACCCGTACTGTCGTGGCAGGATGCAAGAATTCGCACCGCGGTGCAAAGATGCGAAGAGAGCATATCGTGCCGTTATCACGTCAAGTTAAAGACATCCTCATGGAGGTGCGGACTTACAGTGGTGTAAGTAAGCATGTATTTCCTGCTGACCATGACTTAAACAAATTCATTAGTGAAAACACTGTCAACAAGACGTTACAGCGCATGAAGTACAATACTAAAACGGATGTATGCTTGCATGGCTTTCGTGGAATGGCGCGCGGTGCTTTAGGTTTGAGCGGTTTGTTTGATCGAGATGCGATTGAACGTCAAATGAGTCACAAGACCGCTAATGCGATTGAGTGGTCATACACGCATCATGTTGATTTTATGGAAGAGCGAAAAATTATGATGGAGTGGTGGAGTGACTACCTTGAGCTAAACCGTGAAAAGTTTGTTTCTCCGCAGGTGTTTAGAGAGACATTATTACAAGAAGCTCGTAATGGGATTCAAAGTTTTAAATATGGAAAACTGATGAAGGTTCAGATGGCGATGTTGTTAGCGGGCTAATCGAGCTTGGTTGTTAATTGCTCAAACAAAAAAGTATTTTCTAAAAAGTAGGTTGGTGCTCACTAAAATAAGTGAAATACATATGAATGCATGGAGACCCTTAAAGTGCTATCAATTCAACCTCTACGGCTGTCGATGAATAAAGTTTGTGAACTGTTGGATGTTACGCGTGAAGGATTGCGGAAATTGCAGATGAATGACCCAACCTTCCCGAAGCCATTAAAGGGAGGGGTCTCTAGGCAGTGTCGTGTTTATTATGATTATGCTTCTCTTGTGGAGTGGCACGAAAAGCAAAAGCTCGCGGCTTAGTTCTGTGCTAATTGAATATGGGGCTAAAGCCCCTTTTTCTTTTTTCCAATTGGCTTTTTTATTCCTACTTCTAGGTGTATAATTAACCCTTGAAAAGCACGCCACACAAAGGATTGATATGGCAAAAACAAAATTACTAACCCGCTCTCAAGCAGCGCAATGGCTCCATGAGGCGGACAAGTCAAAGACGTCAGTTCAGTGGAACACGTTCTTAAACGACAACTCCAAGCCAAGAGTTAAACCTGAAAAGCGTATTCCATACGAGCGTACCATCCACAACATTGCCATGTACCGCTTATCTGATCTTGAAGCGTTTATCGCCAAGCGCAAAGAGCAGACTCAAGCGAAGCGCGTAATAGCCCAACAGTCACGGATAGCAGATTTGACGGCTCGTTTCGGCTTGGCTGACCAAGAGAACCAAAACTCATTTGGTCAAAACTTTGGATATGTTTGGAAAGGTGCATCGGTGAATTTGATCGCTGACAATGCCGAGCGTGGGCAACCTCACGCGGCGTCGATTCAATTACAGATCAATCACCCTTTACGAGTATCAGCATTGACCACAGTTCAAGCAGAGGCATTTGCAAATGAGATTCTTGAAGCGGTTGCTCAGGCTAAACGCTTGGGGCTTTAGGGTAAATCACAATGGCTATGGGGGCAGCGATCAGGAGTATGTCGCATCCATAAAAACAAAGTTGATCGCATTGATAGCGATCATAGCAAGGAAGGCAACATGGAAGTTTACACGATAAATGAAGCGGCGGAGTTTTTGGTAAAGGAGTTGGCGCAGGAATTGCCAAAAACCAAACAACAATGGTGGGGTTATCTCAAATGGAATCCGCAGCGTTGGAAGCAGCAAGATGGCGTGCGGGTTTGTTGCCATTTGGTCGAGGGAGAGTTGTTCTACACCAGCGGCGGTTTAAAAGCCTTTGCAAGTGTGTTCAAGTCACATGGCTACTATCAAAACAAACGTAAGCGAGCAGCGTAATAATGGACGCAACCTCAAAAGACAAAATGGAAGATAAAGCAATGAACGCTCATACAGAAAACCGCATATACGCTATTGAAACGATGCTTGCAATCAGTGAGGCAAAACACCTCAAGGCTGAAAATGTTTGGCTGAGTGCAGGCGATCAGCAATATACAATTGCATTTGATCATGGTGAAGAACGAACAGCATTTACCATGACGCGGCAACAATTTGAAACCTTACTGCAAGGTGCATTATTGCTGGAT
>CAZNMO010000354.1:0-2577 GCA_964574195.1 uncultured Clostridiaceae bacterium | reverse complement strand
GACTTTTTTGTGCAACCTAGTGTATATTCATAGAAGTTATTAGATGGAGCTCTTTCATTTTTTACCTAGACGATTGTGGAATTAGCTTTCCTTCCACTTCTTGATGGGATTATGCACTGGTTCGAGGGCAGAAAGACTGGAAATGGATTAGCTTAGCTTACAAGTAGGCGGGCTCTAACAGAAGTGCTAATGGCTGGCTTTACTTTTCTAACAACACTGCCTGGCCTGGAACTGATCCAGAGAGAAAAGAAAGTCCTATTCTCCAGTCGCCGTCCTCCCAGTCTGTTAATCTCTAGCTTTTGGACCTTCGACAGCTGAGCACATCCTGTTCTCTTGAGAATTGTCAACCATATAGTTGGGGTTGCTTTCGATGATGTCGATCCAACCAATCCAATTACAGTTGCTCTAATAGAATGACTTCTTTCCCTTGTTTAGTTTAGCTTTTGTGTAAAAGTCAATGAGTCCTCCATTATGTTGGGTCAAGGGGGAATCAAAGTCGGGAGGTCAAAAAATTATCCTGGTCCTATCGAACCAGTCACTTCATACCTGGCCTGAAGGAAGGAATGAATCAAGGGATAAGACTGTGACTTAGCTAGAAGGCCAATAGCCGTACCAGAAAGCTGTCCCCGGAACAACCAGACCCACCACCATTCACTGCATTGGTCCCAAACTCTCAAACTTCATGATTCAGGGAGCATTTCCTGGTCCACACCTTGGAATTTGAGACTGGATATCTTAGTAAATTGAAGAAGTGCTGGGCTCCTTGAAGTTCGATTCATTTTCACGGGAAAACGGAGTTCAACCTCAATACCGAAAGTAATGGTATAGGAAGAATCCGAGGATGAGAATGAGGAAGTAGAGAGCAACCAATCTTCTTGTAGTGGAGTTGAGACCTGTTCTTTATATCTTTCTTGATCCTCGATTTCTCTTTCAGCCAAGGGTCTTCGAATAGGAGAAGAAAGGCAGAGGTCCCTATGCCACTGACTAGAAGATGCGAAATGCAGGAATGCAATAGAGGGCAGATAGGCCACGAGAGAAGTATAAGCCAGAGTAGTTCTGGTAAAGAAGGACTGAAGGGGGTCTAATTTGCTTTCTATCTGACAGTACAAAAAACAGGAAGGGGTGGTTCTTTCATTGCTTTGACTTTGAGAAGAGAATCGTTGGTTTAACCGACGAACTACGTGGGAAATATGAGTTGAGAGGACAAGAGGATTCGATCTCCACGAAAGGCTAAAGAAAGATAAAAAAAGCGAATCATCTTTATTTCTATATTATACGCAATTTCTAAATAAGGGAAAATTACATATAGAGAGGCGCAAAGGACAGATATGCCAATTTGGGATAAGAAGATAAAGATTTCAATAACTTAGACTCGAATTTGAAATAAGCTAATAAGCTCTTTCTCGATTCGCCGCATTTCTATCTCTTACTATCAAAAAGAAGACTAGCTTTTGGTATCTTCACTAACTCGATTCAAGAGCGACTCCAGGGCGTTAAGCTCGGTGAGGTGGGTTCGAAAGACAGAGAGTTGATGAGGAGGCTTTTATAAGAAAAAAGGCATGGTTCTTTCAATTCCGCATCCGGGGAAAGCAGCTTCCGCTAAAAACCATATCTGCTACTCTGACATTAGCTATTCGAGTAAAATCATAGGATTGAAAGCCGATTGCTACTTTCTTGCCTTGGGGCATCGCATTCTGGATAACGTAATAAAAAGTCTTTCTCTACTGTCTTCACCCTGGTCCTCTCATACGCCGAGGGCTCAATTACAGGTTCCTTTATAGGTCAGCCCCTACGCTAGCGCTGGTGCTGACTTGCTAGATCTTGCTTTCAGGTTCTTTAGTAGTTCTACAAAGGGTTATTAATGGGATGTTATTAATGGGATAAAGTCGAAACTTTGACTCCAACTATTACTGAAATGGATAAGATTGTATGAAGGAAGAGAGAGGACTGATCGGGTGAGAAGTCCGATTGATGACTGACCTTTCTATGCTGCCATTGATAGTCTTTTCTAACTTCTTACTAACCTTAAAGCTAACTAGAAGGCGAAGTATCTAATGGGTATTAGGGACGAGCTCTTAAAGAAGACTAAAGGAGCCCTCCCAGCAACTAAACAATCAAAAGTGTGCGATCCTCCCCATAGTATAGGCCTAGTATGATTGACATATCAAGTCAAGAGGGCGAGGACCCTATGGCAAATGGATGGGATAAATCCCTAGGGTCGGGCGGTTGCTACTCCTGGGCTAGGACTACTATGTCCACCCAAAAGCTCTAATTCTCAGGCTAGTCCGAAAGCAATAAAAGAAAAGATTAGCAAGGCTAAGGAAAACAAGTACAAGCATATGTATGCCTTGTTTATAGAATGCCTTTCCGTCTAAAATCACGAGTTCGGACTTTCCTTTCTATCTGCAGACTGCCTAGAGACCTCTTTGAATAATAGAAAAGCAAGCAGCACAAAATGCCTATGCTACTGTTAGAATTTTCTGAAAGGTAACTATCTCGGTTTCATAGAGAAATTTATATAGAATCTTTGCTTCTTTCATAAGACAGAAAATACTTACTAGCTTTGGGATCTGATCC
>CAZNMO010000353.1:0-2580 GCA_964574195.1 uncultured Clostridiaceae bacterium | reverse complement strand
TGCAGAAAAGAGACACCTGTTCTTTTAGAAAAGTCTCCAAAGCATTTCGCAGCTTGTCATGTAATTTAATAAACTGCCCGAAAAGACGAGGTTTTACACCTCGTCTTTTTTAATGCCGACATATTGTTATTTATGGAGAAAAATGGGATAATTTATAGAATAATATGTGAGAAAGTTATATAAGGTTTCATGAGGTATGAATGAGTCGATAGGGGAGAACGAGCTTATGGGTATGAGAAAATATAATAAGTATTTCCTGCTACTGGGCGGACTTATTATTTCTATTTTTGCGATTTTTGTCATATTGAACTTTCAGGGTCAGGAAAGGCATCGCATATATCCGGTAAAGGGTGTCCTTGATCTTCAAAGCTGGGATAGAATTCAGGACAGAGCACTGAATCTCAGCGGTCAATGGGATTTCTACTGGGGCAGGCTGTTGGACATTAAGGAGCTTGCTGAGAAGGGCCAGAAGCCTGATCTGTTGGCGGATGTGCCTAACGCGTGGAACAGCTACAAGCTTAATGGTAAAAATCTTCCCGGTTTCGGATCCGCAACATATAAGCTCAAGGTGGTCAACGCTGAAAAAGGTTTGCCCATGTCACTGAGGATACCAACCTTTTCAACAGCCTATGAGCTATATATTGATGATAGGCTAATCTCCTCAAATGGAAAGGTGGGCATGAGCAAAGAACAGTTCAAACCAGAGTACAGGCCGCGGGTAGCGACTTTTACGCCAACAGGGACAAGCTTTGAGATAATCATTCATGTAGCAAACTATACGTATGCCAGGGGAGGAATGTGGTATGCGCTGGATATGGGAACTCCCGAACAGATCCAGATAATAGACAGAAATATTGTGAACAAGGATCTGTTTTTATTTGGCGCTTTATCTGTGATGGCGATCTACTATATGAGCATATTCCTGCTAAGGCGCGAGGATAGGAGCAGCCTGTATTTTGTTTTGATGTGCATTCTTTTTGTATGCAGGACGGTAGTATATGGGGACTATTTGATTTATGGATTATTCCCCAATATAAGCCACCATGCCATAGTGATCATTGAGTACCATACACTGGTCTGGTTCCCTGTTTGTGCTGACTTTATGGTAGGCGAGCTTTTTCCGGATGAGACATCGGAAAAGGTACTTAAAGCTGCTTTGATCTATGCTTCTGTGATGTCATTGATCTTTTTACTGACACCTGTCCACGTATATACCGGAATGGTATTGCTTATTGAAGCCTCTGCAATTCTTGCAGGCTCTTATGCGATCATAAGCGCAGGCAAGGCCTTTGCCAGAGGCAGGCGGGATTCGCTGCTGGTAATTATCGGAGCATTTTCGGTCATTGCCAGCTCAATACACGATGTTTTATATCAAAATAATTATATATTGAGCGGTTTTGGTGAATTGGCCCCTTTTGGGCTGTTTATAATGCTCCTGATCCAATCCTTTGTGCTATCCCGCAGATTCTCAGAAGCCTTCAAGAATGTGAATGCACTGTCCAGGAAGCTTCTGGAGCTGGACAAGATCAAGGATGAGTTTCTTGCCAACACATCCCATGAGCTTCGCACCCCCCTCAGCGGCATACTTGGTATCACTGAAGCCATACTGAGGGAAGACGAGGCTGAGGCTAAGCTCAGCAGCAGACAAAGGCAGGATCTGGCCACAATTGCTGGTAGCTGTCGCAGACTTGCCAATCTGGTAAACGACATACTGGATTACTCCAAACTGAAGTATGGGGATATTAAGCTGGATATCAAGGCTGTTAGGCTGGATGGGGTAATTCAGACAGTAGTAAAGGTTTTTAGTCAGTTGAATAAAGCCAGGGATTATGATGTGATTTTTGATCTGCCCGAAGCAATGCCTCCGGTTATGGCAGATGAAAACCGCATAATACAGGTGTTTTACAATCTTATAGGTAATGCTGTAAAGTTTACCTCCAGAGGTCATGTAAAGGTATCGGCAAGTGAAAAAGGCGATATGCTTGAGATATGTGTGAGCGATACGGGACAAGGCATTCCGGAGGACAAGCTTGAGGATATATTCAAATCCTTCGAGCAGGTGGATACTTCACTTACACGCAAGCATGGGGGCACGGGGCTTGGGCTTTCGATTACCAGACAGCTTGTGGAGCTACAGGGAGGAAGGGTATGGGTTGAGTCCAGACTTGGTTCCGGCTCGGATTTTTATTTCACACTCCCCATTGCTTCAGAATCTCCGGCTGAAAAAGAGATGAATATTTCAGCATTGGAATTTGCTGCAGCAGAGCTGGAGGAGAAGCCCATAAGGATAAAAAAAGAGGGAACAGGTACGCATATCCTCCTGGTGGATGACGATGCCGTGAATCTGCAAGCTTCAGCATCAATGCTGGCATTGGGAGGACATGCAGTTACGGCAGTAAACAGCGGAAAGGCTGCACTGGAGGAAATACAGAAAAGCCGTGACTATTCACTTGTGGTGCTGGATGTAATGATGCCTGAAATGTCGGGCTATGAGGTGTGCAGGAAGATCAGGGAGAGCAAATCGATTTTTGACCTGCCGGTGCTTATGTTGACATCCAAGACTTCCATGGAGGATGTTAT
>CAZNMO010000352.1:0-2609 GCA_964574195.1 uncultured Clostridiaceae bacterium | reverse complement strand
TTTCGAGCTTACATAAAATAAAATGACATAACTTCAGGGGGGTATATGATTAAAAAAATTAAAACAGCAATAATATTGATGGTATTATCGATGGCTTTATCATCTTGTTCACAATCCGTTCAAGCGAGTTCACCTAAAAATCCGGATGAAATCATTGAAGCTTCGGATGAAAAATCTGATGAACTTCAACTTTCAGAAGAGGAAAAGGCAAAAGAGGAACTTGAAAGGAAAAAATCTGAAAGGGAAGCACTTGAGAAAAAACGCAGGGATGAAAAAGGAGAATTTTATGTTCCTTTGATTCCTATAGGTATGGAGCACGAAAAAAGAAAAGTTGAAGTTAGGGCGCTGTATGCAACGGGGCATACTGCAGGCAATGAACTCAATAAAGAAAATATAGATGCTTATGGAGCATATGTCAAAGCACTGAGGGACAATGATACAAAAAAAGCAAACCAATTATTGACTGCTGCAGATAAGGCTAACAAATTTGAGCGTATAATAGGAATTGCTGTTGGTTCTGAAATAAATGCAATAGTAATAAATGTAAAAGATGATAACGGATTTATAACATATAACAGCGATGTTGAAATTGTGAAATCAATGAATGCGGCTACAGCAATTCAAATCAAAGATATCAACAATATGCTCAAGGTTTTAAAGGAATATGATGTATATACTATAGGAAGAATTGTGACATTCAAGGATAAACATTTTGCAATGGCACACCCTGAACATGCTATACAACTGAAAACAGGAGGGACCTGGCTTGATCCGAACAGCGGAAAAATTCCGTGGGTTAATCCGTTTGATAAATATGTTTGGGATTACAATGTAGCGATAGCTAAAGAAGCTGCACTTCTGGGATTTGACGAAATACAATTCGACTATGTGAGATTTCCGGACGGGGCAAAAAAATACAATCCTATCACTGAGTTTCCTGGAAGAGAAGGAAGAGACAAGGATGAAGCAATCAGAGATTTTCTGAAATACGCGGGAGAAGAGCTTAAACCGTACAATGTGAATATAGGTGCTGATGTATTCGGGCTCATCACCAGAACTTGGGATGACTATCCCGAGGATATTGGTCAGAACTGGCTTCTAATAGGAGAGAATGTTGACAATATATGCCCTATGATTTACCCCAGCCATTATTCTAAAGGATGGTATAATTTAGACAATCCGAATGCTTATCCGTATCTTGTGGTAAAAGGTGCATTGGAGGAAGCTCAGGAAAAAAATTCTGCAATGGAAAAACCACCTGTCATAAGGTCGTGGATACAGGATTTTAATTGGGCAGGTAAGGAATACGGACCTAAAGAGGTAAGAGATCAGGTTATAGCAGCAAAGGAACTCGGATTAAACGAATATATGGTCTGGAACCCAAGCAACAATTATAACCCTTACAGCTTCATAGAAAGCCAATCAGAGAAAAATGCAATATATCCATCAGATAAAGGTGAGCTCGATTTCAGAGAAAAATCACCTGCTGATGCAGCCGATAAATATTTGAACGGAAAGCTCAATGGCTTATACAGTCATATGTATCTCATGACTCCAATCAAAGACAGGGAACAGGAATTTGAAATTTTCCGCACAAAGGATGAAAATGCAGGCATCAAGCTTTCTAGTTACAAGGTTTTAGGTTACAGCATTGATAAGAATGATAAAAATTCCGCAACGGTTAACCTTCGCTACAAATATCAGATAACCAAGGATGGTGCGACACAGGTTGTTGAAAAAGACAATGTGACGTGGAACGCTGTGAAGGAAAGAGGAATATGGAAAGTAAAGGCAGAATTTTAGTAAAAGAACGCTTAATGCGTTCTTTTTTATATACTAGGAAAGATACTTCCAAGTATATAAAGAACGAGGAGTTCAAAGGACAGGACGTCCTTTGCCGCTAGGGGTGTTCAGCAACTCTTTTTGTATCGTATACTATAACAATCAAATGTATGTAATTATAAAACTAATGTAATTGCAATAAAAACAAAAAGCTTGACATTTGAAAATTAGTTGGTATAATCTTTTTTAAAGAATTGATAAATATATGTAACATTGCATATGTATAG
This sequence comes from uncultured Clostridiaceae bacterium, assembly GCA_964574195.1. GTDB lineage: Bacteria > Bacillota > Clostridia > Lutisporales > Lutisporaceae > BRH-c25. The sequence continues at coordinate 540 of CAZNMO010000352.1, read as the reverse complement.
CATAAATTGAAGTATTGAGATGAAATATTTTGATTGCATACAATATCATTAATCAGGAGGCAGATATGAAAAAGTACAATGTAGCAATACTGGGGGCAACAGGTGCGGTAGGTAAGGAAATGCTCAAAGTTCTCGGAGAAAGGAACTTCCCTGTCAATGAACTAAAGCTTCTTGCAAGCAAAAAGAGTGCAGGAGAAGAAGTTGAGTTTGACGGAAAAAAATATATTATTCAGGAAGCAACAGAAAATTCGTTTGAAAATATCGATGTTATGCTTTGTGCTGCAGAAAATGATATAAGCCTTGCTTTGTCGCCGGCTGCCGTGAAAGCAGGAGCTGTAGTGATTGACAACAGCAGCGCGTACAGGATGAATGAAAATGTACCACTCGTTGTTCCTGAGGTGAATCCTGAGGATGTAAAAAGGCACAATGGAATAATTGCAAATCCTAACTGTTCAACAATTATTGCACTTACTGCAATAAATGAACTAAATAAATACTCGAAAATAAACAGGATGATCGTATCAACTTATCAGGCTGTAT
>CAZNMO010000351.1:0-2635 GCA_964574195.1 uncultured Clostridiaceae bacterium | reverse complement strand
TAAAGCTGGAAAACGGAGGCATGGTCGCGGACACTCCCGGATTTACCTCACTGGACATAAGTGAGCTGGAGCTATCAAAGCTGGAGAGCTGTTTTCCGGAATTTGAAAGATATAAAGACTGCTATTATCCCAACTGCGTACATGATAAGGAGCCTGAATGCGGTATCAAGGAAGCTGTGCGGGAGGGCAATATAAGCAGTATAAGATATGATTTTTATATTTCACTGCTAAATGAATTGAAAGAGGGTAGGCGTTATTGAAAACAATAAAGATAGCTCCATCGATATTAGCTGCGGATTTTGCAAATCTGGAGAGGGATATTAATATAGTTGAACAGGCCGGAGCGGACTGGCTTCATGTTGATGTTATGGACGGGCATTTTGTTCCCAATATAACCATTGGTCCTCCTGTGGTAAAGAGCCTTAGGGGGAAAAGCAGCCTGGTTTTTGATGTTCACCTTATGATAGAGAACCCCGAGCTTTACATAAAAGATTTTGCGGCAAGCGGAGCCGATATCATCACAGTACATGCAGAAGCAACCAATCACCTGCACCGGTTGATACAGATGATAAAGGGTGAAGGAAAGCGGGCAGGAGTGGCGTTGAACCCATCCACACCGATAAATGTGATTGAGCATGTATTGGATGACTTGGACATGGTACTTGTAATGAGTGTAAACCCGGGCTTTGGGGGACAGAAATTCATTAATTCCTCTTACGAGAAACTTTTGAGGATAAAAGCCATGATAGACGGCAGAGGCCTTGACATAGACCTGCAGGTCGATGGAGGAGTAGGACCGGAAAACATAGGAAAGGTGATAGAAAGCGGAGCAAATTCAATAGTTGCAGGCTCAGCAATCTTTATGTCCGGAGATATTCCGGGTGTAATAAAATTGATGAAGGAAGCAGGCTGCAGGTAATATGAAGACGGTAATTATAGGTAGTGGTGAAATATATGATTACAGCTTTTGTCTTGAGCTTGTGAATTCTGCAGACAGGATCATCTGCGCGGATGGAGGTACAAGGCATGCGATCAATATGAGGCTTGTGCCTCATATTATTATTGGAGATATGGACTCTTCTGCCGCTGGATATGTAGAATACTTCAGGGGAAAGGGAGTAGAGACGGTAAGATATCCAACAGACAAGGACAAGACTGACATGCATATATGTGTGGAGTTTGCCCTGGCTTTTTCCAGTGAGATAATACTTCTAGGCGCCACAGGTAGCAGGATAGACCATATGCTGGCTAACATTTCTCTGCTGAAGCTGGGCATGGAGAAAGGTATACCTGTCACCATCCTTGACAACAGGAACAGCATCATGATGATAAGGGAATCAATCCATATGAGTGGGGAAAAGTCCGAGCTTTTCTCACTGATACCCTATACTGAAAGGGTGGAAGGTATATGCACCAAGGGAGCCCATTATGAGCTTGAAGATGCTGTGATGGAGTTGGGAGACCCCTATGGGGTGAGCAATTATTTTGAAGAGAAAACAGTAGAGGTAAGCATAAAAAAAGGCATCCTACTGGTGATAAGATCAAGAGATTAAAAAACTTAAGTGTGTCAATAACCACCCTACATTAATATTATATAGTGTAGGGTTTATTCGTTTTTGTACAATTAATTAATTGGGGGATTCACAATGAGGTATACTTACAGACGATATGCCGGCTGCTTGTGTATCATTCTTTCAGTATTTCTGGTTTCACGGTTTGTTCCGGTGGTTCTATGGTATTTTATTATGGCTGCATTTTTGGCAATGATCGGCTATCTGCTGTATAATTGCTTTTTTGTATAGCAGTATGATGACACATTTATTTTTTGGTTGAGCGGAGGGATGGATCATGAGCATATTCAGAAAAAAGAGATTGTTAGGGTTTCTTGCGCTTTGCATAGGGCTGGGGATACTTTTTGCTGTGACTATACCGACAATAGGGTGGGTATTGTTTTCGGCCATCTGCCTGATATGTGCGGGAATTTTCCTGATCAGGTTTTAAGTAAATACAAAAAAGATAAAAAGCGCGTTACCGCGCCTTTATTATACTGCTCTCTGTACTTTACCTGATCTTAAGCATCTAGTGCATACATGCAATCTCTGTGGAGTACCATTAACAATAGCTTTTACAGTTCTGATGTTTGGCAGCCAGGTCCTACGAGTACGTCTGTTAGAGTGACTTACCTTATTGCCGGAAACCATACCTTTTCCGCAAACTTCGCAATTTCTTGCCATGAAATACACCTCCTTCGGTCATGAGCCTCAAATTACACGTACAATCTGATGTTAAGTATAATTCGCCAGTCATTTATTTTCAATAGTTGAAATTTAACGTTATCAAAACAAATATATTTTAACATAATGTATTATAAATGGCAATAAGATGTTTTAACAATATAGGGAATATTTATTGTTGGTTTTATTAGTATTTGCTGTGTGGCGTTTTTATTATAGCATGGTATTGCATTGGTGCAAAGCTTGTTTTGGGGTTTTATCCGATTGGGACAAGCCAACCGGCATAGGCTCTTATATAAAGCTTTACTTTTTTGTCCCTTTTATAGTATTATTTACTATGTCATATTATTGCTTCATTATGTATGATGGCATATTTTATTATGCTTATTATACTATTTGTT
>CAZNMO010000350.1:0-2655 GCA_964574195.1 uncultured Clostridiaceae bacterium | reverse complement strand
CCAAGAATGAATGTGTAATGATGGTGATTCCACACCAGGCTCAATAAATAATTGAATGTAGAAAGGGGATCCTAAACTAAAAAGGAGTCCATGACCCCCTTTTAGAGCGTATAAGGGGAGGTCGAATTCCAAACCTTTTCTCTCGAGTATACCCATTACCAAAAAATATACGTCACTTTGGGACACATGCGCATAGCCGCCGCGCGTGGCTAAAAGTCAACCAAAAAAAAGAGCTCAAACTCTTTTTTTTTTTGAGTTCCACTGAGAAAGTCTTTTCTTATAAAAGACGCCACTCTACGAGGGAAGATGCAGATAAAAGGCCAATAGCCTGATGTCAGCTTCTACGGCATAAGCTTTAGATCTATCAACGAATAATAAACATTTCATAAGAAAAAAAAGCAGAATTGGAAGTTTCAATCTCAAAGAAAGGTATAGGTTCAATTTTGCACAGTCATTTCAATCTTTTTCTTCCGAAAGAAAAATCCCGAAAAATCCGTCAATAAATGACGAACTCCATTATACAGATGATAGGACAGGGCTAAGGCAGTAATCTCGACGGAGATTAGGATGAGCTTTGATGAATAAAAGAAGAATTGGTAGAAATTCTCATAGGTGAAGCAAATCAAACCTATTTTCAGACAAAGAAGATAAAAAAAGAAAACTATAGTGGCTAGGAAAGCTCCGGAGATTCTATGGGAAATTGAAAACGTCGAAGTAAGCTGTGGCTTATAAATAGGAAGATGAGGAGATAAGGGGCGAAGGATATTCATGATATTCGGAAAGATTTCTGTTCATTCGCTCTGCTCGCAGAGCGGTATACCGAAAAAAAGAAGCGACTACCTTACTTAAGCAATTCTTCTTATTCTTCTTGAATTGCAATCATTGAGTTCAGATTCAGATCCAACCAGCAAGGCATACGGTCTTGGACACTTAACCAAGCTCTTGATGAGCGGTATCCACCTTCACCTTATTCTGCTCTCCTCAGCCTCCGGCTTGGGTGTGGTGAAGCAAGGGGTCAGTGAGATCGACCCCGATCAGTGCAGTTAGATAGTTAGAGTTAGTAGTTTCTTCAACAATTCTAGTTCTTATTCACTGGAAATGCTTCCTTTACTGGAGCAGGTAATGGAAATGCTGAAGTTTGAGCTTGTCTTTTCCTGTCTTCTCTGCCTTGCCCACTCCACCTTATTTGCTGGAGGGAGGATACGATTGTCGAAGCTGAAGTCCCATTCAATTCATAGAATTTCGCCTACTACCCTCTTACTCGCACGCCTACCAACTAGAATGAGGACAGTCAGACTAACCCCAAAAAAGAACTCTCACTCGAGAAAGCGGCCCCCTTTCTGCCTTTCTTGCTTGATTCGTCTTTCATCTCAGTGTCTTATCCGGATTGAATGTATACTATCCCCCTATCGGACTAAGGGTTTTTATCGAATATTCCTCTCTCTACCTGAATTCAATCAGTAAGAAAAGAAATATGGAATAAAGAGTGAAATTCCATAAAACATGTTCCACAGGGCACCTGTTCAATAAATCAGGACAAAGCGATTGATCCAGTTGAGAGCGTAGCGTAGGAGACAGGTAAGATGACCGTCAACGGACAAAAGCCTCTCATTATTATTATTTCACTTTTATGCTTCAATCAGGCCTATATTCGCATTTGAATGATACCAATCGAGATGGCTTTTTCAGGGACTGGCCTCTTCCCTGAGACAATCCCTGGGATTCAAAAGAGAGAGAAGGAACTTTCTGTGTCCTATGCCGTCATCACTAACCATTCCCCTTATCTTTGCATTTCTTGATCGGTCGCTCAAGAGACTGACTCTCTCTTTCTCTGTATTTAAACGCAATCTCTTGAATTTCAGTAGCAGAGTGAGTCTTTCTGCTCGTAGTTCCTCTCTTGTTAGTGTACTCGTGGTACGGGTTTGTCGTAGTACTCGTGCAACAGCGCTGACGGCAGCTTTTAGCTATTGTGGGAGAGATTGATTGCAAAGATCACTGGAATGAATGGTTGAGGCAGAGAGTGAGGGAAAGCTCGGACAAGTTATCCCGTGATCCGATCGAGTCGAAGCGGATCGATAAGCAGAACCGAAGACCTACCAAGGTTGAAAACAGGAATGTGGTCAACCATACCGAGATAAAGAGCAAGGGCAGGACCCTCAGGATTCCTGATGAAGTCAATCAGAGAGGGAGTTCTCTCATGGACTGAGTGAAGACTCTACTCTTTCTATACTCTCTTTGTCTGCTCCTCCCGGTCCCCGTCGCGGCCTTAGATTCATTGGTGATTCCGCGGCACATCTACGGTATAGATGCCTTGCCAGCAGAAAGAAATCCAGAGTCCCTATCGCCCGCCCAATGCAACCTCTCGAGATTGGTTCTTCCAAAGTTTCCGAATTCGCTTTAGAGATTGAGCAAGTGTCATCAGTCTAGGACGCGGCGTTCGGGTGATGTCTACCAGAATAACAACCCGTAGCCTAGTTGAGGTCAAACCCTCTTTGACAAGATTACAGACTCGAACACTCACGACTCGCTTTTCTGCTCTCTCTATTGACATCTCAGAGTGTCGACTCCTTGCAAGCAACCTCGACAGAAAAGACAACGGCGGACGTGCTCCGACAACCTTGCCCGAGCCTCCCTCCCTTCATTCAATGCTTGACA
>CAZNMO010000349.1:0-2698 GCA_964574195.1 uncultured Clostridiaceae bacterium | reverse complement strand
AGGAAATGGTTCCGATATGGAAGAAAGAACACTGGGAAGATGGGGAATCGTGGATTGGAGATCAGCTCGAAAAGAAAAGTTACCCATCTGGAAAGCCAAATAAGGAGGAGCTTAGGTATGATTGAAATCTTATTTTTTTCCCATCTTCAAGAAACAGTAGGGGCTCCAAAGATGACATGGACAGCAGTTCCAATTTCTGTGGGGCAGCTTAAACAAACATTAGCTGAAAAATATTCTTTAAGATTAAATACAGTTATGACTGCGGTAAATGAAGAATACGCAGATGATAATCTTATCTTGCAACCAGGTGATATTGTCGCATTTATCCCCCCAGTAAGTGGTGGGTGAATTTAGAAATTCATGGAAGAAATGACTAGGTTTCAGCTGTTTTTTTATAGAAGGGTGTATTGAGTGGAGGATAGCAGGATGGCGGAATTTACGCATTTTAATGAAGAAGGAAGAGCTAAAATGGTTGATGTGAGTGATAAGCCTGAAACAGAGAGAACTGCATTCGCTCAATCCAGCATTATTGTCAATTCTGACATTTATCAAAAGATAACCTGTAATGAGATAAAAAAAGGAGATGTCCTAGGTGTTGCACAGGTGGCAGGAGTGATGGCAGCCAAGAATACATGGAGCATTATTCCTATGTGTCACCCTATTCCATTAACAGGGATCAATCTTTCTTTTTATTGGAAAGAAACTACTCAACAACAATATCAATTAACCATTGAAGCCTCTGTTAAAACGAAGGGGCAAACTGGAGTAGAAATGGAAGCTCTAACTGCAGCAACTGTGGCTTCGTTAACCGTCTATGATATGTGTAAAGCTGTAGATAAAGGTATGGTGATTGGACGAACCTATTTAGTAGAAAAATCAGGTGGGGTAAACGGCGACTTTAAAAGAAAAATATAGATTTCTTTTAAAGTGCAAAACATTTTAACAAAACATTAAAAGTAATGAAAGGAATAATGAATATGAAAGTCCGATGGATTTTATTGCTGGGAATTTTACTTTTATTGCTGGGGGTTACTGGATGCAATACCAATAAAGCAGGAGCCAAGGGGAAAAAACAAGAAGCGGATAAAATGAATGTTGAATTGACAATTTCAGCTGCAGCCAGTTTACAAGATGCTTTAAATGACATAAAAGTTCATTTTGAGAAGGAACATCCTCATGTGAACATTATCTATAACTTTGGAGCTTCAGGTTCTCTGCAGCAGCAAATTTCCCAGGGAGCACCAGTGGATCTTTTCTTTTCGGCTGCTGAAGACAAATTTCAAAAATTAGTGCAGGATGGACAAATCAACAAGCAAAATGAAACAGATCTAGTTGGAAACGAACTTGTTCTAGTCGTGCCAACTAACTCAAAAAAGGGAATTCATTCATTCGAAGATCTAACAAAAGCTGACAAAATTTCGATTGGAACGCCAGATTCAGTACCTGCGGGGCAGTATGCAAAACAAACATTAGAAAAATTAAATATTTGGACAGCGGTTGAAGGGAAAATGGCCTATGCAAAGGATGTCCGTCAAGTGCTTACGTATGTTGAAACAGGTAATGTTGATGCGGGAATTGTTTACAAAACAGATGCCTTGATCTCACCCAAGGTAAAGATTGTCTCTTCAGCAAAGGAAAATACACATGATCCTATTATTTATCCAGTAGGTGTAATAAAAAACAGTTCTCATCCAAATGAAGCAACCTTATTTTATCATTACCTGCAAAATAAAAAATCGGTAATGATTTTCGAAAAGTACGGATTTAAAGGGCTGAAATAATTTGAATGTCTATTAATTTTTGGTCCCCTGTAAAATTATCTATTGAGATCACCATAATCTCGGGAATATTGGCTACCGTTTTAGGGATAGCTATCGGAAAAATAATGGCAAATCGGACGTTTAAAGGGAAAGCTAGTGTTGAAACAATATTACTTTTACCATTAGTATTGCCACCAACTGTCGTCGGCTTCTTGTTAATTATTATTTTTGGAAGGAATAGTTTAATAGGTCAACTAATTGTATTTGTCTTTGATCAACCTGTTATGTTTACATCCTGGGCAGCTATTATTGCCTCAACTGTAGTAGCATTTCCTCTTATGTATCAAGCTGCGGTGACCGGATTTGAAGGTGTTGATAAGGATATTGAGAATGCGGGCCGTATGGATGGTGCGAATGAATTCCAAATATTTATCTATATTACCATTCCCCAAGCCCTTAGAATGCTCATTTCAGGTTCTGTTATGAGTTTTGCACGAGCATTAGGTGAATTTGGAGCTACATTAATGTTTGCTGGAAATATCCCTGGAAAAACTCAAACCATTCCAACTGCTATTTATATGGCTATTGATACAGGCAATATGGAGTTTGCGTGGTTATGGGTGATAAGCATAATAAGTATTTCCTTTTTGATGTTAATATTCTTAAACCTAATGAAGCATGACTTTTTATAAGCATTACTAGGATAGACATATTTCATATCCTGACTCCTTTTTAAAAAAGAATTCTATATTAAGTAAAAATGAAATTACGTGTGTTTTAATGCTGTTCTTATATTCCTGTGGATAAGGGGGAGTGCCTTATGAGCAAAGAGGTGTTTGATAAAAAACATAAAAGAGAGATTGTTAGAATGATAATCGAACAGAACAAAACAGTTGCCGAGGTTTCAAGAGAAACGGGTATAAATATTAATACCCTTT
>CAZNMO010000348.1:0-1427 GCA_964574195.1 uncultured Clostridiaceae bacterium | reverse complement strand
AGCTCGTTCTTCCATTTTGAGATCTTTATATTCGTAAGATCATAATAGAGTCCCTTTACTTTCTATTATATTAGTCAAGCGCTAGCGCCCTACAACTAGTATAGTATAGCAGAGCAGCCAGCTTCAAAGCTTACCTGAAACAAATAAGAAGTATTCTAAAAAAAGAGAAAGGTTAGGGGGCTGAGAAGCTCTTGCTTGCTGCTTGCTGTCTACTTCGCGAGCCTTCACTGCCCCGTTCTGTAACTTCCCTTCTTTCGTCCGTCCACGAGGCTGTAAAAAGAGAGAAAGGGGCGGCTATCTAGCGGGAGTCGTTTCGGTTGTATGCCACGAGGTCCCTATGGACAAGGGGACAAGTGAATCATCGCTTTTGGGCGCAGGCAGCCCTCTACCATCTATCCCATTGCATTCCATCGTCTCGTATTGTACTGTGCCGTATCAGACCAGATAGATCTATTGAGTGAGAGAAAGGGAGAAAACTCTAATTAGATATTCTTTTTATATTGATAGGGATCCCCATTCATTCCTAGATTCCCGTCACTACGGACTTATTGTCCCTACCTAACTACATGGTAGTGGTCTAGGGAGCGCAATTGCTAGAGCACGGGAGAATGTTGAGTAATGATTTCAGCAAGAGCAGCCAGACGGACTACTATAGTGAGTCTAGTGACTACTAGAGTAGAGTTAAGTCAAAAGGTATGGTATAGCAGCCTTTCCGAGCGAGCCTCTGGGATCTCCTGTAAACCCCCATGATGTGGTAAAGGGAGGATATTAGGGGAAGCAGTGAGTGGAGATTCCCCTGCAGAGAGCCGGATGAGGGGAGACCCTCACGTCCGGTTCGGAGGGCGGGGATATCCCGACCCTACTATCATTATGCCTTTGCAATGTTACTTGGTTCAACTCTATTTGTGACCTTTTCTCGTATGTGGGACTCTCTATCTTCTTGGGTAGATAATCGATCGTCTTTCATTTGGATAGTGAGTAGTTTTTATAATAATAAGTCAAGTCAATAATAATAGAACTGGAGGAGTGAAAGCCACTTGACTGGTTGGAGAGGAGCGAAAAGCCAGGATGGCTTGGTAAGCAAGCAATCCGTTATGTGGGCGCCAACTCCAAGTTCCTTCTCTTCTTTCTTTTTTCAAGTCACGATCAGAATGATGACATTCTTTTTTGCTTTAGCTTTAGAAAGGAGAAGGGAAAAGGCCAATTTGCACCACCATCCTTCCCCAAAGATTCGGTTAGTGTGCATAGACTTCTACTTTCCTTAGGCGACTTTCTTGCCTTACGAAAAGAATTTCATTTCATTTTCCCGGTAATTTTGGAAAAAAGCCGCTTCCTCCTTGAAGGCCTAAGGAAGAGCCTATTCATGTGCAGTTGATTCTCGAACGAAGCGTAGAATGACAGCGGCTCTCTCTTCCCAGTAGCAGGCG
>CAZNMO010000347.1:0-2733 GCA_964574195.1 uncultured Clostridiaceae bacterium | reverse complement strand
TTGAGGTAAGCCCTACGCATAAGGCGCGTACGTGGCTTCTTGACCCGCGAGCTCCTCATGTAGAACCTCCTGAAATAATTAAGAATATGCGAGAAAAGTGGGGTGCTGTAAATGAACAATAAAGAAATACTGCTTCAGGTTAAAAATTTGCGTGTTGAGTTTGGCAAGAAAAATAATAAATTTACAGCGATTAATGATGTGAGCTTTAATATTTATAAGGGTGAGACTTTCGGGCTGGTAGGAGAATCCGGTTCAGGCAAGACGACAATCGGAAGAACTATAATAAGAATAAACGAAGCAGCAGGCGGAGAAATAGTCTACGGAGGCAAAAAAATCAGCGGGAAAATCGATAAAGAGCTGGATAAAGAAATAACAAGAAAAATACAGATGATTTTCCAGGATCCAATGGCATCGCTGAATGAAAGGGCAAAGGTTGACTACATTGTTTCCGAAGGACTGTACAATTTAAAAAATTACGGCTCTGAGGAGAACCGCAAAAAAATAGTTGAGCAGGCTTTGCTCGATGTTGGTTTGCTTCCTGAATTCGCAAGCAGGTTTCCTCATGAATTCTCCGGAGGACAAAGGCAGCGTATAGGCATTGCAAGAGTGCTTGTTATGGAACCTGAGCTGATAATTGCAGATGAGCCTATATCGGCTCTGGATGTATCGATACGTGCTCAGGTAATAAATCTTTTGTCTGATTTGCAGAAGAAAAAGGGACTGACGTATTTGTTCATCGCGCACGACTTATCCGTAGTACGTTTCATATCAGACAGGATAGCTGTAATACATAAAGGTCGAATAGTTGAACTGGCAGATACAGAAAAGCTTTTCAAAAATCCACTGCACCCTTATACAAAGTCTTTGCTGTCTGCTATTCCGACACCTAACCCGCTCATTGAGAGAAATAAAAAAATAGAAATATATGACCCGGGCTGCCACAAGTATGATAAAAATCCGCCGTCTTGGGTTGAAATAGAGACTGATCATTATGTGCTGGCAAATGAAATGGAAGTAGAGCAGTATAAAAATGAAATAGTGAAAAATGCTGCGTATGCTTAAATATATCAATAAAGAGGTTAATATGTACAATGATTTGGAATTTTTTAAGGTTGATCTTCCTGAGGATATTTCAATAATGAAATTGAGCGGGAACTTTGATGAAGCTTTGCATTTGATAGATTTAAGGCTTGAAAATGACATCCCGGTCTCACTGAGGAAGAGGCTGGAGCTTGAAAAAAGCTTAATCGATGTTCTAAGGGGAGAATACATTTATTCGTATGAAGATGCTCTTGGTTTAATGAAGGAAAATATAAGTGATTTTAAAGATGAAGAGCTCATCAGATTTAAGGAGGATGGTTCAGCAGACTGGATTTTGGTTGATGGGAAGGTAATGTTTAACGAAAGCTTTTACGGGAATTTATTAAAGACATTGCCAAAGCTTTGCCGCAGATTGATAAAACAAAATAATGACAAAAAAAATAAGGAAGAGATGTTGCTTGACGATGTAATAAGCGATATGAAATCCAGCGGTAGCAAATCCTATTCAGTTCATATGAAAACGTCAATAAAAATAAAGGATGAATATGCTGATGCAGGAAAATTAATAAGAGTCCATATTCCGTTGCCGAAAGACTGCCGGCAGATAAAAAATATCAGGCTGATAAATGCAGTGCCTAAACCTAAAACTGTTGCGTCGTTGGATTATCCTCAGAGAACAGTCTGTTTTGAAGAAATATTGAAGAAAGATCAAGAATTCTCAGTTGAATATTCATATGACATCAGAGCAGAATATATTGAACCTGTCGCTTCAGAGGTCAGCGAAAAGCAGCCTGATTTTGATACGGGTGAATTATATCCGCACATAGTGTTCACGCCCTATATTAGGGAGCTCACTGGTGAAATTGTAGGCGAAGAGACGAATCCTTTGATTAAAGCAAGAAAAATTTATGATTTTGTCACTATGAAGGTTAAATATTCGTACATGAGGAAATATTTTACCATTACAAATATTACTGAATATGCAGCGCTTAACTTCAAGGGAGACTGTGGAGTGCAGTCGCTGTTGTTTATCACCATGTTAAGGTGTGCCGGAATTCCTGCCAGATGGCAGTCAGGACTGTATGTGATGCCGTATTATGTAGGGTGTCACGACTGGGCTCAATTTTACATCGAACCTTACGGCTGGCTTTTTGCGGACCCGTCATTCGGCGGAGACGGCTACAGAAGCGGCAACTTTAATAGATGGAATTTCTATTTTGGAAACCTTGATCCATTTAGGATGGTATCATGCTCCGAGTTTCAACATAATTTTGACCCGCCAAGAAAACACATGCGTTATGATCCATATGACAATCAAACGGGAGAATGTGAATATGAGGACTATGGACTTATGCGAGAGCAATTCAAGGTAGATATGCAGCTTTTGGATATGCATGAATTAGTTTAAAATTAGTTATCAAATATTCGTTTTGCCTTGATCAAGATGCAGCATATGTTGATGAAATGAAAACATTGAAAAAATTAAAATAAGAACCCAACCCACTAAAGCAATCAGAGATTGCTAGCGAGTCCCGGGAACCTTGTTATTTCACAATAAAAATGTAAAATTAATCATTTTTCTTGATTTGCATTAACCTGTGTTATACAATAAATCATAAAATTTGACTGATAAAATTGCAACGATGAAGCAGAATAATTATATATTTTAAAATATGTGAGGAAAATTATGAT
>CAZNMO010000346.1:0-2784 GCA_964574195.1 uncultured Clostridiaceae bacterium | reverse complement strand
TACAATGGATCATCTGTTGGTAAAGGCTATTTTATTTATAATAACATACTTTATAGTACACAGGATGGTAAAATAATTGATAACAATGTAAGCGCTTTGCAATAGAGTGCCTTATCTTTTGTAATCATCTATGGGATAATTAATCCCAATATTGAGTTAAAGTTTTTCAAGTTGAAAAACTTGAGAAACTTTGAGCAAGGAGTTATACGACCATGGATGAAATTACTTATGTTAAAGGAAAATTCCGTAAGGAACAATGGGAAAAATTAATTACCGACTGTCAAAGAAGTGGCCTCAATGTGGATGACTGGTGTATCCAGAACAATATCAGTCGTCATGCATATTATTATTGGCTGCGTAAGATACGGAAGCAAGCTTGCGAATCCATTCTTCCTGTATTTCATAAAGAAGAGAAAACCGTTGATTTTGCAAAACTGGAAGTCCAGACTACCAAGAATGATACACATGCTGCTGTCATCATACATCTTTCTTATGCTAAGTTAGAAGTCATTGAAGGAGCGAGCCAGCAAACAGTTGAGGCAGTGCTTTTGGCACTGAAAAATATATGTTAGGAGATATCACCGTCGCAAAAGATATCTATCTTGCCTGCGGCTATACGGATATGCGCAAGTCAATCGACGGCCTAGCTGCCATGGTACAAGAACAATTCCATCTGGATCCCTTTTCAAAAAGTCTTTATCTGTTCTGTGGCAAAAGACGTGACCGGCTCAAAGCACTCCTTTGGGAGGGCGACGGATTCGTCCTTCTGTACAAAAGACTGGAGAACGGAAACTTTAAATGGCCTCGCTATAAAAGTGAGGTCAGACCACTTAACTGGCAGGAATTCAAGTGGCTGATGGAAGGTCTGGAAGTAGAACAACCAAAGGCAATAAAGCCTGCAATTCCTGGTTCATTTTGCTAGAAAAAAACGTCTGAAAGTGGCTTGTTTACTGGACTTTTGACATGTTTTATGGTAAAATATTCTTATCAAAAACGGATAAGGAAATATACTATGGATAAAAAAGATGCTTATATAGAGCACCTTGAAAATACAATAAAAAACCTGCAGAACAAGGTGAATAACCTTACCGAAATGGTACTCCTTTTAAGGAAGGAGAGGTTTGGTTCCACCAGCGAAAAGACTCCTAAAGAAGATATCGATGGACAGCTTTTCCTTTTCAATGAAGCAGAAGTGGAAGCAGATGAATCTGTTCCTGAACCTATTCGCCATGAGGTTAAAGGTTATGTCCGAAAGGATAAACGTACCAAGCGCGAGGAACTTATTAAGGATCTTCCGGTACGCGAGATACTCTGTGAATCGGCGCCTGAAGACCAGTACTGCCTTCAGTGTAATGCAGATTTAAAACCCATTGGTAAGGAAACAGTCCGCGAAGAACTAGAGTATATCCCCGCCAAGCTTCAGATTGTACGCTATGTCAGGATGGCTTATGAATGCCCTAAATGCAAACATACTACCCGCCCATATATCCAGAAGGCGTTGACACCATCTTCACTGATGAATCATTCCCTGGCATCCCCAAGCTCTGTAGCAAATGTAATGTACCAAAAGTATGTAAACAGTATCCCGCTTTACCGGCAGGAAAAGGATTGGGAGCGTCTCGGAATAGCTCTTACCCGTGCAACAATGGCTAACTGGATTATCCGGTGTTCAGAGGATTACTTCACCCCAATCATTGATTATCTCCGAAAGGAACTACTGAAACGGGATATAGTCCACTGCGATGAGACTCCTGTTCAGGTACTCAAAGAGAATGGGAAAAAACCACAGACAAAGTCTTACATGTGGCTCTACCGAACAGGCCAAGATGCTAAGGCACCAATTGTTCTCTATGATTACCAGCCATCCCGAAACGGTGATCATGCAGCAACCTTTCTGAAAGATTTTAAAGGTTATGTACATTCCGACGGGTACGCTGGATACAACAAGCTGGATGGAATTATCCGATGCGGATGCTGGGCGCACCTGAGACGTAAGTTTGTGGAAGCGATTCCCGGACGTAAAGCAAAGGATGCACCCTTAACCAGTGCAGAAATCGGAAGGGATTACTGTAACAAGCTTTTTAAAATCGAAGAATGGCTGGCCGACCTTTCACCCGAAGAAAGATACTGCAAGCGTCTTGAACTGGAAAAGCCAGTTTTGGAGGCTTTTTGGTGCTGGCTAGAAAATCTGACAGTCCTTAATGGTTCATCTCTGGGCAAGGCAGTTACCTATGCAAAGAATCAAAAGCCATATATGGAGAACTATCTTCTGGATGGAAGATGCTCTATTTCTAACAATGCAGCGGAGAACAGTATTCGGCCTTTTACAGTTGGAAGAAAGAATTGGCTATTCTCAGATACACCAAAGGGTGCATCTGCTAGTGCTACTGTATATAGTATCGTCGAGACTGCAAAAGCAAATGGGCTTGAAGTATATACCTATCTTGAATATCTACTATTGTACATGCCTGATTCAGATTGGCGGAATCATCCAGACAATTTAGAAAACTTAATGCCTTGGTCTGAGGCAGTACAGACAGAGTGCAAAAGATAAAATTAGGGTTAAGGATTTTACCTGACCCTGTGTGTTTTAATTTACAAGGCACCTTGTTTTAAAGCGCTTACGTTTTTTCATAACTTATAAAACTCCTTTGCAAAAAAAATGCATTCTCCCTTCGTTTTAAGAAGTGATAATGCATTTTTGGCTAACACCCTATTCTTTTTTAAGCCAGTATTCCTTCACTAAAGCTGCCATAACACCAATTATACCACCGAGGATTAAGC
>CAZNMO010000345.1:1619-2819 GCA_964574195.1 uncultured Clostridiaceae bacterium | reverse complement strand
ATAGTATAGCTCTTTGATAATAACCTGGCCGGTTTTTGAGACATTCAAAGGAAGGCCAACTGAAACGGTTTTAGCATCTGAAGGAGTAACCCGTATTTTAGAAGATGTTCCATTGAAAATAAAGATAAAACCTTTATCCTCGTCTGTGATCTTGGCATCTGTGGTTGCAATGTAAGATCCGTGAGCAACTTTAATTGTGGCAACTCCGGCAGCATTTGTAGTACCATTAAACTGGAGACCGGTTGAAGGGTCAGAAAGTTTAATAACCATTCCCTCCACACTGTAGGTGTATCCTGCAGGCATGGCAACGGTAACATTGATGGTAGAACTTATGGCATCGTCTGTAAACTCAGACATCCTGAGGTCCTTCATGCATCCCGACATAGCAAGGGATAACATGAGTATTGTGAATATGAATATTTTTCTCATTGTGTTCCCGTTTAGAAGGTTAATTTAAGTTCTGCTCCAAAGTAGATCTCTGTGTTCATTCTTGCACCAACTGCATTTGGCCTTGCAATGTTCTTCATGAGAGGCCTTGAGTTTGTAAAGTTGTTTGCGTAGAATGAGAGGGCCGCATAATTGCCAATCTCCTTTGTTATTCTGATGTTTGCCATCACTCGTGGTCTATAACCATTTTCAAGGAAATAAAATGACTTGTCCGAAGAGAGAATCAGAAGAGCAAGTCTTCTTCTTAAATCTTCATCAGTAGTCGTATAGTAATCACTGAATGGTTTAACATTGCCGTCAAGGTCCATGTAGAAATCCGGATTTCTGTACAGAATTTCTGTATTATTCTGATTGTCGAAGTCTCCGTAAACAGGCTTCCCTTCAGAATCCAGTTTATATATTCTATCCTTGTCGTATGTGTTTTTTGTATTGTTAATCCAAATTACCTGAGTAATTAGCGAAACTACCATTCTTATTGCAGGAATATTTGTTACAAGGTTCAGATTAGTTGAAAAACGTTCAGCTCCTGAACCAATGGCAATAAAATCAGCTGATGATTTATACAAACCTAAATATGGCAATTTTAACTTTGGATTAATTGGATCCGTTTTAATTAAATTGCTGGTTTCAAGACCATCTGTAATATTTTCTTGCCTTATGTATGCACCGCTTAGAATTACCGAAGTATTCAGAGACTTAATTTTACCAAAGTCAATGTCATACTCAATACCCCACTTGTCTGTGCGGCTTCTG
>CAZNMO010000345.1:0-1507 GCA_964574195.1 uncultured Clostridiaceae bacterium | reverse complement strand
AAGCTTCTCATTAAAATATGTGAATTTTGCCTCAATACCCCTGATATCGAGGTCGAGACCAATCTCCATATTTCTTGTTCTGGTTGGCTTCAGGTTGTAATCTAGCATATTATTAATCACATCTGTCTGAATAACTGCAAGCGACTCTCCTGTAGTAGTATTTCTGTACATGAAAAGAGCGTTGTCGTTATAAATTGGTGCAGGATAGAGAAGGCCAATAGACGGAAGTCTCTGAAGAATACCCCAACCACCTCTTACGGCAACCGATCTTACAAAACGATCCTTTCTTGAGCCGATAATGTCATATTTGGCATTAAATCTGGGGTCAATCGTAGGATTGTAGTCATATCCTTCAATAATCATTTTGTTAAAACGGGCACCAGCACTCATTTCAAATGAGCCTTTACCTACCGGAGTTGTTACCTTCTCCTCGGCAAAGATGCTCAGGTCGTTCATAAAAGGGATCTCCTGATAGCTTCTTTCACGGAAATACTGAGGCTGAGCATCAATATAATACTCTCCCCTACCATTGTTTCCCTTTGAGTTGAATTCAATACCAACAACAGATTTTAAAAGAGTTTTGCCGATATTCTTATTGAGATTCCCTGTAACTTTTGCGCTCATGTAAAGAGGAAGATCTTCATTTCGCTTATCAAACCTCTCAAGAGTATTTGTGAAATAGCCAAGGCTGATGCCATCCAGTCTAGTATTAGTAGTAGGAAGAGGCAGAGAGCTGTTTACAGAATATTTCTGATATTTTTCGCTGCCCATATTCCCTGTAAAATTGTAATTTAGGGAGGTAATCCACTTTTTATTCAGCAGCCAGTTACCATAGATAGCAAGTGACATGCTCTTGTCTCTGCGTTTAGTAAAGTCCTCTTTCGAAACATCGGGGTCACTTGTAACACTGTTGCCTGTTATATAGCCACTAAGTCTTACGTTCAGTCTCAGAGGAGTCTTGTCTGTATTGAAAGTGTTCGAATATGTCAGGCCAAGAGTTGTTCTGTCATAAACATCTACCGGCGACCTCCAGTCATCAAAAGCCCTTGCATAGTCTGCATCAATGTTAAGATTGCCGGCATTGTCTCCCAGTCCAAATCCTTTGCTTAGTGAAAAAGCTTTGGACCTTGGATCTGATTTGACTCTCACCTCGTAAGGAGTGCGCCCTGCCTTGGTTGTAACGAGGATTGCTCCCGATGTTACATCGCCGTATTCTGCAGAGAGAACACCTTTGAGAACTTCAACAGACTCAATATTATCTGTTGAGAACTTTCTGAAGTCCATGGTGTTAATGAATGCAGTTGACGAACCGGTGGAGATAGTTGCATCATTAGAGACCCTTGAACCATTGATTAAAAGACCAACACCTCTGGCATTATTGTCCGATGGGTCGTTGACCGCACGGATAGTAATTTCATTTGTTTTGGTAAGATCTGGATTCGCAATTATCGTCCCCGGCATCAGTTGCATGATGTCTGAGAGGCTGGATGCCTGAACGTGCTGGATA
>CAZNMO010000344.1:0-2865 GCA_964574195.1 uncultured Clostridiaceae bacterium | reverse complement strand
GTAATCAGAGAGGGAGGATGCCCGAATTTCGTCAGTTCGCAACGTAGACACGTTGTTCTGTAATGTTTTATTTTGTTATATAACATATATTTAATAATTTTTATTAAAATTAGTGGTATAATGATAATGTGAAATCGGATAGGCTGATTTCTTATTTTAGAGCTGAAAAGCTTAAGGTGAATATTATGAATCATATTGAAACTCAATCTTTGATTACTTTCCTAGAATTTATTCTAAAAAACAATAGAGTTCTTCGAGTTGGAATAACCGTTAGTGATGGTAATTTCAGTATCACAGATACGTCACAATCATTATTAGATCAAATAGAATTAAATTTAGGTACACCAGGAAAAGAAATTTTTTTGAAGTCTGCTGAAAGCCTGGAGATCAAAGAGAAAGACTTTGAGCTATTGGACATTGAATTGATCAAGAAATGTATAGAAGTTTTAAATCAAAATAATAAGAAGATAGGGAACTAGAAAAATGAAAATTGAATTTTTAGATATTGCAAACAAGCTTGAATTTTATACAAAAGAACAAATTTCACTTGTTAATAACGATGATGGGCGTGAATACAGGGTGATACCCATTTCAATGTATAAAATTAATGATCCACATGAATTTGAGAATCTTCTAGTTAAGTTAAAAGATTCAGAATTAGGTATGTATTTTATAGATGACTATGATCTAGGAATTTTTCTTGAAGCAAATGGATATTTTCAAAATATGTTAATCAAACACATGCAGAATTATGAAAATTTTGAAGATAAAAATTTACTTGAAGAAGCGCAAAATGAATATGAGCTTCTCATAAATATAAGCGATAAGTTTTAAGGATAGCCATTAATCCCTAGTAAGAAAAGACTAGGGATTTTTATTATTAATGCAACTAATTTAAATAAAATTACATTTATTTTAAATAAAGCATTGGTTTTATGGTATAATTAATTATGAAATCGGATAGGCTGATTTCTTAATTAGAGCCGAAAGGCTTAAGGTGAAAACTATGAATAATGACTTAATTCTAAGCTATACATTGGAAGATGGGAAACCACAAATGTATGGCTATTTTATCAAGCGTAGCAATGGACGTATCACATCGGGATTGAACGAAACACCTGAACAAGCTATTAGACATTTAAAAGATCAATACGGAGATCGACTTATTTCAACTAGCTTGGAAGATGAAATTGAGTTTTTCAAAAGAGATTGTGACTATTTAATTCCTAAAGAAATATCAGAAGAACGATACAAGGAATTGTTCAATATTTTACCCCCTCGCAAAATGTATCACAGCGAATCAGTTCAAGCATTTATGTTCTCAGAGCCATTAGCAATAAATCTTTATGATCATTTTGTGCATTTTCCAAAATTGAAAAAATGCTTTCAGATTGCTGCATTCGGAAATACTCCCATTACAGACGTAATCAAAACAATCCATTGCTAAAAATTTAGGGGCGTAAGCCCCAACCACAAATTTAAATGAGCCGAAAGGCTTAAGGTGAAAATTATGAATACTGAACAAGCAAAATATTTTGAAGAAAAAAATCTAATCAATGTTGTAGAAATAAGTGATGCAATACGTGATCTATTTGTAAACGGTGCAACGTGCTCGATTTATATTGGAGAATTGAATCCTGAGTGGTCGATCGAAGAAATTGATGCACACTTTACAGATGTGTTTGAAGAGCAAAACGTAACTTGTAAATCAATATATGAGCTAGAAGTGCGCTTTGATATTTTCAAAATCACATCTAATGAAACGCAGAATAAAAATTTATATTTTCTGATAGAGCAAAATACACAAGAAAATTTGGAAATGGAAAAGTCATTTTTTTTAACTGGTATGAGTTCAGTTTTTAGAGCAGTTGAAAATTACAAGGAAGAACATCGAAATTTCATATCAAATCTTACAGAGTTCAAAATTAGCGAAAATCCGAGTAAGGACTACACTATATTTTTAAATCAATGGGAGGAAAAAGTAAGATCAGAATATGAAAAACATTTAAATGAAAATAATAGTAAATTGCCGAATCACTGGATGATTGGTAATGGAATTTTTATTCCTGATACATTAGTTGAAAGTAATGACCATAAAGATTTAGAAATAGTAATCTACTGCAACGAAATTGCTATACAGTGGCTTTCCCTCAGTTCTAATCTAAAGAAAATTGCTAATGTATCTGAGGATGATCTAAAGGGTTTGCAAAAATTTATCAATGAAATGAAAGACAATTATAAGTATTTCAACTTTGATAAAATTCGACTTGGTAGCGTTGCAGAATACAAGTTCAGAAAAGCAGGAAACTACTTTATAAATGAACTGTCATCGGAAGATATTGAGCATTACTTTACAGAGGTTGATTACAATCTTTGCATCATCACTAATGAGAATGATGTATTTAATTTTGATATGAAAACAAAAGTTCAGGATGGCTACAATACTGGTGGAATTTTTGATGCTAAAGATATGTATGAAGAATTATCAAAAGTAACTGATATGACTCATATCGAATTTATCGCAGAAGTTTTATAAAAATAAATTGAATACGCATCATAAATGATGCGTATTTTTTGAGAATATGCTATGAAAAATGATAAAAAAATTGAACTGTTATGGGAAAGATTTTCCAATATTGAAATCGTTACAGAGGATGATGAACAGGTTATTAATGAATGCTTTGAAAGTTTTGAAAAAGGTAGTTTAGTTTTTGATGTATGGCATTGGTTTGATGTATGTCATTCAAAAGGAGTTTACTGGTTGATGTATAAATCTGTTTAAATTTATTGTTGCGGATCCGCAATTTTTTTTGGGCGTTCCCTACGGTCGGGCTAGTTTGCTACGCTCGAACTCAAAGCTAAAAG
>CAZNMO010000343.1:0-2930 GCA_964574195.1 uncultured Clostridiaceae bacterium | reverse complement strand
GAGAAAACCTCTGATAGCTGGTAGGAAAAGCTTTATTATGCTTGCGGCAATAATAAGGACCCATATGTACCAGGTAGATTTTAGTATTTCAAGCATTGTACTCATTTGTTTCCTCCAATTATTGTGCATGATGCCCTGATTCCAATTTATAACCTTTGTTTAATGCTTCTAATTCATCGCAAGGTCATAATCTAGCAGACTGGCACCTAACCTCCATCTTATAAGTGTCTATGTGTCGTGCCTGGCACCTACTCTTCCCTAGTGCCTAAGTTACACCTAGCACTATAGTCTATTCTTTTCTTAACCAGCAATCAGAGAATTGGAGCAATGTGTTTTGCTAAACTTACCCTTTATGTACTTTTTAATCATCTTCTTATTCTCTAATTTTATATTTTTCCATCCCAACTTCCATACATGATAAGCTTGCCATGAGTAACCCGTATACTGAATTTTACTCATGTTATTAATGAATAATCTAACAGTCCTAAATAATCGTCTTCTAGAACTGTATCTCTAATATTGATTAGTATTTAGTACCAGGTACAGCAGTTAAGCAGTTTTTGAGGAATGTTTCTTCAATAACTATCTATCTGTCGTACCTAGCACTAATATTCTTCTATCCTTACCATATGAATTGAATCAGGTTAACTTAGCATCTGTTTTTTTGCTCATGTTCTATTACCATATTTCTCAATGTCGTCGCATATCCTTTCAGATCTTTATCAGAAGCATAGTTACCTCGTTCCTCAAATAATCTATCACTAATTGATCGGCTCTTTCTCAAATATACCTTGTTTTTATTACTTATATATTCACATAAATAGGCATTACCCAAGCGTGAAAAGCACTTGTAGAACTCTTTATCTCTTTTCTCTAACTTATCAAAGTTACTACATGCATCTTCTAAATACCTTATTGCTTCTTCGCGCTCGCCTTTATCATCAAGAAATGAGCCAAATAACCAAAGAACTGAAGCATATGATTTTGTCGATCTTATTTTAAAGTAAATCATATTAGTTTTTATTGTCCAAATTGCTTCCCTATATGCTTCAGTAATCTGTTTGTCAAGGTCCATATTTAGAATCCTACTGCGCTTTATTAATTGCAAAATTCGAGCTTTTTGGTATTTAACATAAGGGTGCATAGTTGTTCTTTCAATTATTTCAATCTCCTTTATCGCATGTTCTAATCCACTTTCAACAAAAAACTTACTACCTTTATTACAATCTGAATTAACTTCTTTATATAGTCTATATGCTTTTGCAGCTGCTATCCTATCACCAACACTCACAATATACCAGTCTTTCAAAATACCAACTAATCCTGCAAGCCTTTTTTTATCTTCTTCTAGTTTTTCTAGTTCATTACGAATCTCTCGAACACTTTTTTCTATTTTTGATGACAACTGCAAATACGATTCAGAATCAGGCAGGAAGCGCTGCACTACATATTTCTCAGCAAATCTATTTAAGCTATATGAATCTCCTTTCTTTTCAATTATTAAATATCTACAGAGAATAGATACAAATGGTTCAATTTTTCCATAATCCTTGTTTGTTAAGAGGCTTATTGTATAAATATCTATACTATCTGATGGATAAACAGCAAATATCTTTAGTAAAGAAAAAATTGTTTCCGCATCAATAGCAAAGACTTTTTCTATTTCATTAAAAGTGTTCTTAAACATAAATTCACTAATGATTTCATATCCATTTCCCGGTAACTTACCAAACTCGCTAGTCATTTTGCTAATTGAAGCAGTTTTTGTAAAATCTGTTACTATCCCGTCAATTGTTGCCAGCTTTTTACTTAGTCTTCTGAGGCATAGAACCAATACTAATGTATTCCCTTTTGATATATCAATCAGCACTTGTATTTCTTCATCAGATAAATCAATATTTAAGTCATTTTCTATAATATAGGTTTTAATAAATTTCTTCCCTAGTTCAGCTTCAAACCCATCAATCTTTTTTCTTTCTTCATAGTCTTCTTCATTCCTCGAAGTAATAATATACTGTACACCTGGTGGTGACATGAATTGTATGAATTTTTTGACTCCATTGCGCTCTTCATCGTCAAGCGTTTCAAGATTATCAACTACAATAATACCTTTATCGTTAAAACCATTGAAAGACTCAATATTAAGAATATCAAAAACACCTTGTTTTAAACTTTGTGCAGATGCAAATGTCTTGCGTACTTCCTTACTTTGCAGATTTCCAGTAGTTAATGACATATCCATACTTTCTTCTTTAGCTGAAAAAAACAAAATAAATTGCGGTATATAATTATTTACAGTGTTTTCATCCTGAATATCACGTACAACTGCTTTAATAGTCTCCATTACTAGTGCTGTTTTTCCCAACCCACCATAACCAAAAATACAGATTGAGGATTTTTTCCTTAGTGCACCGGGAACTCCATATATAAACTCCTTTAAACTCTCTATTTCTCGCTCCCTACATACTATTTGTCTATCTGGTAGTGGCATATCGTAAATATTATGAATAGGAATAGGGATTTGATTATTTATAGTCTCTAACGCAGTAATTTCTTTGTGCATCTCCTCTATGTTCTTATCCCAAAAGAAAGCAGGATTCTTTAGTTCAATGTATGTACATACATCAGATATAAAACTTAATGTTAATCTCATATCTGAATCTTCTAAAGTCTTGCATCCAGGATGTCCTAATTTGTTTCTAACGTAATGGTACTTCTCTGCTTGCATATAATATGTATCCAGATTCGCAAAGCAACTAATTAATTCATCAAAAATTCCTTGAAATACTATAGTTAATGTTATAATGTCTGCAACATAAGGAACGTCAACATCACCTAGAACTTTTTGATTCATATATGAGTTTCTTGACTTTTTCAGTAATTCATAAGTACTATCTGGTTTACCTGCAATTTTCCCAATTTGCGATCTT
>CAZNMO010000342.1:0-2932 GCA_964574195.1 uncultured Clostridiaceae bacterium | reverse complement strand
ATTATTTCTATGCAAAGATATATTTTTCGACAAATATTTATCAAGCATGTTTTGTTCTATAATATCAAGATTACTAAAGCTATAATATCTTTCCTTATAATTTATAAGTGCGTCTTTAAATCTCTCGAATGTAAATGGTTTAATCAAATAGTCAACAGCCCCGTAGCGGAAAGCTTCCTGTATCATATCGCTGGTTTTGTCCGCTGTTATAAGTATAACATCAACTTTAACATCCTCTTTCCTCAGCCATTTTAACAAATCGATTCCATTTTCCTTAGGCAGATAAATATCCAATAATATTAAATCCACTTGATTTTGGCTAATAATAAATTCCTGTGCTTCAAGTAGACCAGCTGCAGCTTTGACAAGTGAAAACTCACTCAATTTTTTCAAAAATTTGGAATTAATATCCCTGACCATCGGATCATCTTCAACTATCATAACTTTTATCATATATTTTCACCGCTTTCCATAGGTATTTTTATGTACCATGACGTTCCTTTATCTATAGATAAATTAATTTCTCCCCGGGCATTATCAATAATTTTTTTGACAATATGCATTCCGTATCCTCTCTGACCCGATTTTGTGCTAAACCCGGACTCGTATATTTTATCTCTTATGTCAGTCGGGATGCCCGGACCATTATCCTTTATTTCGATAATCAAATAACCTTCATTTTCATAAATTTTTATAAAAACTTTTCCTGTTCCGTCAACATTCACTGCATCAAGTGAGTTCTCAATCAAATTACCAATTACAGAGCCAAAATCTTCTTCATTTATAAGTTCAGGCAGCCCATATAAATTTGAATTTTTGTCAATTTCTAATTTTACTCTTAGTTCTTCAGCCTTGTAATACTTTGCAAGAAGCAATGCTGCTATAGATACATTTCTGATACTTAAGTTGATAATTCCTGTTATTTCATCCCTACTTTTAGCCGTTTTAGTTATATATTTTATCACTTCATCATATTCTTCAAGTTGAATAAGTCCTGATATCGTATGTAGTTTATTCATAAATTCATGGTTTTGAGCTCTTAACGACCATGCCATTTTTTTAATTCCTGTAAGCTCTTCAGCCATTTTCTTTACTTCAGTCAAATCTTTAAAATTTATGACTTGTCCTATAACCTTATTCTTATCATTTTTTAAAATATTATACTTACATAAAATAGTAACCCCTGAAATGATTTTAACTTCTATGTCTTCCATACCTTCACCGTACTTAACAGCTTCATATGCCTTATTGTCCTGAATTATATCCGATGTATTTCTCCCCATATCCTTATCGGTCAATCCAAGTATCCTAGATGCCTCTTTATTGAATTGTATAAGGTTTCCTTTTTCATCTAAAGTTATTATTCCTTCTCTAACATTTTCAAGAATTGCTTCTATCTCCTTATACATCAACGTAATTTCTTTTGGCTCCAATCCTAAAATTTCATTCTTGATGTTTGATGCTAAAATTGCAGCACAGAAAATTCCTAATAAAAATCCAATAATTAGAAATGGATAAAATTGCTCGATTTTTTTGTAAGTCTCCTTACTGATTTCATTAACCGTATTTCCCACACTTACTGCACCAATTTGCTTTCCGTCCTTAAAAATGGGCACAAACACTCTGATTGAAGTTCCTAGCGTACCTTTAGCTTCTGAAACATATTCCTCTTTTTCTGTCAACACCTTTTTCTCATCTCCTCCCTCAAATTTTAAACCTATGTTTTTTTTGTTAGGATGAGTGAGCCTTATTCCATTCATATCCATTATCACAATAAAATCAACTTTTGTTTTTAATCTTATATTTTCAATATGTTCATATAAATCCAAATCATGTATGCTGTCATTACCGGATAAAGCATCCTTGACCATATTGTCCTCTGCAGTATAGTAAGCAATGTCAAAAAGTTTGTTTTCCAACTGATTATTAAAGATGCTTTTCATTTGAAAATATGAGAGCATTGTAATACTTCCTACCGAAAAAAATAAAATTATTATAACAAAGATTATAATTCTTGTTTTCAGTTTCATAATTTAAAACTTATCCTCCCCTACTATAGCTAAACGATTCGGAGTGTAGCTTTTAACTAAAAAATAATATTAACAATCTCGCTATATCATGCAATATTTAAACAACAAATTAGTAAGTCTTAAAAACAATCCAAATTCATATAAAATTCGCTGATAGTACAACGGGTGCAAATATAACATTTTATTAAGACTCAATAAATATTTACAATAAATGAAATAAATATTCATTGTAAAATATTATATCATATATTTTATAATCGTCCATAAAATTAATGCAACGAGTCTGACATATGTTTCAGTATAATTATCGTTTCTACATGTTCTGCATAAGGTAAATATATAGTATTTCACCATATTTTCAAAGGATTTTTAATAAACCTCTGCTTTTGCACCTGTTTATTTTTTATTGCAAAAATAAAAAGCTCACCCTAAAATTAAAAGATAAGCTTAATTAAAATATCCAAATATAATCGTATAAATTTTGCATTTGCTTCATTCCTTGATTACATCTCTGGGATGAGGAGGTATATTAATCCTTTCCTCAATGCTTGGTTTTTCCTTAAGCTGTGATACTGCAACCATATTAATTTCAAAGTCAGATGTTGTATTAGGAAACAAACGTATATTATATATATTAGTAGCAAAATATCCAAAAGCATCTACTCTTAAATTGTATGTGGAAAAGTTGTACTCTGGTCCTACTATTCTAGTTAATAATTCATATGCCATAGGCAATTCTATTCTTATTGGGTTTATTGTAGTTATTAAATGCATAATAGGAATATCCCTGCGCATACCATCAGTTACATAAATCGTTATAGTTGCATTAGGTACAGGAACTTTATCACTTTGTCTGACTATATTAAGTCTTATAAATCCGGTATCTTTAAATTTTTCACTTT
>CAZNMO010000341.1:0-2940 GCA_964574195.1 uncultured Clostridiaceae bacterium | reverse complement strand
AAGGGGCAAAGTCTTTTCGCGACAAGTGGCGCGAGCAACTCAACAATAATATCGCCAAAAAACTAGGTAAATAGGAGGATAATATGAGAATTCAAGATATCATCGAAGGTAAAAAAGAGTGGTGGGCTCACATGGCACGTGTCAAAGCGCTCCCGCAAGATTATCAGATCGTTTATAAAGAGCTTCAAAAATATCTATTTAAAGTCGGCCCTGTTGAGCTAACCGAGGGGATGGGTTTACTTTCGGGGATCGTTGATCTTTTTGAAGAAGGCGCAGCTTCCGGGAAAGGTGTGCTCGAAGTAACGGGCAGTGATGCAGCGGCTTTCTGCGACGATTTGATCAAAGATTCGAAAACTTACGCGGACATCTATCAGGAATCGGTTGACCAAGATGTTTACAAGGCTGTGAAAAAGGCCACGGATAGAACAAAGTAAAAGGAAGGCGCGTCCTCGTTCTCATATCTGCTGCTCTTTCTGCCCTTTCTCAGCTCAGCTTTTGTGCCGACCGAAACGATGCCCACAGTCGTCCGTGTTTTTGCGGAGAATCAGCCTGTAACGTCAATAGTAGATGCTGTTCGTGCGTTATTGTCAACTCAGCCTGTCGGCAATGATATTTGGGTCGCGATCGCATGGTGCTTGGGGATACTGATCGTCGCATATCTGTTTGCGATGAGCACATACAAACGTAAAACAGCTTAATGCACGATATCATCAAAACGATAGTGTCAACAAAACATACGCAAAGAGAACCGTCCCCGCTGCTTTTTATTGGCTTGCTTCGCAATAGCCTCTTATCCTCTGTACCCGCTACGGTAAAGCTCCTTATTCTTTCTTGTTTTGATCTCAGAAATGATCCATATTATAACGGGTAATAGCACCTGCATAGGGAAAGCATAATACGGATAGACCTTAAAGGCCCAATACCTCATTTCCATACTGTTTTTATAAACTATGTAAGAAAAATAAATCATTAATAATCCAGTCTGGATAACAATGGATCTATAATCCTTCAAATTGAACACTTTTGCGATCCCCCTGCAAGTAGCCAGCAGGCAAATGGAGCTTTTAATAAATACACCAAAAATAAATACAACAGAAACAGTTACTTCTATCCTCTGCAGAAAATCACCTATGGTAATGCTGCTCACAGCTGAATATGATGGGAACTTCACACTGCCAAGCATAATGCCTAATATTGCTATGTTTCTAATTGTAGCTAGAACTACAGTGATCCCCGAGATCAATATTCCGATGAAATAAACTCTATATGGTGATGATACTGTTTTTAGTGAGCTAAAAACACCAACGAATACTACTGTTTCAGCAAAAGGATATGAGAAAGCCGAAAACCCGCCTTTAAATATCTTGCCAAAACCATTTCCCCATATGGGCATTAAATAATTAAAATGGAACTGCGGTAATGCCAGTAATTGCACTACTATTAGAATAAAGAATAAAACAGGTATAAAATATGCAGTAGTTCGTCCCAATACTTCTATTCCTAACCTTACGCCGACAATGCATACCAAGCCCATGCAAAACATTGTAGTTATCATAGGCGTTTCAGGCATGGCTACCGTTCTTGTGAATTCTCCGAAGTTGCGGAGCACAAGTGCCCCCAAATGAAAAGAATACCATATATATATGATTGCAACAGCTTTACCAAGTATTTTACCAAGTACTGTTTCAAGAATATCATATAGATCCATGCCATGAAAAAGGGAAAGCAACCTTGAGAATATCAAAAACATTGGAATTGCCATAACAATGCCAACAATTCCAGAAATCCAGGCATCATTCTTGGCATCTCCGCCAACGCCAAGAATGAGGGAACTTCCGATGACAAATTCGATCAACAGGCATATAGCTTCTTTATCCGTGATTTGCTCTTTTTGCATTATAAACCTACTCTACTTTCCAAATATTACAGTAATTAATTCTCTGATTGGTTCTACAGGACTTGGTATCTTTACACCAAGACATAACAACACTGCAATTGTAAATGAGAAAGCTCCAATTACTGCATTTGCCCATAGGTCCTGCCATATTTTTTGCTTGTATAATGGCATTGAATCATATATGAACAGAAATGCATATCCTATGATTGCTATTACAAGCATAATTTTAGTCACCTACTTTTATAGGCTTAGCGTACGTTGCACTATTCTCTATATGCACCTTCGTTGCCACTTCAACATTTAAATCCTTGAAAGTTTCTTCCCAATTACCGCCAACATCATTCCAGGCTTTAAAGTAATATCCTCTTAATTTTGCACCAAATCCGAATATATCGGAATCATACTGTGACTGCATTTTTTCAATCAGAGCTACTATTTGGTTTTTCAATGATTTCTCTGCGCTCTGTTCCAGTAAATTTCGCCCTTCGTCCTCTATAAAGTTTTCTGTGCCGGCAATTTCATCAATAGCCACTTTTGTTTCAACATTCAGTTCCATACTAATGCCCTCATCATCTATTACAGGCTTTACCCTGGTCTTGTTCTTGAATATTTCGAGAGCAGTAGGAGTGTTTATTTTTCCTCCTTGAATTCCTTCAACCAATACACCACCACGAACCTCATCCTTGATAAAAAGCATGGTTTTTGTTTCTTCACCATCAAGGAAGCCTACTAGCTTATCTTCTTTGAAAATTGCAGTGCCCATGATCTGAGGCACTAATCTCCCTTCAATTTTCCTAAGGCTTATTGCGGGAGCTATTGCAGATATGCCTTCAGCCTCTAAATCATTGCAAAACTGTAGTATATTGATTTCTGGAGCTTTACTTAGGTTCTTCTGGTTTCTTATCATTTCACTCAATGTAAATGACTTGACTTCTTCTATCATTGTTTGGCCTTTTAAAATTTCCATGGCAGAATCGCCTTGTGAAACCAGAATGTATACTTCTGTGCGTGTTTCAGAGTCACGGACATACCAATCAATAACC
>CAZNMO010000340.1:0-2995 GCA_964574195.1 uncultured Clostridiaceae bacterium | reverse complement strand
ATCACATTCCAAGGGAGCTTCTTCGTTCTTCTGGAAAAACATTTCTTCATCGCTTTCTCCATACCCAAATTCCAGAAGGCGGTGGATGGTCCTGGCATCTCGTCCTGTTGCCTCCTGCATCCGTTTGGCAGCTCTCCCTGTCGGTGCTGCCAGAAGTACCTGCAGCCCTTGTTTTTCAAATATGTTGATAATTGTCTTAATGGTCGTTGTCTTACCTGTACCCGGCCCCCCTGTGATCACAAGTATACCTTGTACCAGCGCTTCGCTGACTGCAAGTCTCTGCTTCACCGCCAACTCTAAGCCTTCAGACTTTTCAACAGCAGCTATCTCCTTGTCAATATCCAATTCCATGGGGGGTATCCTATAATAAAGCAGCTGCATTAGCCTTTTGGCCGTCCCTGCTTCAGCCTTAAAAAAGGGGATCGAGTATACTCCCCTTATATCCCCGATATTCTCTACAACCAGTTTTTTATCAAAATGCAGCTTCAATATAGTATCCTCGACAGTAGTTTCATCAACCTCCAGCAGTGCAGCAGCAGTTCTTACCAGTGATTCCTGCGGTACAAAGGTATGCCCGTTTCCATGATACTGGTTGAGTACATATCGTGTGCCTGATGCTGTACGATATTCAGAGGCTTTATTGACTCCCATGGACAGAGCCACCTTATCAGCCATCTTGAAGCCTATGCCGAATATATCATCTGCCAGCTTGTAGGGGTTCTCCTTGATCTCACTGATGGTATTTGCACCATAGGCCTTGTATATCCTGACGGCGTAAGCAGGGCCTATCCCGTACTGTTCAAGGAAAACCATTATGTCCTTCAGCTCTTTCTGCTCCTGAAAAGCTTCAAATATCTTCTCAGCCTTCTTCTTCCCTATTCCTTCCACCTCAATAAGGCGGTCAGGATTGTACTGTATAATGTCAAGGGTATCAAGTCCAAACTTTTCCACCAGTTTTTTTGCTGTATGAGGCCCGATTCCCGGTATAAGCCCTGAGGCAAGATACTTTTCTATTCCGTTTATTGTTGCAGGAGTAACAGAGTTATAAGCCTCCACCTTAAATTGGTTCCCATAGTCGGGATGCTGCACCCATTTTCCATAAGCCTTTATTGTCTCACCTATATTTATGAAGGAAAAATAGCCCACCAGGGTATGCAGCTCCTTTTCCTTCTCAAGCTCCAGTACTGTATATCCGTTTTGTTCATTCCTGAACACAACCTCATATATCGTTCCCTGCAATTCATCCATTGTAAACACCTCGGAAAGATTTCAAAGTCAACTACTTCTTTATTATAACATACAGAATTATACAGTTGTACATAATGGATCAATACTGGCATCATTCAAAAAAGGTGCAGTTCCTTATGAACTGCACCTTCGTTATTTATATTCCAGCCAACCTTTTTATTTCCTCTGCCTTATCGGTCTTCTCCCAGGGAAGGTTCAGGTCTGTCCTTCCCAGATGGCCATATGCGGCAACCTGTTTGTAAATCGGTCTTCTGAGATCCAGGTTCTTTATGATGGCTGCCGGCCTCAAATCAAATACCTGGGTTACTATTTTGGAAATTTCATCATCAGACAGCTTTCCGGTTCCGAAAGTTTCTACCAATACTGACACCGGCTTTGCTACGCCTATTGCATATGCAACCTGTACTTCGCACTTTGATGCGAGCCCCGCTGCTACAACATTCTTTGCTACATACCTTGCAGCATAGGAAGCAGATCTGTCAACCTTTGTCGGATCCTTGCCTGAGAATGCACCGCCGCCATGTCTTGCATATCCGCCATAGGTGTCAACTATTATCTTTCTTCCTGTAAGGCCTGAATCTCCATGTGGTCCCCCGATTACAAACCTTCCGGTCGGGTTGATATAGAACTTGGTGTCCTTGTCTATCATTCCTTCCGGTATTATTGGTTTTATTACGTTTTCTATGATGTCTCTTTCAATTGTATCGTGGTCAACCTCAGGGCTGTGCTGCGAAGAAACAACGATTGTATCCACCCTTACAGGCTTTCCGTCATCATATTCTACAGTAACCTGTGTTTTGCCATCGGGTCTCAGGTAATCCAGGATACCTTCCTTTCTTACTACAGACAACCTTCTTGCAAGCTTGTGTGCAAGTGAGATCGGCATAGGCATAAGCTCCTGGGTCTCATCACAGGCATACCCAAACATCATTCCCTGGTCTCCGGCTCCAGTTGCGGCAATATCTTTCTCAGTCATCTCACCTTTTTTGGCTTCCAAAGCATTATCCACTCCAAGGGCAATATCCTCAGACTGCTCGTGTATAGCTGTGATAACACCGCAGGTATCGGCATCAAAGCCATATTTTGCCCTTGTATAGCCTATATCCTCAATGGTCTTCCTTACTATTTTGGGAATATCAACATAACAGTTGGTTGATATCTCACCCATTACAAGTACCAGACCGGTGGTGACAGAGACCTCACATGCCACTCTTCCCATTGGATCCTGCTCTAATATTGCATCCAGCACTGCGTCAGATATCTGATCGCATATTTTATCCGGATGTCCTTCCGTTACTGATTCGGATGTAAATAATTTTCTTATCATGATAATCCTCCTTCAAACATTTCTTCTGATATAAAATAAAAAACCCCTTCTTGACGAAGGAGTCGCATAAAAACTAATTACTCCCCCATCTTTCAGGATTGAATACAGCAATCCTGCAGGAATTGGCACCGTACATCTGCCGGTTGCCGGGTTTCATAGGGCCCTTCCCTCCACCTCTCTTGATGAGCTTTTTACTATTTATTTGTAAGCTTATACTATCATAGTGGAAACTTACTGTCAATATGTACATTTTTTCTAAGAATATTTCTTATGTTTTTTCAACTTTACGAATCAAAATATAGTATAACCAAAAGAATTTGTTGTCATTCTGTAGGAATAGCAATAAAAAAAGTCCTTTCGGACTATGATTTCAATGGTGGGGAAAGGTGGATTCGAACCACCGAAGTCTGAGACAACAGA
>CAZNMO010000339.1:0-3107 GCA_964574195.1 uncultured Clostridiaceae bacterium | reverse complement strand
TTTAAATTCCCGTGAGATAAGAAAAGTAACTGAAGAAACTAATATACAATTTACGATGCATATGCCGGATGAAGCTGATTTAGGTACATTTTATGAAAGTGTAAGAAAAGGCTATGTGAAACTTTTTTCGGATACATTGGACTTTGCGCACGAATCAGGCATTAAGCTTTTGAACATGCACATTATTGAGGGAGCCAAAATGACACTGCCTGATAAAAAAGTATATATTTATGAGCAATACGCTGAACAATATGAGCAGAATTTCATTAAATCAATAGAGGAGCTGTCATCAAAAGCAGAAAAATACGATATAACATTATCAATAGAAAACAGCCACAACTTCGGGAAGAAATATATTCAAAACGTTTTGGATAAATCACTGACATATCCGAATATAAAGCTTACATGGGATACAGGACATGATGCTGTGAGCAATTTTACAGATAAGCAGTATTTAATGAAACATCAAGATAAAATATCTCACATGCATTTGCACGATGCGAAAGGAGAAAGCGACCATCAGGTGCCCTTTGACGGCGAGCTGAATATCAGTGAACTGGTGAATTTCGCACGAAGCAAAGATATCAGTGTGCTCATCGAAGTGAAAACATCTGATGCATTAAAAAAATCAGTTAAAATTTTAAAGGATAAAAATCTGATACTGTGACAATGGGCGTGACAGTGGGGACGTACATCAATTGTCACAGCAGAAAATGCAAGAGGAAACATACAGTCGGAATATTGAATTATTATTCGTATTATGCATAAATAATTGTAAATTTCATGGAATGTCAATTTTTATTGATATATAAATTTTATTTAGGATATTTTATATGGAAATAAAAAATAAAAATGCCTTTAGTACAATTTCACGTCACTTTCAGCATTTTTTAAACTAATATATATTCATTATATATGCAAAAAATTAATTGGTTTAATTCATTATAGTATATGAGAAATTAATATAATGTTACAATAATTTTATTATAGACGCAGTTGGCATGTTGCTTCTGTTTGAGATAGCTTTCTTCTGGCAAACCCAATTGTTCTTTTATCTAGTTCTTTTATTTCATTTTATCATAAGCGGCAAGGACATCTCTGCGTGAAAGCCCTTTTTATCGGCATATAGATTGATTACACCATTATATCTCTCAACGGTTTCTAAAATAGAGGAAATGCCAAGACCAAAGCCATCTCGCTTAGAGGATAAGTATTTTCCTCCTATGGTTTTAAGTTCACCATCAAAGCTATTGTCAACAACAAATTCAAGCTGCTCGTCCTGTATCCGTCCTGCAATGAAAATTGTCTTTTCTAAAGTCTCTTGGCGTTGGCAGGCTTCCACCGCATTTTCAAGTAAGTTTCCTATCAGCCCACACAGTTCGACAATAGGAAAATGCAGCTCTGTGGGAAGTTTTAGTCTAGCTCTAAATTGGATGCTGTTAGATTGTGCGAGGTTGCTGTAATATTGCACCAGTGCATCTAACTCAATATTGTCTGTTAGTTTGCCTAATCGGGTTCCCTCATTTATCTCTGTGATACCACGTATGTAATTTTCCAGTTCCTCGAGGCACCCTTCTCCTGCAAGTGTCATCAGAGTTCGCAAGTGATGCCTGAAATCGTGACGCATCTTAGCACTTTCCTCCACCTTTTGGTTCATCTGCCTCAGATGTTCCACCTGCATTGTAAGCTGGCGTTTCATCTGTCTTTGTTCCTCAGCGTAGACAAGGCTGTGACGGTAGCCTACGGCTACATCATACCACAGAATTATACCTGTTGCGATTACAAGGCTTAAGCTTCCCCACTCCTGAAACCAGCCACTTAGTATTGGTTCATAGCTCGGTAAAATTCGATCCCAGATAAAAGCACAGGCATATATTATATCTGCATAAAGCAGTATTGTCGCTTTTTCGATATTCCTGTGCACCGCTATAGCAGCAGTAAACAGAAGATATCCGGCAGTAAACAGCTTGAATCCAAAAACTACATTAGAAAATGCAAGCATCACCGGAAGAGTAAGCTGCGAGGCAAACAATCCGTAAAGCAGTGCAAGTATACAGACTGCTCCTGCTAAAGTACCGCTGATAATCCTCGTATATACCTTCATTTCGCAAATGCGATTGTGAAGAAGTATTACAAACAGCGTCACTAAATATCCGCTTACAAGTTCAATAGAATACCAAGGCTGGATTGGCAGCTCTAAGATGCCATGCATCACAGAATAAGAGTTAAACACTGCAGTTGCAAGACATAACAGAAAATAAAGCCATATGTTGTCCCTACGGCGGGTATGGGTGGCAAGATAAAAGCTTAAAATGGCAAGCATCAGTGTTACTGTGACTAAAATCAAGCAAATACCAATTCGAACACCCCGAGTGGTGTTTAAATTCAGAGGTTCACCGAAAGCTGGCGGATATACAAGACCGCTGTATATCCATGAGCGGTCAGTAATTGCAAGCAAAAGCGTTACTTTGCCTGAGGCATCAAAAGTGATCATACGGCACTGGGTTTGATCCTGATAATTTTCCATGTCTGGTTCGCCTAATTGCAGCCTTAGCTTATCATCAATGTAAAATCGGTAGGCAGAATAGATTTCCGGCAGCTCAATGGCATATGTATGTACTTCCTCAGGCAAATACAGTGTTAAGGCATAGCTGGCACTGCCATGAGGAGAACGATGGGGGTTGGCCATTGCAAAATTTGATTTTTCTCCTATGGATAGGTATTGATAATTGTCTCCTTGTTTTTTTAAGGTTTCCGGTGTCAGTAAGCGGTCCGAATAGTAACACCAGCCATCTCGCAGATAGCGGATGGGTATGTTGGTCCAATCTGTCTCTGAAATATATAGCGCACCATTGATGGCCTGAGGGGCAGCTTTCGTGTACTTGTTGTCAAAGTAGTGCAAAGCCAGAAACAGCATGGAGGAAAGTATAATTGTCAGAAATAGCGCTATAGACCGCCGTAAAGTAAAGGATTTTTTATCCATGACGTCTCCTCCAGTAACAAGCGATTCCTCCTACAGTCAAAATTAGCCCACCAATCAAAAAAACAAATATTGGCGTACTATTTTGTACGTTGAGCGAAAACGCGCAGGTAGAGCAACGCAGATG
>CAZNMO010000338.1:0-3191 GCA_964574195.1 uncultured Clostridiaceae bacterium | reverse complement strand
TTCCAGCTTTTATTTCCTCATACCTAAAGCATGCAACGTAATGATCATTTTCAACCTCATCAAATAACGGGTTCTCTTTTCTGCATTGTTCTGTCGCAAACGGACATCTTGCAGAAAATCTGCAGCCCGGCTGCGGATTGATGGGAGAAACTATTTCTCCGGAAAGTATAATTTTTTCCTTTTTGTTTTTTATGTTTGTCGACGGTATCGCTGATAAAAGAGCTATAGTGTATGGATGAAGAGGCTGTCTGAATATATCCTTCTTAGGAGCCTTTTCTATGAGCTGTCCTAGATACATTACACCTATATTGTCAGAAATATGCTTGACAACCGATAAATCGTGCGAAATAAATATATATGTGAGCCCCATCTTTTCCTGCAGCTCCATCAACAAATTAAGTATCTGAGCCTGCACTGAAACATCCAGCGCTGATACAGGCTCATCACAGACAATGAAGGAAGGATTTACAGCAAGAGCTCTCGCTATAACCACCCTCTGGCGCCTTCCTCCGTCAAACTCATGCGGGTAAAGATTGTATGCTCTCTTCGACAAACCAACTTGCTCCATGAGAAACTCGACTTTTTCTCTTCGCTCCTTTTCGCTTTTATAAATTTTGTGAAGCTTCAATGGCTCTTCTATAATCTGCGAAATTGTAAACCTTGGATTCAAGGATGCGTATGGATCCTGAAAAATAATCTGCATATATTTTCGCATCTGTCGCATTTCTTCATGCTCAAATGTAGTGATATCCATCCCGTCGTAAACAACACTCCCTGATGTAGGTTCATGAAGCCTGAGTATAACCCTGCCTAATGTACTTTTACCGCAGCCTGACTCTCCTACTATACCCATAGTTTCTCCCCGATTGATGCTGAAGCTTACATTGTCAACAGCATGAAGACTGCCGTTTGGCACACTGAAATATTTTTTCAGATTATTGACTTCTAAAATAGGTTTCATGTTATTTATCCTCCCCGTCCTCAAATAGTGAAAAATGACATTTATATTGATGGTCCTGCCCTTTTAATGACGGAGATTCCTTCGCGCATATATCATGTTTGTATTTGCATCTCGGATGGAACGGACATCCCGTAGGCAAATCAGCAGAGTTCGGAGCCGCACCCGGTATCGGAACAAGCTTTTCGTTTTCTTCATCAAGCTTAGGAATAGATTCAAACAACCCTCTTGTATACGGATGCTTTGCATTGGTGTACACTTCCTCAACCGTGCCCTTTTCCATAATTTCGCCGGCATACATTATAGCTACGTGATCGCATGTTTCAGCTACAACGCCAAGATCATGCGTAATTAAAATCATTGCCATATTGTATTGAAGCTGCAAGTCGTGGATAATTTTCAAAACCTGAGCTTGTATAGTTACATCAAGCGCTGTAGTAGGCTCGTCAGCTATCAACAGATGAGGATTGCATAACAGCGCCATGGTGATGACAACTCTTTGCTTCATACCTCCGGAAAATTGATGAGGATAATCATTGTACCTGTCCTCTTTAACACCTACAACTTTCAAAAGATCCAAAACCTGTTTCCGTCCTTCCTCTCTGCTGACCTTTTTATGAGTCATCACAACCTCCAAAAGCTGGTCTCCTATAGTCATGGTCGGGTTGAGAGATGTCATAGGATCCTGAAATATCATGGATATACCATTTCCTCTCATCTGCTGGTTTTCCTTATCAGTATTGTAAATTAAATTTTTTCCCTGAAATATGATTTCACCTTCTGTAATGATACCCGGAGGATACGGAACAAGCTGCATTATCGACAGCGCTGTCGTGGTTTTTCCTGCCCCAGTCTCTCCTACAAGCCCAAGGCTTTCGCCCTGCTTCAATGAAAGGTTGACACCATTTACTGCCTTAACTGTTTCATCCTCTGTTATAAAATGAACATGAAGGTTTTTTATTTCCAACAAATTATTATTTTCCAAGATACAGTCTCCTTTCCTACTTCAATTTAGGATCAAGTGCGTCTCTTAAGCCATCACCGAAGTAATTGAAGGACAACACGATCAATATTATGGCAAGCCCCGGAAAAACAGCAAGGTATGGATTAGTCTCAAGATAATTGCTTCCTATCTTAAGAATGTTGCCCCACTCAGGAATATGCGGTTCAACGCCAAGTCCGAGATAGCTCAGCGCACTTGTTGAGAGAACGGCACCTCCTATTCCTAAAGTTGCTCTTACTATTATAGGCGCCAGCGAATTTGGAATTATATGCTTGAATATGATTGTAAAATCCTTTGCTCCGCATGCCTTTGCAGCCTCTACAAACTCGTTGTTTGAAATGCCCATCACAGTCGCTCTCACCGTTCGTGCATAAAGAGGAATCGAACCTACGCTAAGCGCCATGATCAGATTCATAGTGCTTGCACCAAAAGCTGCAACAATTGCAATCGCAAGCAGTATATCCGGAACAGCATAGATGATATCCAGGAAACGCATTACAACGTTATCCAGCTTTTTGCCGTAGTATCCGGAAATAGCTCCCAAAATTCCTCCCAGAATAACCGGAACCAATGTGGTAACTGTACCGACTATTAGTGAAATCTTTGCACCAAAAACTATTCTTGTAAAAACGCATCTTCCGTAATTGTCAGTACCAAACGGAAATTCCAGCGAAGGTGATCTTAATATTGTCTGATAGTTGTTATCTATTGCAATAGAATAATCAAATGTCAGGTTGCTGCATATCGAAAGGGAAATCAAAAGTATTACAACAAACATTCCCAATACAGCCATGTAATTTCTGAACAGCCTTCTTAAAACATCAATCCACTCTATTGATATTTCTTCATCTTTGTGTCTGATTTTGCTTATCAGTATAAATCCCAGAAGGAAAGCAAAAACATTTCCTATGGCAATGCTTAAGATTAATAAAACTGCAAATGGCAGCATTATTTTATCAACCTTTTTGCCCTTTACAAACCTTAACACCATCACCATTGTCAATATGTAAAACAAAGTAATGCCCATAAGCACGCCCATGCCCAGCAGAAAGCTGTCAGATACATATTCCTTGAATAAATTCAAGGATGATACAAGCATGATAGTAAACGAAGTTAATATAGCATAGATGCACAGATTGTATTCAATTGATTTTTCTCTGGCAATCAATGCAAATCCCGAAATTGCCATAAAGAAATTACCTGTCACAGCGAATGGTATCAATAAATAAC
>CAZNMO010000337.1:0-3191 GCA_964574195.1 uncultured Clostridiaceae bacterium | reverse complement strand
CTAAATAACCAACTAATTAACCAACCAAATAACAACTTATGAAGCTAATATTTCTACCATGCATGATATCATAAAATACCATAAAAATCCATCTCTATAGTCAAAAACCAATCTCAAATATTCATATTCAATCCCGCACTCAATTTCCATTCCATCAAGCAAGATTACAATAATCTTATTTCCTTCAAGCACAATCATCTTTTCGATTATTTTGAAGTAAATATCTATATCAAACTCTTTAATGAATGCAGCCATTCTATTTACAAATCTTCACTTCCCGATTCTTCGTATAACTTCGCTATAAAACGCTTGTATTATCTTAACCTCGTCAAGGCTCTGACCTTTTACAAAATTTCCAAAAACATTAAGACCCTGTGGAAGATAAAATTCAAACACTCTATAATAATCGTATACTCTTCTACTTGAAAGCCCTGTAAGCTTGGAAATATCTATGTCATTTGCCTCATACTCCCCAGCAACTTCATTCATAATATTATTTATATTCTTAGCTGGGTTTTCTAATATAAGCTTTTCTAGAGGTAAAAAAGTGTTCTGAGCCTTTGCAACTTCTTTCTTCATACTATCAGGAATTGAAGAATTTCCACTTTTCAATAGTCCGTCATCATCAACGGAGCTTAATAAAAACTGAAATCTGAATCTGTAGTCATACGTTCTAGTTACTTCGTCATAATTTCCAGGTTGTTTGCCGCTAAGTAACACTTTCACAGCATTATTATCAGCTGCATAGTCCTCACCCTGTCTGCCATATCTTATGAGTCTCATATTTTCGGTCTTTGAATTGATCCATTCAAGCATTCTTATGATTTCATTCTGAACTTTTGAGTTTTTTAAAATATAAATTCTGTCACTGGAAATGGACATTTCTTTTTTGACAGGCTGGTCCGGATAAAGCAGGAATGCTCTGCTATTATCATAATCAAATGTTGGTATAACAGTTCCGGCAGGCACAATGAAAGAAGCAACATTCGAAAAGTCTGGGTAGGCACCTGTACCTGTAAGCTTTAGTAATCCCTGCTGATGAAGATCAAAAAGCCGCATAAATTGAGTATTTATACCAGGAATTTGCTCAATTGGAATTGGTTTATTAAATTCATTATCGTCATTCCTGAAAGCAAACAACATTCCGCCAAAATCACCTGTTATATTCTCAATACTGTAATACCCGAGCTCCTGAAGCATCACATCATTGCATTTCATCACCTGTATATATCCCGGAATATATTGTGTCTCTGTCTTAATCCTTTTAAGTATGCTCTCATACTCTGAAATGTTACGTATGCTGTCTATGCCTAACTTCCTTACAACATCTTTCCTAATAACAACCGCACTACGCCCTGATTCAGTTCTGCCTATAACATTCGCTGGGATATACGACATCCTGTCTGTATCCTTCATAGCTTCCAGCTTCTGAAGCTTGCTATATAATACAGGCGCAGTATTTTGTAAAATATCACCCTGATTTATAGTTGCAAGCTCTTCAAACATATTAATATCCGATTCATCAATTTTTAAGTTCTTCGGTACATGAAAAGCATCGATAGCACCTGATGCAGACATTTCTTTTATTACTTCAGTGTAGCTATGTCGACCTATTGCAATGGAATAGTCATAATATGGTATGATTTTGATATTAATACCATTATCTCTAAGGTTTTTTTGTAGCTGCTCTATTATTTCACTATCTCCTGATTCTTTAGGTTCACCATCATACCAATTATTAAAATGGAATAAAACTCTGGACTCAGATCCTGCTTTATCAATGTTAGGAGTATCTATATTTTTTGTTGTATCTTTTTTTCCATTGCTAAACATGCAACCAGATAATATTAAAGTAATATAGATCACAAAGCAAAGTATGGCATAAGTAATTTTCTTCATTTCGACAACCTCACAATTTTTATAATTATAGTATAGATAATGTTACCTAAAATCTATTCACTACTTAAGGACTGTACATTAGTCTGTCGCACTTCCTGCCCACCTACTTAGCTTTCTAATATGTCAGCTGCAATGACTTTACAATCATACTTTGCAACAGGTACAGTAAAATCTCCATCACCTCATGCTGGTGTTTTATAAAATCTTATTTACTATACTCTAACAATTTTTTGGCAAACACATCTGCAAAATTGCTAATTCCCAACATTTTTTGACTGTTTATAAAATCAATAATTTGTTCCATCGACTTTTCATTTACTAAGTTATTTTCAAATACCATTATAGATTTTGATCTTTCCTGCATAATAGATTCAAAAGAAGCTAAGCTTTTGATAAATCCATTTACATCCTTAATTCTTTTTTGCATGATACTTGCTGGTGTATATTTTGCATTATAATGCATGCTTTTAGTATAAATCTGCTTATAATTTTCAGGTTGATTTATATCCGGTCTTATATAGTCAATGTTTTTAAAAGCATAACTACCTGCCCATCCGGCTATCGGATTTGTGTTTGAGGGATAAGTAATAATTTCTCCTCTTAAAACATAGTTTGTTCCTTCTATTCCAAGCAAAAAAAGGTCATAATTTTCTTGGTTGCTTTGGAGCCATTCGATGAATTCTATTGTTCGGCCTGCATTCTTTGAGTTTTTATTAAATGCTATTCCCTCAATAGAAATTGGGAGTTTAGCTGATATCTTATCTGTATAGAGCGGATAAACCTCAAATTTGAATTTAGTATTACTGTTTATATATGACTCGTTTAAAGTGTACCAAGGAATTAGAAAAGAACTTATTACCCCATTATAGGCATCATTCACAATGTTTTTTGGATCTGATTTTTTAATATATTCATTTACCAACCAACGGTTTAAAATACTAATAGCTGATTTGTATTCAGGAACTTGCTCCCATGGAATTATGTTCAAATCAGACTCATCCCATTTTGCTACTAAATAATTATCAACCCTATAATAACCGAACGATTCAGCAAAAATATAATCCGTATTATATATTGATGAAATGCTTCCTGGTATTAACGATTGCTCATTATCTTTAATTGTTTCTAAATAGTTTTCATAATCCTCAAAGTTTTTTATTTCTGATATATGATACTTTTCAACTAAATCTTGTCTTACAACCGCGCAAATACGTTTGGATTGAGGTAGGTAATGCGGGATTACTATTAGCTTTCCATTATATAATATGTCTTCAATCTCATCTGCATCAAAT
>CAZNMO010000336.1:2845-3253 GCA_964574195.1 uncultured Clostridiaceae bacterium | reverse complement strand
CCGGGGCCACCGGCTTCATTGTTGCCAACGCCATCGTCGGCGCCCTGGACTGCCGCCCCGAACGAGCCGGTCTGGTATCAGCGCCTGATCGGCGCGCTGCAGTACGGCACCGGCATCCTTTGCTCGGCCTGTGTGGGCAATTTTGCTGATGGGACCCGTTTCCCATGGGGCTGACGATTGCGGTGTTCAGTGTGGGCAGTCTGGTGTTTTCGCTTGGGCTGAAATCAGACCGGAGCACCTGGGGGCTTTGCTAGGATGAACGCCGATGCTGTGAACCATGACGACGGCTTCTCTGCCAAAGTGGTCATCGACGGGATGCACTTTGGCCATCAGCTATCCTTAGCTTTGTCGGCTTTGCGCAGAATAATCACCATCTGCGCTTCGGTAAATCGGCTCTTTCTCATGCCC
>CAZNMO010000336.1:0-2835 GCA_964574195.1 uncultured Clostridiaceae bacterium | reverse complement strand
GAAGCCATCCTCTCAAGTTCCAGCTGGTCCGATAATCCCTGGGTAGGTCAGCTCCAAGGTGCAACAGGCACTGAGTCCATTTGCCGTACAAGGAGCTATCGGCCACGGTGATTTGCGATTGTCTCCTTAATATCTTGGCGGCCAGTTAAGCAATCCAGACAGAATTGAGCCGATGACTCTGCGGCGCCCGATACCTCGCATCAGATTGAAAATATGCCAATGTTATAAAGACTGCCAGTCATGCTTCAGCGGGATTTGAAAGCATATATTTTGCTTGGACAGCCGCGTTCATCAAGTCTGTTTTGTACCACCCCATAATTTCCAATATCTCGTCAACAAGATCACCAAACTCGCGACCGCCTAACCTTAGGTACTCGCCGTGGGCAACTTTATTTCTCAGATTGACGAGACTTTCGTCTATCAGATTAAATCTGGTCTCGTAATTGGTTATTTCAACACCTAGAGAAGCTGCGATATTGGAAAAAACTTTCGATGTTAAATTTGATTCCGTGTCAATTGCCGTTGACATGTTCAAATTGGCTTGTTGCTCAAGCTCAGTCAAAATGAATTCAAAAGCCTCAATGTTGGCTAATGATTTTCGAGATGTTGAGAGCGTATGCAGCTTCCCTTTTAGACCAAAAATCGCAAAGCAGCTTTTTAAATCTCGATATTTACATCCTTGATGCTGAACATAATTTAAATAATGCTCGGAAGCTGATTTAATGAAGCCCTCCCAGTGAGCATAAAGCAAAGCTATTCCTGCCCGGATGAAGTACGCCGCATCTTGCCCATTTTTTTTTGAGGCCACGCGAAAGGCGAGGACTTCTTTTCTTCGCCAACTCATTTCTTTGTCTAACCCATCTTGCAATTGGCCTAAGGTATGAATATCTGCCATAAACCAACCTTCACGGTTTCATCGCTTCAGCCGCGATCGGCAACAATCTGGACAACCGGGTTGTACCCCGGACACCTGCGCCAGAATTTTCCGTAAAGATCTCATTTTCCCAAATATTTTTCGCAGCACGCTTTATGGCATTTTTTCTTCGCTGAGGCGTTAACTTTTCAAGTGCTACGATGTTCTCTGCTACCCCAACAGAAATTACCTCAAACAGCGACATGAGGAATTTTCCTGTGAACTTTTGGCCATTCCATCGTTTAAAGGCATTGCCTTCTAGCGCTTCATCGAGGTAACCGAATGTTTTATCAAAAACATCCCTTTCTTTCACCAAGTCAAAATCTG
Organism: uncultured Clostridiaceae bacterium; assembly: GCA_964574195.1. GTDB lineage: Bacteria > Bacillota > Clostridia > Lutisporales > Lutisporaceae > BRH-c25. Next base: position 1,595 of record CAZNMO010000336.1, on the reverse strand, counting down.
GATCGCTCGCAAGCTTAAACAGTGCATCGTCTAGATACTCATGCACGTCCAAGCCAGGCGCATATTCAATATTTCGAAATGCAAGAAAGCGCAATACAAGCTCAACTCCCATTTGAGACTCTAATGCGGTTGCTGTTTGAGCGGTTGTATTTACAAAAGCCTGATCAACAGAACGCTCAACCAGCCAGTCGTAGAATTCACGATTCAATGCTACGGCAATACTGTTTCGAACTTCCTGCTCCGTCAACTCGGCTCCACCGGTATTTAGACGCTGAAATAGTTCATATTTGGCAGAAGTATCACTTTCTGCCTTCAGGATTTCTACTCGAATACGTGCTCGCTTGATCTCAATTTGGAGTGACTGTCCCAAACCGTCACCGGCTTTCGGAGCGGAGTCAGTCCACCGTTTGCCGTCTAAGCTCGGTAAAAAGCGAGTGCCATTGAGGACCAGAGGGCCTAATTCTCCGGCCACGAGAGCATCCAAGTCACCCGTAAGCTGAAGAACGGTGGATAAACGCTGCAAGCCATCTATTAACTCCCAAATACCACTTTCGTCTTGATAGACAAAAATTGGCGGGATCGGGATCCCAAGGATTAATGATTCGATGAAACGCGTTTTTCGCTCGTCATCCCAACGAAATAGTCGCTGGAAGACTGGATCGATTACCAATTCCTCGTTCTTATAGAGACTGATAATCTCACCAAGCGACATTTCGTAGCCATCAGTAACAACCTTCTTTCTTGCTGCCTTAATTTCATCTGTAAGCGCCATCACTACTCCAAGTCTGCGCGAAGTTCGGATTGATTGGACCTCAGGCTCATTACTGATGAGCTGAGCGCCTTGACAGGCTAAACTCGATTTTCGGTTCCAGTTTATCACTGAAGACTTCGTGTCACTGCTAGGTCGGCAGCTGATAGCGCAAACCAGAGTCATAAGCAACCAGGATAATCCAGACACTTTTATTGCCCCCCAACCTGCGGACACATCTCGCTTGAACAACTCGGACTGGACAAAGGTCAAGTGGAAACCCCTTGCGCTTCGGCTCGTGCATACCAATGCGCCGCATCTTCCACGCATGCATCAAGGATGAGGGGGGTGTTCGGGTGAGTTCGGATGAAATAGCCGCTCGAGCAACTTCGCTCTGCAACGGCGGGGACCACCATTGGCCTCGCAAGGCAGGGCGGCAGCTAAGAAGCCGATTGCAGCTTGAGTCGGCGCCAAAAACTAACAACTGAAAAGTCCGATAAGCTGTCAGATTCGACTCAGTGCTGCTGAGCAGATGTTCATATTTTCAAATGTTGAAAGGCGCTGATTTCTGCGCGAAATCAGCGCCTTTTGGGTTTTTGAACCCCCTGACTGGTCGGAGGCCATCTGTTGAGCTTCCGCCGTAGGGCTACTTCTCCCGCCGCAGCATCCCCGTCACATCCACTCGCCGCAGTGCCTCCACTTCGGCTACGGTGGGCGGGGCGATCATGCGGGCGTGGCGGAAGACTTTTAGGTCCCAGCCGCACTTTGTCCACGCTGGAGAAGGGATAGTAGGCATCGAGCCAGAGCTCTTTGGTTTCGGAGTGGGGGCGCAGGATGCCCAGGGTGG
>CAZNMO010000335.1:0-3277 GCA_964574195.1 uncultured Clostridiaceae bacterium | reverse complement strand
GACGGTGTCTTCTCGGAATGAAAAGGGCATAAAGCTGAATAGTTGGTTCCACTCCTCTTCAAGGTCATGTACTCCGATATAACATCCACAATGTCGTTTTTTTCTATTATCTCAGAGATCTTGTCTTCTGAGAAAAGCATCATCTTTTCCACCTTTTCATTTAATTAGCACATTACTTTCTGACGCCTTATCCCATAAACTTACGCCATATTCTGCCGCCATTCAGCCAAAACGGCCGGAGCAGCATTCCGGCAAAATCCGATTGCAAAAGCGGATATACTTTCATAAAAAGCCGGAATAATATATGTATTCTCCATATTTTCTAAATATCCTTCATATTTTGCGAAATTAGAAGTTGGAGAGATTTTTCAAAATTTTTGTCGTCTTCGGCACTACGTTTTGCCGGACCCTTTGTCCTTCCACCGCTTCTCCTGACTACACCCGACACATGTCTTTCGAAAAGCAGCCGGTCGATATTATTTTCGTTGTATATCAAACCACTGAAAGACACTGCATAGGTTCCCTTTCCAAGTACCAATGATGCAAGTCCAAAATCTCCTGTTACGACAATGTCTCCCTTGGATGCTTTATTAATTATTGCCATATCTACCGCCTGCGATACATTGTCCACCATTATTTTTTCCATGTCGGAATCGTTGGAACTGCTGCTATAGTGACAGGTGCTATGAAAAAAAACAACACCGATTCCATATCGGGCTGCTGTTTTCCGGACCAAAGCAGTTACAGGGCAAGCGTCACCATCTACAAGTATCCTCATATTAAACTCCATAAAAAACCAATATAATAGGAGTGCCGAAGTAAAATTTATTCGACACACAATTCAAATATCCTTCAAAATATATTAAATTTTACTAATATTATTTATTCAGAATTCCAGGGTTTATTTAAACCCTCCAGGGCGCAGGGATAAAAAGCTCTGTAAAAACGTTTATGGCAAACCGGTCTGACATGCCCGCTATATAATCACATACCATTCTTTCCTTGTTTATGTTTTCACTTTTCCATAAACCCTCCGCGGGGATTTCTGTCGGGTTGTCTATATAATATTCATAAAGGCTCTTTATTATGTTTAGAGTTTTTTTCTCTTCCACTTTGGCGGCTGAAGCGATATACACCTTGTCGAACATGAATTTCCTCAGTTCCTGGGTTGCCTGGCTCACCTCATTGCTCATGACCACATCGTCCCTATCCATGCTTTCCCTTATTACGTCGCTTATCATTGTATTGATCCTCTGTTTATGGGTATCCCCCAGTATCCTGATGCAATCCTCAGGTATGGCGGTTGGTTCCAACACACCGCCTCTCAGGGCATCGTCTATATCATGATTTATGTAGGCTATCCTGTCTGAAAAGCTGACTATCCTTCCTTCAAGGGTTTCTGCCCTCAGGCTCCCAGTATGCTTCAATATGCCGTCCCTGACTTCGTATGTCAGGTTCAATCCCTTTCCGCCCTCAAGGATGTCTACTACGCGAAGGCTCTGCTCATTATGCTTGAAGCCTCCAGGGTGGATCTCGTTAAGCACCTTCTCCCCCGCATGCCCAAAGGGAGTATGACCCAAATCATGCCCAAGTGCAATGGCTTCTGTCAGATCCTCGTTCAGCCTCAATGCTCTTGCTATGGTGCGGGCGATCTGCGATACCTCCAGGGTATGGGTAAGCCTTGTTCTATAATGGTCCCCTTCAGGGGATATAAACACCTGTGTCTTGTGCTTCAGCCTCCTGAAAGCTTTTGAGTGCAATATCCTGTCCCTATCCCTCTGATAGTCTGTCCTGATATCACACTTTTCCTCATCGGTAAGCCTCCCCTTGGTATTCATGCTTAAGGAAGCATAGCTTGAGAAATTCTGTTTTTCAAGGTTTTCAGTTATTTCCCTTACGTTCATGAATACATCTCCTTAGTACATATGATATGTTTTACCGGAAGCGCTTATAAGAAAATTTGATAATACAATTAAAGATACAACATAAATATTAATATTCCTTTTAATTTGAAAAACTTTTTATAATGAAAATTCAGCTACCAAAAGATCCTTCGCTAACGCTCAGGATGACAGTCAGGCAATAAAAAAGGCTGCAGTAAATGCAGCCTTTGAATGCTAATCAGCTCCGAAGAAATACTTGTTTATATCCTCGATTACCTTCTTCAGTTTTTCCTTGTCGGCGTAAAAATATTTTATGTTCCTGATTTTCTCTTCCTTTACAAAACCGCCTTGCTTGAGTATATCAAGATGATGGGATACCGTCGGTGTGGAAATGCCCACCAGGTCCGACAGTGCCTTTCCGTAGCTCTTGTTGTTCACAAGCAGCCGTAGTATCTCCATTCTTGACTTGTCGTCTATCACCTTCAATATATTTGAAAGTTCCTCCAGCAGCGCTTCTCTCTTATCTCTGGTCACCCTGCAGTCAAAGACCACATATATCCTGTCACCTGAGAATATCCTGATACACCTTTGGGGCGATACAAAATATGACGGGATGATGTTGTATTCCTTATAGCCCGTGAAAAGCTTCCTTGGCCTTCCGGATATCTTCTCAAGCATGGATTCTATGCTGTCTTTGCCATTGAAGCCTTCAACATACTGAATGCCTGTCTCCATCTTTTCTTTGCATCTGTCCAGCTTAGCCTGAAAGTCGTGTTTCATGACCGTCCTGTAGGTAAGCACCGTATTGCTCTTTATTTTCTGAGGATTCTCAAAGAAAAGCATTAGCTCGTTTTCTTCAACGATCCACTTGATCTTTTCCTGTATCCTGTAACGTTCCTTTTTGTCGGTAAATGCCTTTTGTATCCTTGCCTTCTCTATATCTTCATTAAACAGGAGGAAATAGAACTCCAGAAGATCAAGCTGTTCAATATAATCAATAAACCTGCTTATTGATATAAGCTCTTCACTTTCCAGTATGAGGTTGAGCATATTCATACCTCCGGCAGGAAAAAGCTTCAGGGTATCCAGAGCTTTCATCTCCTCACTGCTGAATCTTGATAGCAGCTCCTCTGCCCATTTTATTTCATACTGGTGGTGTGCAGCATCGGTAAGTAAATGGACTGCGCAAATCAATTCAATTACCGGGGAATTGAATACCTTCACTACCGGCTCATTGGTTTCCCCGTATATTTCCATTGGCATTTACATTCTCCCCCCAATTCGACATATATCTAATTTATAATATTACCAATTATTTAACAAAGTTGCAACTGAATGTTAAACAATACAGATCATATATCGATACCTATTATTTTCAGCTCATTATCGGTAAG
>CAZNMO010000334.1:0-3313 GCA_964574195.1 uncultured Clostridiaceae bacterium | reverse complement strand
AGCCTATGGATGCCTTTTGGGAACGCTATCCAGTACAACAGAGAAATTTTCTCTTTCGAGACCAACTATCGAGGTACGTAGTCTCGACCGTCAGGGAGAGGAGCGACAAGCCACTCGTCGCAAGACGAGGAGTGAAAGCTGCTCGACTGTGACGGAGAGGAGCGACAAGCCACTCGTCGCAAGACGAGGAGTGGAGTACGTCTACGCGAGTAATAAGAAAGAAGAATTCTCTTTTTTAAGGAATTACTCGACTTCGTCAGACTTTTTATGCAAAGACATCCGAGGCAACCTTTCCTACTACAACGAAGTCAAATTGGAATCCTTTGCTCGGGGGAATTGGGTGAATGAGAATTCCCTTCCTAGGGCACAAAGGGGCGACCTAAAGTAAAATGTCTTCTCTTTAAGCGGGGAGATTTGAAATTCCATTCTACCAAGGAATAACATCTTCACTGATTGCGCCTTCTTATCGATAGTTCTTACTGGCTTACCTTTACTTTACTTCTTTTGACTTGCCTGGTGATGTGGACAAATAGGAACCCTTTAAATCCAGTGCTATTGACTCAGCTGCTCTCGAAGAAGCTCTTTGCGCACTCACAAGAAGGAACACATTGAAAGCTACAAGCCCTTACACCAAAAAAGGGGACACTACCAGACTGAGTTTAGTCTTACACTAGGGAACTTGGATTCATAGTACGTGCTCTACGCGATACACAGACAGATAGAATAGCCAGAGTACGGTAGGAATGGACTGCTGCCAAGGCTTTCAATGATAAGAAAGCAGGGGAAGAAAGAAAAAGATTAGTGTGAAACATTCCAGGCATCCGTGCAGGTAGATCGGCAGGAAGTGAGCTGACTTGGTCAGCCGAAGAAAGTATTCTGAAGTGTGATTATGCGGAGGCCGAGGAGCGTAGCTAGCAACTCCTCCTTTCTTTTCGTTTTCACTTACATACGCGAATGACGGTCCAGCCTCGCTTGCATTCAGTTATCAAGGGGGATGTCTACTCTTTCGTTTACATACGCAAGCTCCCGATTAGTCGCAATCGCACTTCTGTACAATATCCAACGCATATTAAAGCACTTACCGGCCAAGCATCAACAGAGTAGCCTGCGGATTGGTGCCCGGTGACACGGTAAAGGTTGAACCATCAACAACTCTGAGTGCCCCAAAAAGTCTTAAGTTCCTATCAACCACTTTCCCAACAAGGCAGCCGCCATGGTAATGCGATATTGTGGTCACAACGACAGAACTATCCCATCAGAAAATCATTGGATAGATCAGCAGGCAATGAAGGTCCAACATACCTGAAATATATAGGACCAAACTCTTGTTGGTACTTGAATTCCTACATGGAGCGGCTTTGTTGTACATCATGAATCTTTCTGTTCACACACCTCTCCACATCCATCACCAGGATTTCGGAAGTAATGAAACCTGACTATTGGGTTAACCTTAACATCAGTTGATGCTAGTCTGAGAGAACCAGCAGAGAGGGGGCCAACAATCTTCTCCATCAGGGTTGCCACAGTAAAATATACCGGAGAGGGGGAACTCCTAACAAAAGCACCATGAGACGGGGCTTTTATCCCAAACATCTCCTTCTGCACGAGTGGCTATCGCGCCTAACCTTTGAAATTGAGCTGCTTCTCTCTCTTGTTCCTTATCTGGTTCCTGCCAGTGGCTTGGAAGCAAGCTACCCGCGCTATATAGAGGGAGAAGAGCAGCAGGATTGAAGAAGTGAAGACGACTCGAAGAGGGAGAGGCCGAAGGGGGAAATGGGGATGCACCTATAACCCTTGAATTAGAAGGAATTCAAGTAAGCGGGGGGAAGTTCAATTAGAAGAGAATGACCCCCTTTTTGACTTTCCACTTGCTAACGAACTTCTACCTCAGCTAAATGCAAACCTTGACCCGGAAAACGAAGTCTTTCCTAATCTATCTCATAGTATTACTGAAAGAATATGGGCTCTTCTCGAAGGAGATGCCGCTAATTTACCTTCCTTAGGTCTCAAATGTGATTGATCCGGCAGAGTGGATAAAGAATTACCTAGACTTTGTATTTCTGCTTAGTCTCGCCTGCTATCGTAAGAATCCTAAAGACCAGGTGACTGGACATATTGCTTCTTTGCTAGTTCCCTTGAGTAGGTATAAAACTTCCTTATTCTAGGTTATTTGGTACTGCCTTCTTTTGTGGACTCCTAGGAATTCCGTATAGAGAAAAAGAGAGTCTTCAAGTTGAACTAGCTCTAGGGTTGCTGAAAACCTCTTTGCCTTCGACGGAGTACATGTTTTTGAAGTGGGCAAAACCTCTGCCTTAAGGAAAAGTGTATAACCCAAGGCTACGAACCAAAGGAGAGAGGCTAGGTCTCAATCAATAGAAAGAAAACGAAATAGATCCACTTCATTTATCACAATGAATTCTATTTGTTCGATACACTATTGTCAATATAAATATTGAATATTGAAAAAATCGATTTCAAAAGAAATTTCATAAGAGAAGAAGATGAGGCAAAGAAGGAATTGATAGAGGTGCGTCGAGAAGTTCAATACCTTCTTGATCGAGAAAATGTCCTTGCTTGTACTTCTCTTTATTTTTCGAGATTGGGTTGGTGTTCAGTGTACCGCTTGTGACGCCTATGCTTTGCATGAACATCTCAATGTCCAAGATAAAAGGAACGAGGGGAAGAATCGACGAGGCGAGTGTTCTCGAAGAGAAAATCGTGATGGAAAAAGCGTGAGGAGAATTCTCAAGTCGAGATGTTAGAAGGTGCAAAATCAATGGGTGCAGGAGCTGCTACAATTGCTTCAGCGGGAGCTGCTATCGGTATTGGAAACGTCCTTAGTTCCTCGATTCATTCCGTGGCGCGAAATCCATCATTGGCAAAACAATTATTTGGTTATGCCATTTTGGGCTTTGCTCTAACCGAAGCTATTGCATCGTTTGCCCCAATGATGGCCTTTTTGATCTCATTCGTATTCCAAGTCCTTTAGTAATCGTTTACGGTGGGTGGATAAGCAGGAAGGGATCCCCAGCTAAAAATCAGTAACTGCCCGAGAAGGTCAGTGAGGTTCCTGCTATGGTGAAAGATCTTTCACTATAGTGGGAAGAAGACAGGTGGGAGCGAGCGGAGCGAGAGCAAAGCAAGTTCCAGTGGTGGGTTGTCTTCGCGGTCCCACAACATAGTAAGAAGAGTGGCAATGCTGGGTAAAGCCATAAGCATTGAGCTTACGCGGACCAAGCTGCGAAAAACACTTTTTGGGTAGCCGTCCTTCCATGCCAAGCCAGCACGATGGGGTTCCCCTTCCTCGGACCAA
>CAZNMO010000333.1:0-3319 GCA_964574195.1 uncultured Clostridiaceae bacterium | reverse complement strand
GCGGCAAACAATTTCTCGCAACAGCTTCTTGGCTATCTCACGCTCTTCGAAGGTAAACACTATGAAGCACGTGATATTGGTGATGGGAAGGTCACTATCGGTGCGGGTTTCAACATTAGCGATGTAAACGTGAGGGCACGTGTTTTTGATGCATTTGGAATCACTCGTTCGCTTTCTACTAAGGCCGCGCAAACAGCTGAGCAAGGCTATATATCTGAGCTCAATACAGCCATTAACGCCCACAACATTGCCGAGCTTGACCGCATCATGGCTCGAAGAGCAGCGGACCCATTGTTGGCAGAAATATCTGGGCGTCGATCCAACTTTCGCTTCCACAACGACGCCGAGGTAACCGCAACCCTGACTGCACTGCTGCCTGATTACGACAAAGGAATATACAATTGGAATTCCGCCCTACAAAGCAGCGTCGGATTCCAAGCTTCCCTTGAACACATTGCGCTGTTAAGCCTCAGCTTTAATACAGTGAGTGGATCAACGTCCCTTTTGGGAAATGGTCTTCGCAATGCGATCAATAACGGCAATCGGGCCGAAGCTTGGTACGAAATCCGTTACAACTCCAACTCCGCTTCACAATCGCCAGCACTACGTCCCGGTATCGCAAATCGCCGCTACGTAGAATCAGAAATATTCGGGCTCTATGACACGATAGGCACCGCCAGTGTTACAGAAGCGCAGCAGGTGTACCGAATGTATACCAAGAAACATGCAGCCATTGAGAGCTATGAGAGCACATTTCGACCACCCTCAACATATGCCAATACCGGCATCTCCAGCCTGATCGCCTCACTCCTTCCCGCCAAGAACACCCTGATCGAATCGCTGCGCACCAACAAAGGCATCGGGCTAGACGCGGACAGCTTTAGCGCACTGGACGTACTGCTGGCCACCGACCTGGGACAAACCCTCGATGGCACCTACGGCGACTACCGCAATGCCGCTAACCTGCTGATCGGCGACAACGGCACCGACCACCTGATCGGCGGCGCCGGCGATGACGTGTTGATCGGAGGCGGCGATATCGACACGCTGGAAGGCGGAACGGGCGACGACACGCTCTATGGAAACGACGGCATCGCCGGCGACATCCTCGACGGCGGCAGCGGCAACGACACCTATTATGTCGACTGTGGAGACAGAATCCGTGACTCCGATGGTCAGGGCACCGTCTACCTCAACGGCAAAAAACTGACGCTTGCGACCCGTAAAAAAGGGGAGCGCGCCTACAAGGATGGGACGAACATTTACATCCTGAATGGCGACACTCTCCTGATCAACGATCCGCTCATCATCGAAAACTTTTCCTCCGGCGATCTCGGCATCGAGCTTAAGGAAGAACCCGGTGACCCGGACGATCCGGACGACTCCCCGCTCAAAAAAGGTTTCGAGAAGGGTGAGCAGAACCCTTCGCCGATCGTTCTCGACCTCGACGGCAACGGCATCGCCACGCGAGGAATCGGCCAGGGCGCTTTCTTCGATTACGACGGCAACGGCTTTGCCCAGCGCACCGGCTGGGCCGACGTTGGCGATGGTCTTCTGGTTCGTGACCTGAATGGTGATGGACGAATCGGTACGGGCGCTGAACTCTTCGGCGACCACACCCGACTCAAAAATGGTTCTTTGGCCGCCAACGGCTTCATTGCCTTGGCCGACCTTGATGGCAATCACGACGGCCTTCTGGATGCACGGGATGCCGCCTGGAGTGAACTCAATATCTGGCGGGACGCCAACGGCGACGGTATCAGTCAGTCCGGGGAACTCAAAACACTGGACGAGCTTGGTATTCGCAGCCTCAACACTGCCTACACTGATTCCAACCTCACCGACAGCCACGGTAATCAGCACCGCCAGCAAGGTTCCTTCATTCGCACGGATGGAACGGTCGGCTTGGCGGAAGATCTCTGGTTCCGCACCAACCTATCCAGCACCCGTCAGGAGAACCCCCTCCAGCTCACAGAAACCATCCGCGGCCTCCCCGAAATCAAGGGTTCTGGCAACGTTGCGAGCCTGCGACAGACCATGGCCAAGGAGGCCGCGGATGGTGGCAACCACCTCCAGAACCTCGTCGAACAATTTGCCGGCGAAACCAACTCGGTCATCCGCAATTCACTGGTCGTTCAAATCATCTACGCCTGGACGGGTGTCGAAAACCAGAATCCAAGCAGTCGGGGGAGCGATATCGGCGACGCTCGAAAGCTCTACGCCCTAGAGGCTTTGGTAGGGGAAAGTTACGTCAATCAATATTACGGCAATGCAGGCCCTTATTCGGGTGCGGCGGGCATTCTTCGCCAGACATTCGACGAATTCGCGAATGGTGTGAACGCACAGCTGATGCAGCAAACACGGTATCGCGAACTGTACGCTGCCATTGACTACACCTGGGATGAAGCAACCCAAACGGTCAAGGCGAGCCTCTCGAAAATCCTGCCGATCATCGGCGACATGCTGGCTGTAGATAATGCCGCCGGCAAAGCTCTGTTGGCTGATTTCATCACCAACTTGACCTACACCAACAACGTGCATGAATTCGATACTTTCGAGTTCGTGAATCACCTGGCGATATATGGGCAGGATGTAGCAAGCGTGGCCAGCCTGGCATGGCGAGGCATGGTAGCGAGCGAAGGCAACGATCAACTGAAGGGCAGTGACATCAATGATTTCATTTCTGGCCGAGGCGGAAATGACATTATCAATGGAGGTACTGGCAACGACACTCTGAAAGGGGAGGCTGGAAACGACTCGCTTTATGGCCAGGAAGGCAATGACATTATGGAGGGTGGAAGTGGCAACGACCTGCTTGACGGAGGAGCGGGAAATGATGTCTACCTTTTTACCCGGGGCGATGGGCAAGACATTATTTCGAACCAGGACGCGATGCTTGGCAGACTGGATACTCTGAAGTTTGGCGCTGGAGTGACAACGAGTGATATCGACCTCGCTCGAAACATCGACGATCTATCGCTGACGATCCGTGACACGGGGGATCGAGTAACGATTACCGGATATTTTATTGGCGATGGCACATCCTCTAGTCGCTTGGACACCATTGAGTTTGACGATGGAACAGTTTGGGATTTTTCGAAAGTAAAGACGATACTTCCGCCCTTGGGCTCGGAAGGAAACGATCGAATCTACGGCTACGATACAGCGGATGTCATCTGCGGAGAGGGCGGGAGTGATTTCATAGAAGGAAGAGGTGGCAACGACACCCTGGACGGTGGCAACGGCAATGACAGCTTGCAAGGGGGCCTAGGTAACGACACCTACATCTTCGGCAACGGCTATGGCCAGGACGTCGTAT
>CAZNMO010000332.1:0-3342 GCA_964574195.1 uncultured Clostridiaceae bacterium | reverse complement strand
ACAATTTCATGTCAGTAATAATACTTGACATTTATTCAAAAGAAGAAATACGAATCGGAGAGACGCTAGGGGATGTAGCAAGAAATCCTCTGATACTTGCTTCACTGACAGGCATAGCTGTATCTGTTTTAAACATTAAGCTGCCTGTTGCTGTTGACAGGACAATTTCAGATATAGCTAAAATAGCTACTCCGCTCGCTCTGATGATACTCGGAGGAGAATTTGAAATAAGCAATGTATATAAAAATATTAAATATATTGTAACATCAAGCATGGTCAAGCTTGTTTTGGTTCCGAGTGTAGTTATTCCGGCAGCGGTTATGGCAGGGTTTAGAGGTGTTGAGCTCGGAACGCTGTTTTCAATGGTATCAGCGCCTGTCGCTGTCTCAAGCTTTACTATGGCGCAGCACTGCGATGCTAATTATGAGCTTGCGGGTCAGATAGTTTTCATAACAACTATACTTAGTTCACTAACGATTTTTATGTTTATTTATATATTGAAATCATTGTGTTTGTTTTAAATAAAAACTGTATGCAGCATACAATAGAAATCAAATCACATGAACTGTTTTAAATCGGGAGCGATTCTTTGATAAAACGTCATGAGATGATTGTACGCTTACATACAGTTTTTAATTGTGAATACAACAAGGTTCCCGGGACCTGTCATCAATCTTTGATTGAGTTAACGGGAATGTTCTTATTGCAGGAAAAATTAATTAAACTATTTGCTAGCCTGCTGTGAATATTTTTGTTTAGCCTGCGATACCTTCTGCTGGTCTGCCTGACACGGCTGATAAATACCCTTGCTTTGCAGTTCGTTGAAAATATCAGCCTGCATTCTATGTGTTGTGTTTAATATCTGCATCAAATCATTTCTTAGCTGTGGATTAACACATTCATTAGCAAATGTGTTATAAGTTCCCGTTGTTGATTTCTCTGTAGTCAGCGCTTCATTCAGCACTTCTTTGTCTCCGAAGCAGTTTCCTGTATTGCCGCTGTTGCTGCTGTTATTGTTGCCTAAATTAATATTCATAGTTTCCTCCTTAGCTTAAATGTTTAAAAAGCATATTGAAATGTTGCTGATGAGCATTTCCGATGTTCTGCAATTTTTGCTGCAATGCTGAATCCTGAACATGCTGAGTAAGCATATCATATTTTTTAATATTTAATTCTTCCAGACTTAGTAAGTCTTCTAAAGCAGATAATTCTTTTTCTGTTAAGTTTCCCATAATTAACCTCCGTTGTAATCTTGTTTATGCATCTATTCATGAATAAAATAATCCATAAACATAAGAATATTATGTGTTCATTTAAAAATAAAATTCTAAACAAGATAAGGTAAATTATTTATAATAAAGAATTTTTAAATAAAATTTGAAATACATTAGAATCTGTTGTAAAATGATTAATAAAATCAGGACATATTAATTATGGAGGTCTTTAAAAGATGGACATAGCTTTTAAAGCATATAAAAAAAATTTCGAGTATTCATATACATTTGGCATGTTTCCTACGGTTGAGCTGATAAAATCAAGGCCTGAGTCAGTTCTTAAAGTTCTTGTTAGTTCCGATTTCAAAAAAGACACAAGTTCGTTGGATATTTTTGAATTATGCAAAAAAAACAACATTGAAGCTGAAATAAACGATAAACAATTTAACCGAATAGGTGCGAAAGAGAATTGCTATGTAATAGGTATATTCAGAAAATATGAATGTGAAATAAATGGTAAAAAACCTCATGTGGTGCTCGTAAATCCGAGCAATATGGGAAATATGGGAACAATAATAAGGACATTGACAGGTTTTGGAATTAAAGATCTCGCCGTGATTAGTCCTGGCGTTGACATATTTGATCCTAAAGTTTTAAGAGCATCAATGGGAGCAATATTTCGCATAAATTTCAAATATTACGATGATTTTTCCGATTACATGAAGGATTTTGATAATCATAAATTTTATACGTTTATGCTTGACGGAGAAAAATCCCTTAAGGATGTAAAACCTGAACATGGTGAATTATTTTCACTTGTATTCGGAAATGAAGCTACTGGGCTTGACCCATGTTTTTTAAAAATCGGTACCAGCGTTGTAATAAAACATACAGATAATATAGATTCGCTAAATCTGACTATTGCTGCGGGAATTGCGCTGTATCAGTTTTGCAGTTAAAAATTTGGAATTAATCATCTCATAATATAAATAATGTAATCATAAAAAATATTTATTTGAAGATAATAATATTGTTCCATAAGAACAAAAAATATCGGAAGGGATGATTAAAATTTTCAACAACGACAAGAATAAAAATGATGATTTCATGAACAATATTAAAAATATAGGCATAAACAAAGCCAAGGAAAGAATGCGCAACAACAATTTTGAGAACGCTTCAATGCTCGACAGCTCACAAAGCTTCAAGGAGCAGGAAAAACGTCAGAACAAAAACAATGAATTCAACAATAAAAATGATCAGAACAGATTTGAAAATAAAAACGATCAGAACAGATTCAACAACAGAAACGATCAAAACAGGTCGGATGACAGAAACAATAAAAAAGATAAAAACGATAAAAACGACAAAAACAGATTTGACAACAATAAAAACATGAATAACAATAATTTTTAATAAAAAAAGGTTGAGCTTTTTAAGCTTGACCTTTTTTTATTAAGCAAAGCTGATTGATTGCAATTAATTCAAGCAAAACATTTGCTGAAATTAATTAAATTAGGTAAAATTATTGATATATAAATTTAACACTGCAATATAATTATTTTAACTTGCAATATTATGAAATATATTGACTTAGTTAATAAAATTACGTATACTTAACATACAATATTAAATCAACCAAATGTAAGGAGGTAAAAATGTATAAGGGTATAGAGATTGGATTAAAAGAAGGATTAATAGTGACAGGGTTCAGTATGTCGGTAGTATTTATAGCTTTAGTAATTATATCTTATACAATTGACATCATGAGGTTTTTTGTCGGAAAGGGTAAAAATTAATTATGCTTATTAAATGTTGCGTGAAAAGGAGATTAGTATGTTTGAATTAATTAAAGATTTTTGGATGAGTACCGGATTTTCACAATTATTTAAGCTTGTTGAACTGGAGCTGTTTGGATTCAATTTGAATCTTCCTGGTAATTTAATAATGATTTGCATCGCTTGCACTTTTTTATACTTAGCAATCAAGAAAGGCTATGAACCATATCTTCTGATACCGATTGCATTTGGAATGCTTCTTGTTAACCTTCCTCTGGCAGGCCTTATGGATGGGCCTATAGGAGATCAGAAGGGAGGATTGCTGTATTACTTATATCAGGGCGTCGAAT
>CAZNMO010000331.1:0-3358 GCA_964574195.1 uncultured Clostridiaceae bacterium | reverse complement strand
GAAGCATGTATGCAAAAGGCTTCTCCATTTGGGTGCAGAAATTGTATTTATTGACGGAGCGATAGACAGAAAGGCTGTTTCATCACCTGCAATTACCGATGCCTGCATAATTTCAACGGGCGCTGTATTGAGCAGAGATATGAAAAAAGTTATCAATTTAACCGCACATGCTGTTGAATGTTATTCGATAGAAGAGGTTAAAGATGATTTAAAGAAAATTTTATTAAGAATAAATAAAACATGCATCGTTCAAAATTCAGGTGATGCTATAATACCGGATCTGGTAACGAGCATAAACGGCGGTAAAAAAATTTGTGAAAAAATCGACAAGAATACTGCATTTGTGTTCATTAAGGGTGCAGTAACTACAAATTTATTAAAAGATATATGCCAAAGTGAATTTTTACAACAGATTAAAATTGTCGTTGAGGACGGAACTAAAATATTCGTGGACATAAATATTTGGAATGATTTAAAACGAAGGGGTTTAAAGCTTAGGACACTTAACAGTATCGACGTGATAGCAGTTACTTTAAATCCTGTATCCCCCGCAGGGTATTTCTTTGACAGTGAGGATTTTAAGAACAAGATTTCTCAGTTTTTAAACGATATAAATATAATTGATGTGGTATCGGGCGGTGAAGAAGATTGAAAAGTTTTATGACGGAAGTGACTAAAAAAAATATAAATTTCGATTATATTTTTAATGAAGTAAGACCAATAACCGAGTATGGCATTAAAACAAAACTGGATGCAAAGCCTTATACAAAAGGTCAAGAAATAGAGCTTAATGATGAATTAAATAAAATCAGTGCCTTTTTTGAATCCAGAAACAAGCGTGATGTCATAGATGTGCTCAAACACATAAAAAATATATATGAAACAATAGAGCGGGCTAAAAATAATCAGGTGTTAGATGAAGTTGAGTTATATGAGATAAAAAATTTCCTGATTCAAGTTGAAAGGATGGAGAAGTGCTTAAAAGTATTTTCCTTACCTTATGAAGATTTACAAGTATCGCCCTTGCCGCACCTTTATAAAATATTGGATCCTGCAGATGAAAAGCTGAATACATTCTACATTTATGATGATTATTCTGAAAATTTAAAAATAATAAGAAAAGAAAAACATGAAACAGAAAAATCAATCAGGCAATTGAAAAAAGAAATAAAAGATGAGCTGCAACACAAATATAATATTAAATTTAATTTAAAAGATGAATTTTCGATTAATAAGTCGGAAAAGGAAAAAATAGAGAATCTCTTAATTGAAAAAAATTTAAGAGTATCAGGGGAAAATTATTTAAATATCATTTTTATAATAAAAAACAATGAATTTCTGGATGAATGTGAGCAGAAAATTGAAAAGCTCATATCAGATGAGGAAGCTGAGGAGCAAATCATACGTAAAAAAATTTCTGAGGAAATAAAAAAATGCTATGATTTGCTCATTAAAAATATAAAAGCTATTGGACGTATAGATTATATTATAGCAAAATCTAATTATGCCGAAAAAACAAGGTCAACAAGACCTGAAATAACAGGAAGCTTAGAAATTGAAATAAGAGGCGGAAGAAATCTAAAGCTGGAAAAAACATTGAAGGATAATCACAAAGAATATGTTCCGATTGATATTGCATTAAATAAAAATGTTGTATGCATCACCGGAGCAAATATGGGAGGTAAAACCGTAAGTTTGCGCATGATTGGGCAGATTGCTGCCTGTGCGGGTTACGGCATGTTCATACCATGCAGCTATGCAAAAATTTGCTTGTTTGAACACATTCATATTTCGGTAGGTGATGACCAATCGATCGAAAAAGGTCTCAGTACTTTTGGAGCGGAAATAGTAAACTTAAAAGAAGCTATTGAAAATTCAAATGAGAGGTGTCTGATTCTGATAGATGAGCTGGCAGGAGGAACAAATCCCAAGGAAGGCTATGCAATAACAAAAGCGGTTGTAAATTATCTGAAAAAAAGAAATTGCATAACAGTTTTAACAACTCATTACGACAATGTTGCAGATGACTGTGAAATACAGAATATGCAGGTAGCCGGTCTTAAGTTTCCTGAAGATTTTGACAGCTTATGCAATATCAATGACATTAATCAGATATCAAAATATATGGATTATAAACTTGTAGAAGTAAAATATGAGAGCTCTATCCCGAAGGACGCTTTGAAAATTGCCAAGATGGCAGGGATTGATGCTGAAATAATAAACGATGCAGAAAATTATTTGTAAACAATAGAATAACAATAGGAGAACGATGGGAGAACAATGGGATAACAATTGTTTATCAACCGTTCAGCCATTGCTCAGAAGCTGTTCAGCCATTGTTCATAAATTGTTTATCTATTGTTAAAAATTGTTTAAGGAGGTACTTATGGAAAGTAAATTAAATCTTGATCAGAGACAGATTGACAGTGCCAGAGCATCCGCGCACAATATAGCTGAAAGCGTACAGCAATTTATTGATAAGAACACAACCGTCACTGTTGAAAGAACGGTAGCGAGATTGATGGGAGTAGACGGAGTGGATGAAATAGATAAACCTCTTCCGAATGTTTTAATTGACAATATAATTCAGGGTGGAGGATTGTCAAGAGGTGCAGCATTTTGGTTAGGAAATGCCATGGTTCAGACAGGATGCATTCCGCAGGAAATTGCTGAAAAGGTAAGCTCAGGCGAAATTGATATTACAAAACTGCCGATAGCAGAAGATAAAAAAATAATGGATGCAGTTTATGGAATTGCCGAAAAAACTGTGGAAAGAATCAAACAAAACAGAGCAACAAGAGAAAACTACCTCGATACTATAGGTGAAGGCAGAAAACCGTATCTTTATGTAATAGTTGCAACCGGAAATATTTATGAGGATGTAATACAGGCTCAGGCTGCTGCAAGGCAGGGAGCTGACATCATAGCGGTTATAAGGACAACTGCACAGAGCTTATTGGACTATGTTCCATACGGACCTACTACAGAAGGGTTCGGAGGAACTTTTGCAACTCAGGAAAACTTCAGGATTATGAGAAAAGCTCTTGATGAGGTTGGTGTTGAAATAGGAAGATACATCAGACTTTGCAATTACTGCTCGGGTTTATGCATGCCGGAAATAGCAGCAATGGGAGCTATGGAAAGATTGGACGTAATGCTCAATGATGCATTGTATGGCATACTTTTCAGAGACATAAATATGCAAAGGACGTTAGTTGACCAGTATTTTTCAAGAATTATCAACGGCTTTGCCGGAATAATAATAAATACAGGTGAAGACAACTATCTTACAACAGCTGATGCTGTTGAAGAAGCACACACAGTATTGGCTTCACAGTTTATAAATGAACAATTTGCA
>CAZNMO010000330.1:0-3384 GCA_964574195.1 uncultured Clostridiaceae bacterium | reverse complement strand
TAGAAGTTCTGGTTTTGTAGATCATGCTGCTGTATAATATTTCACTTTCACTCCACAGTTTTTACAAACTATAGCTACGTCGCATTCTTACTATTAAACGTAACTCAAAAACCCGGAGGTGAAGTCATGCAGGAGGATAAGAGCAGAGTAATACAGGAATATGTGCCAGGCAAGCAAGTGACACTTGCCCATATAATTGCAAAGCCGCAGAAGGAGCTATACAGGAAACTGGGCTTGGCAGAAAACAGCAGAAATGCCATAGGCATACTTACCATTACGCCAGGAGAAGCTGCGATAATAGCTGCTGATACCGCTGTAAAGGCTGCCAATGTGGAAATAGGGTTTGTGGACAGATTCAGCGGCTCACTTGTAATAACCGGTGACAACTCCTGTGTTGAGGCTTCGATCAGGGCTGTGCTTGAGCTGCTTACAGGAGTACTCATGTTTTCATCTGCCATGGTCACCAGGTCATAGGTGAAGATATGAAAAGGATGCTGCTTATCGGAAGGACCGGACACGGGAAGACAACACTGGTGCAGGCGGTGAACAGGCTGGATAGCGTTTATCGGAAGACCCAGGCCTTGGAGTTTCATCCCAATATGGTGGACACTCCTGGGGAATACATTGAAAATAGGCTGTTTTACAAGGCTTTGATCGTGACCTCGGCAGAATGTGATATCATTGCCCTGGTACAGGCTTGCGATACTGAGGATTGTATATTCCCTCCCGGCTTTGCATCCATTTTTCCAAAGCCGGTGATCGGGATCATTACAAAGGCTGATTCAGTGTTCTGTATGGAAGCCAATGCCATAATGCAGCTTGAAAGATCGGGAGCAAAAGAGATATACGTTACCAGTTCAGTTACAGGCGAAGGAATGGAGGCAGTGAGAAAATTGCTGGAATAAAGCTTATAGACGGGCATATATATCAAATAACAAAACTATGTGAAGACAAGTCTGAACCTTTTACAGGGAGGGAGACAAATGGGGAAAACCGTTGTTATTGCTGACGATGAGCCGATTACAATGATGGATCTGAGCGAGATGTTGAGGGAAAAGGGCTATGACGTTGTAGGAGAAGCTTCGGACGGATTTGATGCGGTTGAGATATGCAGGAAATACAAACCGGATCTTGTGCTTATGGATGTTAAGATGCCTTTGCTGGATGGGCTGAAGGCAAGTAAGATAATAAACAATGAAGGGCTTGCGAATTCAGTGGTGCTGCTTACTGCATACAGTGGGAATGAGTTTGTGGAGCAGGCCAAGGATGCGGGAGTAATGGGCTATCTTATCAAGCCTATAGAGGAAAAGTGCCTTTTGCCGGCAATAGAGATCGCTATCACAAAGGGTAAGGAAATAAGAAGGATCAAGGATGATATGAATAAGGTCAGAAACGACCTGGAGTCCCGCAAGACTGTCGAAAAGGCCAAAGGCCTGCTTATGAAAAAGTATGAGATCACTGAGGAAGAGGCCTACAGAAGGTTAAGAAAGTTGAGTATGGACAAAAGGTGCTCCATGACCAAGATCGCTGATGCAATTATCCTGGGAGGAGCTTAGCATTACTAAACTTAAGAAATGGGGAAGGCTGATGCTTAGAAATCTTTGCAGGATACATACCGATTTGTCTGATGAGGATATTGCAAGGCTTGAGAGGATATCAGACATTTTACCGATAATAGCGGACCTGGTCAGGGCGGATGTTTTTATTGACTGTATCACCAGAGATCCAAATGTCGCCATAGTGGTGGGGGAGGCTAAGCCCTCAATGTATCCCTCCATGTACAAGTATCCTGTGGTTGGAGAATTTGCCCTCAGGCAGAATGAACCGGCAGCCCTCAGGACCTTGGAGATCGGTATGGCCACCAGGGATCTCAAGGCAATAACCCAGGAAAATATGACCGTCAAGCAAAATGTGGTACCTATCAAGAACGATACAGGCAAGATAATTGGGGTCCTTATTATGGAACAGGATATCACACAGGATGTCAATCAGAACAGGCACATGGAGATACTGGCAGAAACGGCAGAGCAGCTTACAGAGACGCTGCTTACCTTCCGGGATAAGGATAATGAAAATGTGATTGCAAATCATCTGAATGACGCAATAGTAATGTTTGACGGCAATGGGATCGCGACCTATGCCAATCCGGTGGCCGACGAATTATACAGAAAGCTGGGCTATAAAGACAATATTGTGGGGATGAACTTCAATAACCTGGTCCTTGACGGAAGCATATTTGAAGAGGTAATAAAAAAGCAGCCCTATAATATTTCAGAAGTGAACGTGGGGAAGCTGTCACTTCAGATAAAATACGCCACCTCCCGCAAAAAGGATAGGCTGGTCGGTCTGAGCATGCTTACAAAGGATATTACCGAAGTAAAGGAAAAAGAAAAGGAGCTTATACTTAAGTCCTTCGCCATGAGGGAGATTCATCACAGGGTCAAGAACAACCTCCAGACTATCGCCAGCTTGCTGCGGCTTCAATCAAGGCGCATTGACAACGAAACGGTAAAGAAAATGTTTGATGAAAGCATCAGCAGGATACTAAGCATAGCAGTTACCCATGAAATACTTGCTCAGAACGGCGTTGATGATGTAGACATAAAGACCATACTTTCAAAAATACTGAAAAGCAATATCCAGTACGGTATTGCTCCAAACAAGGATATCAAGATAGAAGTCAAGGGAGACAGCTTTAAGGTGAATTCAGACAAGGCAACTTCCATTGCCCTTGTAGTAAATGAACTGCTCCAGAATTCACTGCAGTATGCTTTCACAGGCAGGAGCAAGGGAAGTATATACATTCAGATACAGAAGGGGATAATGTACTCCAGCGTTTCAGTCATAGACAACGGAGTAGGTTTCGATATAAGGTCCGTCAGGCAGGGAAGCCTTGGCCTCAGCATAGTAAAAAACATAGTCAAGGATAAGCTGAATGGTACGCTGAATATTGAATCGGACACAGGCGGTACCAAGATAGTATTTGACTTTAAAAATGAATGAATGAAACACAGAGCTGTGTTTCTTTTAGGCAGAGCAGCCGGATGAACAAGGATTCTTTCGGCTGCTTTCCAATTATGAGTCAAGATTTATTAGGCGGTGAAACCATGGTAGATGAAATTCTAAGTGTTGGCATTGATATCGGTACCTCCACCACACAACTGGTCTTCAGCAGGTTGAGGATAGAAAACACTGCCTCCTTCACCTCGGTGCCGAGGATCAGCATTATAGACAAGGAGGTCATATACAAAAGCGATATATATTTCACTCCGCTGCTCTCTCAGACAGAGATTGACGGGATAAAACTGAGAGATATAGTTCAGAAGGAATACGGCAGGGCCGGTATAAGTCCGGCAGATATTTCCACAGGGGTTGCTATAATTA
>CAZNMO010000329.1:0-3415 GCA_964574195.1 uncultured Clostridiaceae bacterium | reverse complement strand
CCTCACTTACATTACACTCCCTTTTGAATGTGCACCTGACAAGCAAAGGTTCTCGGGACCGCTTTTACGGCTACCAAGCAATCAATCCTCCGCATTCCCACTAAAGCACTTAAGGGGGCATTTCCGCACTAAGATATAGAATGTTAAAAGCACGCATAGACGCACTAATGCTAAGGGCTGGTGCGCATAGCTCTTTCTACTGTGGAATTCTAGTCCGTTGTACCTAACCTCTATTCACATCGCAAATAGCGGATAAGGCGCATCTGATCTTTCTTCTTCAGTGCCAGGCATAAAAAAGAGCTAGCAATAAGAGCAAAATCTTGGAGCTAGAGCATACGTTGAGCCAGCTTTGCCAGATCGGACCGCGTTCGTCTTAGAGTACCAGTCAAGCTCATCACTAGGTGCAGTTTTTTTTGTTCTTTGGTCATTTCCGGTAACCTGGTAGATCTACTGAACCTTTTCCAGAAGGGAGTTTCGAAGGGCTGCGAAACTGGTAACCTTAGCCCAGAACTCGATCTACGGCCCCCTCAAGGTTAGGGGCACTCAAAAGCGCCGTTGCCAACGGTGCAATCTATGGTGCCTCCAAGGCATCCAGCCGATCCTTACCCTTCCAAGTGAGAAAAAGTACACCACACTTTTTGATCAGCTTTGCTCACGAATTCACATTCGACGAATCCTATATTTATTGGGGAAGGTTTTGATTCTTTGCTATTTCCTCTTTCTCCTCCCTATTATTTGATTAGTGCTGCCTGAAAAGAGTTCCCCGTAAGAGGGACAGTCATAACAAGATTATGATTAGCGGTTTTAGAATGGGGATTCTGTAGGGCCTTGGCGGCCCGTAAGGGGTTCATACCACAGGTATAAATATATTCCACTCTTTTTTTTTCTTCTGGGTCGCCAACTTTCATTCCCTTCCTTTGAAGGAATTGGTCGGCTTCCTCGCTTTCGCGAGTGTGTAGCTCTTCGAACTTGGTGACCTCTACTTTCGAGAGATTGTTAGGCTCCATGGCATTCCTGGAACAAACTATCACTTCTGATCGGGATTCCAAGTTCATGAGTCACTTTTTTCGCTATTTGCCTACTCTGATGCTTATATAATACTTCTATCTGGTTGGTTATTCCTTGCTTGAGAAAAGAGAAGGTGATTCAATCAGAGAAGAGTGGAAAGAGCTTACTCCAACGTAAGGAGGGAAAGCAGCCTCGCTCAGCGCGAAATAGCGTATATATAGAAGTTCCACCTCTTAATCCAATAAATTAGCTCATTTTAGTTTCAATTCCTATATTCTTTCTTATTTTGAGCTTGAAAGAAGAACTGGTAGGCTTGGCGCCCTAGGCCCCTTTAGGTCAAGTAATATCCTATGGTTCCCTCTTAGCCCTTTTCTCAGCCTATTCTAATAACCTTTCACTTTTCTATTAGTTCAACGGTTGTAGAAAGAAAGTCTACTGGACGTGGGAAAACTGACTGATAGTGAGAACTATTTCAAAGAGACTGATAGTGAGACTGAGAGTGAGAACTATTTCAAGATGATAGGCTTGTCGCCCCGGAGTGAAGTTCTTCCCGGGCGGGGAGAACGAACGATGTTGATTGGCATAAGGCGCCTAGTCACATTCCGAAGCATTGCCTCTTCGTTGAAAGTCAAAAGGGAGTGATGTGATTCCCAGGTGGGGATCACGAACGATATATAGCACGACGAACGTCGACTCGACCTAATTTCTTAAGTCAGTCTCTTAGCCACCGACCTCCTATGTTCTCAGTCTTCAATTTCCCCTTTCTTGAGAAAAAGCCGGAAAGAATAAAGAAAGATATTGAGAAAGATTATATACTATATTATCGGTGTTGACAGAACACAGGTAGGCTTGGCGCTTAGTATATCGTCGAAAAGAAAAGCAAGATGCTTATTATCTTTTAGACTTTAATACAATACTCGAAATGCACGAGAGTAAAGTGATTCCAGGGCTGCTTAATCGACGAAGTAAGATAGATGAGATTGAATCGGCTGAAAGAGAAGGTAAGACTTAAAGAAGCTAAGAGCAGATCTTAGTTCTACCTAACAGGTAATCCCAGATTCATAATGTGAAATGAAGTCACTCTGGAGGCATGATTATATGATTGAATGATCAAGCCTGCTAATCCGAGCGTTGAACAGGAAATGTCAGTGACTTAAAGGAGTGAAGAGAGCATTATCCGTCGAGCTACTTCTTTCCTAGCTTCGTCAGTTTGTCTAGGAGCAGGAGTAAGAATTCATAAGTAGTGGTGAATCCGTGTAGCTGTCAGCAACAATGGTAGTTCTTTATTCTCACCTGCTAGCTGCTTTTAGTGAATAATATCTCTTGCTTGGAGCTCTTCTTCGTCCTTCGACCTTTTCGAGAATGATGTATTCTCTTTGGTATAGCCTTTTCGTTAATATCTTATTCCCCAGGAAAGCTAATTCAATAGGAATTCTCTCTCTCGCCGATGCTATTGAATCCGCTGCTCTTGGTCTTACCGGTCTTGGTGGTAGGGCAGTAGGTCGCTAAGAAGCTCTTGTTGAAGCAGTGTGGCAGGGAAGATGCAATAGCCGGGAACAGGCGGAACTGGAATTCTCACTTGAAATAGCGTAAACAAAAGAGAAGTTCTCCGTGTCGAGAGAGATCTGAGATTCCGTAAGTAACTTAGTGCTAGTGCGACGAGCTTGGAAGAAGAAAATGAAATAGGAACAACCGCGCTGGTCGTACCGAAATTGCGGTCCATATAGAACCCATGACTCTCCTTCGTTATTTTTTGCCCTTTCTGACTTTCATAGCAGCCAATTCTTTTGTTCATTTTCTAGGAAAAGAAGGAACCGCTATCATGATCACAAGTCGAAATCTCCTACTTTTTGGAATCCTTCTTTTGGGCCTGACCCTTATCGTTCGTAGAAAGAGTTTTCGTTTGAATCAAAAATCTGGCTTTCGACTTGTCTTTCTCATAGATCTCTCTCTTCTATTTTCCATCTCGTTATTTGGGTGTTGTTTGCGCACACATTTTCTATCTCACTTTGGTGTTTATTTAGAGGATGTTTTCTCTTTGGTTGTTGTTTGCTGTGTTGGTTCGGGAGGAGTTCAGCCACTTCCTCTTCCGGGCCCTTCCAACCCCTTTACTCCTTTCTTTCTTATTCGAGACTAAGAACTTTGGTTCAAATGAGAAGACTGGAACTCGAACACTCATAAGTCATACGATGGGTAATCCTCTACTCAAGTTCTCTTCTCCGACCTTTATTCGGAATCTTCTCTTGATTCGAATTCCACTCCTTCAAACATCGAATAGACGTATTCTACTCCTCTAATGGGTTCCAAACCTGCGTTAGGCAAAAACTTGGTAATTATTAAGGATAAAACAGACTCTCTTTCTTCTCTTTCGAGGCGTAAAGTATTCCACTATCACCACTTCGTACCT
>CAZNMO010000328.1:0-3426 GCA_964574195.1 uncultured Clostridiaceae bacterium | reverse complement strand
GGTTTTCTTTTTCAGTTCTTGCATGCTTGGCATTGTGTCCAAACTTACTACCTGTGTATAAAAAAGTAAGTTCATTGATACATTGCTGGTACCAAGGTTTATGTTCACTACAAAGAGATGTAGTAGAGCATTGCCCGGGGGACGGTTTCTGAAGTCGGACCTCTTTCACAAGTAAAAGTTGGGGCTGTGGTAGAGAGGAATAAGCGACTAACCCGTCCCGTAGTGCAAATTCTAAACCAACTGTTCCTATGTCCGTTTGGATGGAATTCAAATAGAAAGCAAAAAAGAGTACCTCTATCGTACTCCGGATTGGTACTTCCACGTCCTATCCCGCTTTGCAGACTAGGATCAAATATCCGACCTGTTGGAACCTTTCCTTCCTCCTCCGTAGTTGAATCCGAGACTAGAGAATCATAAGTAATAAGATCAAATGCGTATAGCAGAGCAGCTACCCGGAAACAAGATCTTGATCGGCGCTCGGGAGACCTGGGGTTAGTCAATAGAGAATGGGGCCTGAGTTCGGAGTCATTCCATTCAAGAAAGGACTGGACTGGGGGAACATGTTATTGAGCCCTATGTTCCAATTCCATCCTTACTAAAGTAAAGTGACTGAGAGAACGACATCTTCTTCAACATGAACTCTTCCTTTCATCATTATATAAAGAATTTCTTTAGTGGTGTCGGGGACAGGTTGACCTATGGCTCTACACTTCACTTATAGCAGAAGCGTAAACCTTTGCTGAAAGATATGGGGTCGTGTTCAAAAAGCACATTCATTGGCGCATCTAACAGACGTGGCAACCTCATTTCTAAGCTGGCTAAATAGCCCCCTCCCAACCGAAAGAAGACTTTTGAGATCTAAAAATCACCCCTTTTGTTTTCATATTTCCCGGGACTATCAGACTAAAGAGATCTCTTCCTAAACCCTCGTATGATAGGATGATTGGCAAGACTTTCAAACCTTTCCCAATCGAAATCAAAGAATTCAAAAATGTCTTTTTATTGCCCCATCTTTCTACATTCAATCCTCTTTTTACAACCTGAAATGAGAGAACCACGCGGGGACTGATTGAACGACCAGAGCATCAAGAATTGCTTTTTGGCAGTAGGGACCCCAGACCCCATATAGACATGGGCCTTGAAAAGAGGCTGGATGTACTGAATCCAAGATTAAGCCGCTAGGGCTTCTTTTATCACTTTCTTCTTTTGTTTTTCCAAGACACCAGGGATTTTCCGATATTTCTTTGGAAGTCGAACCAGGCATTCACCAATGAGATTTGTTTATTCGGCGGAAGCCGTTGGTAAGAAGCAACTATTCTATCCAGTGAAGATAATGCTCCTAATGAAGGACCACTCCTGAATGCTAGTTCGAACTAAGCTCAGTTGGAGGAAAGGGGGAATTCCACTCTACCAGTAGAAAGAACCCCGACACCTGTGTTCGCAATACCGAAATAGTCATTTACGGATCCGGATTGAGTTCTAACAGCTGCGCTTACGCCTTTTTTTCACACTGGGCCCTTAATATCTTTCTTGATAGGAGATCTTCTCCACCCGGATGAATGGACTCTTCGGTCCTATTCTAGCTCCAAGAGAGTTTGGAAGAGAAAGACAAAGATCAGCTTTAAGTCGGGCTATTGAATCCTTTTTCTTCTGTGGTGAGGTTGACCGGTTCGCTTTCCCTTCTGACTATGCTTTCCGGGGCTTTTCATAGCTTTACCAAGAAAGAAGATGTGACCAAGAAGGAGTTGAAAGAATGGCTCCTGCTGAATCAGCCGAGAGTTCAAATTCCTCCCCCAGGAAGATGGGCATAATCCTATGAATTTCATTTTAAGGCGAGCTCTTGCCTATCGACTACGCTTGCCGGGCCCCTACCTTCTATTCTAGTTGCCCCTACTCTAGTTAGTGACTTCGCTACCTTTACAGAAGACCGAGAATCAGGAGCTACGAAAAGTCCAGCTACATGGAATGCGAGGAAGGGAGTGAAAACCACTAGTCTTGTCCGAAGAAAGCAGTTTTTATTTCAGTATTGCAAGCAACCAGGATTCACGAATTAAGGGTCGTCTCTATCTTGAGATTTGGCAAATGATTACTCTTCTACGGATTTTTCCAATTCCGTTTGTGAGTCCCCCTATCTCTTAAAGCAGTCTATGCCCGAGATTCCGATTCAGCGTATGCAGATTCGTCTTCTTCTTTCTTACTAGTTGCTTCAGATTGGGATGCGGCGTATAGAGCTGCGGATTCAAATGCGGCGGATGGAGTTTCAGATATTATCGATTTGGCCTCCGAAATGGTCACACCGAGTTTATCCAGTAGTATCCTGTACTGTTGTGCCACAAGTGCATCAGTGATTAGGATATCATCACCTAGCAAGGCATAGTCCTTAAAAGGGGTGGTTCTCTGCGGGTAAGCTCGTTTTGCTGCCAACCACACTACATAGTGGTGGGACAATGCAAAGAGTGACCATGAGGAGTAGTAACCTAACGGCTGACCACAAAGAAAGGCAACCTCACTCATCCTTTTCACAATCGGTTTCCCGACTAGAAAGGTGTTGAGGCCCAAAGAGCTGTTGACAATTGAAGACGCCAATGTTGGCCCAAACATACAAGACATAAGGGCAAACATGACACTCAATGGCCAACGATCCGTTGCCGACTTAAGATCAAAGGAATAACACTCATTCTTCTTTCCTTCTCTCAAAAGTGACAATGGAAACTCTTGGTTGAAAGTTCCATCCGTCCGGAGACGAGAAAGAACCTCCATTGACCATTTGTGGACAGGAAAGAGCAACCTCTGCTTTATGTAATTACATATCGCAAAGATGCGCCTCTGATTATTCCAGTTTTCAGTTTTGTTTAATTTCACCAGGCGAAGAAAAAGGATTAGCAATCTCTCAGTCTGGGGAAGTTTTCTTTTTCTTTAAATAGAGAAAGTGGTGGCTAGATTCGCGTTCCCTTTCCAGACTATCAAGGATTTCAAAGATCTTTCATACTGTGCCCAATCCCGATATTGTCTTGGGAATTATCAGTATATATAGTAGCGTACTGGACTCCATCTACATAAGTAGAAGCATTCGACGAATCACTTGACAGTTCTTATTTCCATTTTCCGACTCTCATCTTGTTAACTGACTTAACCGCAATACTTATCCAAAGACAGGACAAGTTGAAAGAGCTTCGGTAGTTACACTTTCTGTCTCGCGTAAGAAAGAGAGTTTAGAGTGCCATACAAAGAACCTTAGATAAGGGGATTCCTCCCATTGACTGAAGTTCAGAGTCAACCTTCCACACAAGGCAATCTTCTGATAGAGGGGAAGAGGCAGAGCACAACCGATTCTGTGGCACAAGATGCGCTGGTATTGCAAAGGCAGGAATGAGTTCACAACGTTCGAATAAGCTACTCGACCGACTAAAGCTAAAAGGAGAAAGG
>CAZNMO010000327.1:0-3446 GCA_964574195.1 uncultured Clostridiaceae bacterium | reverse complement strand
CTTAGGCACAGCAATATATACCAGGTCGGCTACCTTCTGCCTGAGAGTGGCCTGAAGCAGCACCTCAAGATTCAGGCTCTTTTTCATTTCCACAACAAGCAACCTGTTATCCTTTACTGCAGCGATGTCGCAATGCTTTACCTCGCTGCGCACTGTATAACCTGATTCACAAAGATGGTCGTGTATCGGACGGTAGAGGTCCTCTTCGCGAAAATTCTTTTTATTTGCAGCTGCCATAATACAGCCCCCCTTACAAGGCTATCATCAGTGGCACCATTACAGGTACCAGCAAAGATAATACCACTCCTGTGATAAAGGAGACCACCGCTGTCCTGCTGTCAGTTGCACCCGACACAACGGGAAGGGAGGTATCCATGGCTGTAGCTCCTGCAGGAGCTATACTTTCAAGCTTTCCTATGTATTTTGCTATAAAGGGTATGGCCATCAATGCAAAAAGCTCTCTGCACACATTTGTAATGAAGGCTATTGCTCCAATTTCAGCACTGTAATCGGACAGTATGATCGCAGATAAGCTGTACCAGCCCATTCCTGCCCCTATGGCACCGGACTCGTTAAAAGGAAGTCCTATTAAATAGCCTCCTGCAATACTCCCTATTATACTACCCATGGCAATCATTATAGGCACAAGCAATATTCTGAAGCCGCACGCCTTTATCTGTTTTATTATGTCCTTGTTTTTACCTATGTCCATCCCCACAAAAAATAGAAGTGCACATAGTCCGATCTCTATAATAGTTCCTATATATTGTACCAGTCCCTGCGGAAACAGAAACAGACCAATTATGATACCAGCCGCTACCGCTGCTATGATCCCTGCATTCATATCATTCACTTTCCTTTCTGTCCCTCTGCACAAAGGCTGCCACAAGCCTTACAAATAAAATACTGAAAGCTATAGAAAAAGCAGCAAGCACCACTGCTTGAAAACCCAACCTGTAGAAACCGTTAACTACCTCCTCATTTACTCCGATGTTGATCCCCATCACAAAAAGCATGAACAGCAGGCTTATGAATTGAAGCCCTGATAACTTGTCCATTATATTTGCCGGCATTTTCCCTCCTGCCCCCAGATATGCTCCAGCCAGGATAATAGCTATATACAGAAGTATTCTCAAATGGATCCCCCTTTTCACAGATCACAGCGAGTACAAAGGCGGCTTCGCCGCATTTGCCTGCCATGTGCCTTTTTCGACACAGTCGAAAATTCTGGCACGGCATATAAAACATTATTCCTTCAACAGTATACAGGAATGCATGAGGACTAGTCAATGGAACCTACATGCCAAAACCACCCGCCATAGTATGGCAGGTGGTTTTACCGGAGTTACGTTGCTATATCATATTATCGGCGCCAAAAGCAAAACTTCCTCATTTTCCCGATAAATGGTGTTGAATTGCGATATCGGTGTAGGTTTCCTTCCAATCCCCACCTCAAAGGTATAGCCCGGCCGCCTGTATTGTTCTACAAACCAGTCCTTATAGCCGGCGTATGCAGCCTCATAAGGCACATCAGATACGGCATACCCGGTAATTTCCGAAAAGCGTCTGGCTATTTCCAATGCTCTTGGCGGGCGTATGCCTTTATATAGCCAGTATATGACCCTTCCCTGGGTATGGTAGGCTATAACCAGCTTGAAGTTATGCTGCCTTGTAAAATTCACTACCGCCTGAGTCTCTGGTTCAGAGAGTGGGCTAGGCCCTCCATACCTGGTTGGTCCCGGCCCATATACTCCAAAGGAAGGCTCCTGCGCTTTGGCTTGTTCCCAGGATGCCGGGTAGTTGCGATTCAGATCCACCCCCCTTATATTTGCATTCCATACCTGGGAAAAGGGCAGCCCGGTATCATTCCACTGCAGCAGCCTGCTATAATAGGGATTATCCCTTTTTAGGCCGGAAAGTACAAGCTCCACACCATCAGGGTTAACCATGGGCATTATATATATACTGCTTCTTTTCCAAATATCCCTTACATTATATCCGCTTATAAAAGAATTGTTTGAATAAGCGCGGGCGAAGTTCTCAACGAATTCCATCAGGAGAGGAGCAGTGATCCACTCCAATGAATGATGTGCGCCATTATAGAACACTTCAGTGGGTCCGCTCCCAAGTCTTATATAGTATAGGTTCCTGCCAAGTACGCTTTTTCCGGCCACACCGACCTCAATGAAGGGATATCTCGCTTTCAGTCCACGGATGTTCCTATCCATAATTTCATAGGTATAGTCAATGTCCGTGAATACCACATCTATGCCATAAGGTACTATGATCTTCTGCCCTATTCTGAGGCTCCTGGGATCTACTCCCGGGTTTGCCGTAAGTACGGCATTCAGTGTGGTGTAAAATCTCCTCGCTATGCTGTAAAGTGTATCTCCCTGGCGGACTGAATAGGTATCATAGCCCAGCAGCAATCTCTCAAGCCTGCTCCATGTAAGAGGCCCTACCACTCCATCAGGTTCAAGCCCGTTATCCAACTGAAATTCTCTGACCGCTTCCCTGGTCTGCTGTCCAAAAATCCCATCCACAGCACCGGGATCATATCCTATTTTTGCAAGCAGACTTTGTATAAGCTTGACGTTCGGGCCTTGGGAACCTATTCTCAATGTTTCCAAACTATCACCCCTTGTTACGCACAATGAATACTATCATAATATTCATCCCGGGGAGTAATTGTTACATTGAACGGAAGCCTCACCATGCTTTGGCAGGATTATAATATGTATTTTTGTTATATGGTCTATTCTGAGCGAAATAATACCGGCATAAATTATATTAACCGGAGATTTGCAGCGTAAGCTTTGCAATTCTGGCATAAAGTAAACAGGGGGTGTAATATGCTCATTCATGTAGTCAAACCGGGAGAGACCCTTTGGCATATAGCTTCGCTGTACCAGGTCAGAGTGTCGGAGATTGTGAATGTCAATGGGCTTCCTGATCCCAATATTCTGCTGATAGGCCAGGCCCTGGTGATTCCCACAGAAGATACATTTCATATAGTTAGATCAGGGGAGACACTATGGAGAATTGCCCAGGCCTACGGTGTAAGTATACAATCCATCGTCCAGTCCAACCGAATAGCAAATCCCTCCAATATATACCCCGGACTCAGACTACTGATACCTGCACTGCGCCATCGGGTGCAGCGTGGGGAAACGATCTGGAGGATAGCCCAAAGATACGGTATTTCAACGCAGACGCTGCTGAAAGTCAATAACATCGATGACCCCAACTATATTTATCCAGGTGAGTTGTTGGTTATACCAAGGAAACAGCGGCCATCCATCGAGGTGAACGGTTATATATATATTCTTGGAGCGGATGCTGTCCCTATTGTAGCGGAGGATGGGGAGCACCTTACCTATCTAAGCCCCTTCGCATATAGAATCAGGCAAGATGGTTCACTTAGTCCCATAAAGGATGATGAAGCA
>CAZNMO010000326.1:543-3475 GCA_964574195.1 uncultured Clostridiaceae bacterium | reverse complement strand
TGTCGATGGTACTTGGACCGCAGGGTCCTGGCAGAGTAGATCGCCGCCGGGTAAATAAAAAAACAACAGCAATCGCTGTTGTTTTTTTATTTGCCCGTTAGCAACGTTCGTTGTCATCCTGAACGCAGTGAAGGATCTTGACCTACAGAGAGCGGCAGACATTAGCTTCTTCGTTTCGCTCAAAATGACAATATAATGTTGCTATTTTATACATAACAGAACTGTGATAGAATGAAAAAAAGGAAGGTAATTTCTGTATAGGGGTTGATTTCAATTGCGGTTGATAAATGAACAATACAGGGTTGTTAAAGAAAAGCCATTTGATTCATTTGGAACAACATACGTGGTAGAAGACATCCAGAATGGAAATCTGCTTAAGCATTTGAGGATCATCAATCTGCAGAATGACACCAGAGACTTCATAGAATATATGAAGAGCAATTTTTATGACTATATACAGTATCAATATCCCAATCTCATGAAATTCTTCTTTTTCAACAGGGTTAGGTCAATTGATTACAAGTCCGTTTCGACCAATCAGTATTACTATACCTATGATTATTTTGAAAGTATCCATCTGAAGGACTATTGCGATGGTATAGATATAGATCATAAGCTGAAGCTTATTATAGACTTGTGTCATGCAGCCAAATACCTGCACCTCAGAGGTCTAGTTCTATGCGGGCTTGATCCTGATGACCTTCATGTAGTTAACGATGGTACCAGCAGCTACTTGAAGGTATTGACCATTCCATTCCCGGAAAAGCTCAGCGGAAGAATAATAATTAAAAATGAAAGCCCATATTTTAAGGCCCCTGAAGTAAGTCGTGATCCAAGCTATTCTATACAATCAGATATATATATGATTGGAATTATCCTTTATAATATTTGGACGGAATTCAAGTTCTATGGTCAGAAGCTTCCAACCGATGAAGGTTTCGGCCTGGACAAGCAGGCGACAGAAATTTTCAGCAGGTGTACTGCGTCCAAACTCTCTGAAAGGTACCAGTCAGTCGATGAAATAATTGATGCAATAAACATGAGCTTTGGAAAGAATTATTGTCTGATAGAAAAGGACTATATTCAGACAATGCCTCGCTTCAGGATGAAGCCTGTGGCAAGGTATAATTTAATAGAAAGGATACTGAATAACGCAAAGGAGCATTTTTTTGCTGACAGGACCAATAAGGCCACTGTTTTAAAAGGGTCTGAAGGCTTAGGTAGAGATAACTTCCTGGATGCGCTATATTTCAGGATAGAGCATGAGGGCTTCATACCTGTTTCTATAATGCTCAACAGCAAAGAAGCACTTCAGTCAAAGGCCTCGGAGTTATTGACAAAAAGCATTTCGCAATATGTGGATAAAGAGCTGATAGAGAAGCATATGGGAGATATGGACAGCTTCAAGCAGCCTAGTCCCCAACGGAGCTTTCTTTTGGATCCAGTCCGGGACAACGTAATACAAAAACTATACAATTTTGTAATGGAAGCCTCCAGTAAGCTCCATTTTGTAATAGTTATCGATAATTTCCAATATATAGACGCTGATTCCAGAGAGCTTATCGAACAGTTGATAAAGAGTGGAAACAGATCAAAACTCTATTTTATAATGGCAACCGGCATTGAAAGTTATGTAGAATATAAGGATCTAATGGAGTTTTACACTGGGCTCAAAGAAGAAAATTTATTGGATACAGTGGTCTTAAAGAACTATGAGCTCAATGATACCGGAGAATTCATCAGGCTTGTACTTGGTATGGACAAAGCTCCTATTGAATTTGCCAGACTGGTACACAAAGAAACAAAGGGTAGTCCGGAATCAATATACAATACCTTATTCATGTTGTTCTCCAACAATAGCATATATGTCAAAGATGACGGCCATTGGGCATTTGATAAGGTGGACAAGGATTCACTGCGGTTCGGTAATAACGATGAAATTGACCTTTGGAGCAGTGTTTACAAGCTTAGCCCCAATTATCAGAAACTGCTGAAGGTAGTATCGGTTTTTAACATGGCAGTACCCACATATATAATTCAAAACTTTTTTGATTTAAAAAAAGAAGAGCTGATCAATCAGATGAACTACCTGTCCTTTATAAATATACTTGTAAGAAACCAGCATGATTGGGGGGCATCCTATAGCTTCAGCTCCCTGAACCTGAAAAAGTCCATATATGACAATATATCTCATGAGGATCGTATTGCATATCATAAAAAAGCTGTAAAGATATTGAGGGACAGAGTCAGCCGTGATAACAGAGGTAATGAGGATGAGCTGATAAACCAGATGCTGAAGTCAGGGATGGATTCCGAGGTTATGGAATACATAACGGAAACCTCGGAATACATGATATTGAACAAATCCATCAATATTGCAATACAGTTTCTTGAACATGCTTATGAGTTGACTTCGAAGGATGAGCATATTGAAGAAATGAAAACCATAGCCACCATGTTGGGAGAAATGAATGGATACATCGGCGAGTACTCCAAAGCCGCTTACCACTACGATATGGTGGAAGGCCTGGCGAAGGTGGAAGGTAATACCGAACTGATGATAGATTTATATATAAGGAAATATTCCTTACTATACAAATCAGGCGATGGAAAAGCATCATTGAAATACCTTACAGCCGCAAAGAAGCTTCTCAGGACGGTGGATTACCGTAAAGGCATATACGAGAGCATAATCACAATAAACAGAATGATGCTTCATAAGAGGAAATTCAGCACTTATATCAGGATACTGGAGAATGCCTTAAGCACTATCGACAAGCAAAAGTACAGATTCCACTATGGAAGGCTGCTTGGTATCTATGGAAGGTTTCTTGCCTATAAAGGAAAGCCGGCTGAAGGGCTGGAATGTCTTCAGGAAAGCGTCGGTGTACTTGAAGATATGGGTATTTACAGAAAGCTTCAGTACCCCCTT
>CAZNMO010000326.1:0-499 GCA_964574195.1 uncultured Clostridiaceae bacterium | reverse complement strand
AAGCAGAAAGCAAGGGAGTATTATGAAAAGTGTCTGGGAATAAGCCAGAAACTAAGTGATTCTTTCTATCTGGGTGTCTGCTACAACAACCTGGCCGAAATATACCGGATGGAGGACAAGCACTCTGAAGCACTGCAGTACTATCAAAATTCTCTTAAGAATTCCATTGTTATAAGGGATAGATATG
Organism: uncultured Clostridiaceae bacterium; assembly: GCA_964574195.1. Taxonomy (GTDB): domain Bacteria; phylum Bacillota; class Clostridia; order Lutisporales; family Lutisporaceae; genus BRH-c25. Next base: position 312 of record CAZNMO010000326.1, on the reverse strand, counting down.
TCGAGTATATTGCCTATTTAAATATTTCAATGACGAATATTGAAATCGAGGACTATAATAAGGCGCTGCTTATTTATAATGACATGGAAAAAGAATTTATTAGCTCCAAGTATTCGGGGGACCTTATGGATCTGTTCAATCAATGTAGGGCGGAATTCTGCTATGCCATGGGAGAATATGAGAAAGCATCGAAATATGCACGTAAGTCTGTGGAGATGTGTACAAGTTGGGGAATAACGATAAACTACGAAGCAGCATTTACAGGCCTGCTGTCGGAGATACAACAGAGCGGACGCTTGGATTACAAGCGGG
>CAZNMO010000325.1:0-3513 GCA_964574195.1 uncultured Clostridiaceae bacterium | reverse complement strand
TGAGGGGGTTGATTTGAGAATCTAAGAGATTTTTTGTTGTTAAGAAGTGCGTATGATAGGGTTGATCTAGATGAGAGTAATAGTAGATAAGTTATGCAAGAAGCTTCACACTATATACATTCTATATTTGAGTTATTAGAGCCTAATATCATTGGTTTTCACAATCAGTTCGAGATTATAACTATTTTTGCGATACCTAAGGGGAATGGAAACCCTGAGCCCTTTAATGTTTTGACTGTAGTTATTGCTCAAGAGGAGCCGACAGAAGAGCTTCAAAAGCAAATTTTTTTGAATCCAAAGCCGTTAAAAATACAAGGTTTAAAAGATTTTTCTTTTGGAATAATAAAATACTCATTAAGCATGGAAGAGGTAAAAGCCCTTTTGATGAATTTAGCTCAAAATAATGTATGGGCTGCGAATCAAAAGGATTTATTATTTTCAAATAACCTTCATTTAATTCCTAGAATATTTGTCCCATCTGATGCTACAGAAGAAGTACCACTTAATAGAATACTAAAAAATAACTTTTGGAGTGGTTCACATGTTTTTGAGTGGTTTGATACAACGAAAGATAATTTTAAAGTTTTCTTCGATCATCCCAATTTATTACAACAGTTATCCGAAGAAATTCAGAAATTTATACCAATTAAATTAGCAAGTTTATCAGATCGACTAGGAAATCTTATCATTCAATTGCCAGTCTCCATTGTAATGACGGACTTACATCATTCAAAAAAAGGTAATGCATTAACTTTAAAAGTAGCTTGGCATCCTAAAGCCTCTTCTGAAGGTAAAAACCTAGTTTTTAATTGTATTCGTTTGGATGATAAAACATGCCAAGATTTCTATTCTTGTCGAATTGATGCTAACGACGTAACTATTCCGATGATGCATGAAAGAGGTGTACATCGATATTACTTATGGGATGATGATAGAAAAATTCTATTAGCAGCTTCTGCAAAAAGTTCCTTTATTCATGGAGTCATAATGAATAGCGCTATGATTGAGCATGAGCCTCGAGGTTTTTATATCAAAAATAACAGCACAGAGAGAGAACTAATTCGGATAGGTATAATTACAAATCAATCGTTTAATATAGATACTGATAAAAACGAATCGAAGATATTAAATCATACATGGACGTCGCAGCGGTTATATGAACATGAAAAAACAGATTTGTTAGAGCAAAAGAAGTTGATTCAATACAATCGTGATCAGTCTGTTAAAGCATATGATGATCTCAGGACACTTATTCAACATTATGGTCAAGAATCAGTTTACCTTTGGGATCCGTACTTATCACCTCAAGATATTTTGCGAACTTTATTTTATTGTTCGCATTCTAATTCAAATTTAAAAGCTATTACAGGTTTGGAGTTTCCATCAGGTACAGATAGTCAAACAAAAAAAGATGCACTAAATAATTATGGTCAGGAGTTAGAGAATAGTTGTGAAAATAAGTTTGGTTTGAAGCTAGAGTTTAGAGCCAAGTTCGGTCAATACGGCTGGTCGTTTCATGATCGATTCCTTATCTTCCCTAAAACTAGCATTGGACCAAGGGCTTGGTCATTAGGAGCTTCAGTAAATAGTTTAGGAAAGGCACACCATATTTTTCAAGAGGTGTCTGATGGTCGTCTAATTGCTGATGCATTTGAAAGTTTATGGACTGCTTTAGATCATCAGGAGTGTTTAGTATGGAAGTGTTAGAACAGAACAAAATATTTTTGAGAGCTTTAATTACAGATAGTATTGTAACGATTAATCCTATTGAGCCTTATCGGGCTCTAAAGATGATAATGTCCATTCCGGAGGATATTCCTTTCAAATTCTCTAGAGATGAATGCTATGAAATTTATAAAAATTTAATACAGGATTACCCTGTTTTAGAAAATTTTTATTATAAAAAGTTTAGAGGATTAGAAGATTCCCTTACTCAAGATGAACGAAACACTTTAAAGGGGCTGTTACAGTGGTTAATACAAGAGTTACGTGTTTGGGATGAAACTGAGGATAAAAGTGCCAAACGATTGGCACTGATTTTTATCATTTCTAATATTCTCATAGAAAGTCTATGGGAGCTAATCTCATTCAGTGTAATAAATAATCCTAAGATAAATGCTTTCTTAGAAGGTAGATTTAATAAGTTTCAAATCAATATTGAAATTCCTCAACAACAGCAAGTGCCAATTTGGGAAAACGAAGCAGCTAAGAAATTCATACAAGCGCTTAAAGAGAGAGATTGGCAATATTTGGCCAACAATTGGCATGTTTGGTGGCGTTCTCCAAAATTAGAGCAGGCCAACACTTTTCAATATCAGATATTCTTATTTTTGTTGAATTATTCTCCAAATCAATTAATAAGTGCTATAGAGCGATATGAAGACTTTATTAGTCTTATGCTCATTTGTAGGGAGCATAGTTTTTCTTTACTTCAACGATTTCAACTTGCTTTAGGCACCACAAATGAACTTTTTAGATTTGTCTTACTATTCTCATTAGAGCTCAATAACAATAAATATCATAATCTAACGGATGTGGAGGCTGATTGTTTTGCACGAATTTTTCAGAAAATTGGAGGTAATATTGATCAGTTAAGGCACTGGTTGATGATATTTAATCGTTATCCAGTAAGGTTTCCAATTTTTGCAGAAGGATTTGGGGTTTATGCTGCTAAGTATGCTTCTGAAATAGAGATAGACTTATATTTAGAGTCTATAAAGGTGGAAGCCATCAACCTGCAAAATGGTTATTATGATACTAGAGAAATTTTGGGAAAGACCTTTCAAAAATTTGCAGCTATTGCTGAATGTGATGTCAGGAAATTTTTTTGGAATAAATGTTATTGTAAATGGCTAGCTTGGAATTTTGGACAGGCAGAAGAGCATTATCATTTAGGTGCAGTTCATTTAAGTAGTATAGATTATGCCTTGGTGGGCTATTTTGTTGAATGTAAAGAACAAGATGATAGGAAAGAAATAGCCCAAAGGATTTTAAAAGATATTGATAGTATTTTTACAAAAGATTGGTACGTCTCACAAAGTGATATTAAGACAGAGTTATATAATCTCTTGTCTAAATTACAGCCTGTTTGCTTTGCAGGTGAGGTTGGTAAAGATGAATTAACATCGTGGTTAATGAAACCTGAGAGAATTTATTATTCTACTACATTTCAAACTGATGAAAGATATAGGATCGCTTTCTCTCTTAGAGATATCAAATAATAAGATGTTAAGCAAACTTTAATTTTCTGTAGAATGGACAAAATAGAAGCAAGTAGCTTTAAAGCTACTTTTCAAGTTCTATATTATAGAAGCAATGATTATTGAACTTGTATAATCAACATGATTTTGCCTATTAATAAAAAGAGATGATATCTGCTCAAGAAAATGGCTGCAAAAGCAGCCATTTTCTTGAGTTTAAGAATAACTTATGAGTCAGTCATGTAATGCAATCACACCTACCAGCTTAACGCACCACCTGTTTGGTAGTCAGTCACACGCGTTTCAAAGAAGT
>CAZNMO010000324.1:0-3515 GCA_964574195.1 uncultured Clostridiaceae bacterium | reverse complement strand
AACGTCACACCCGATGACCTAGAGCCTTTATGATATTAGAGACACTATATGGTAATTGAAAGACTACAGAACACAGTATGACCGGTCCAGGAAGTTGCAAAGGGATTTCCGAACAACCCTGCATACAGGACGTCAGGATAACAGATAAGGAATCGGTAGCAGCCTTAAGATAGATAAAAAGAGAAGAATTTTGGCTTTCTTCTCAAGTACTGCAACGGTTGGGTCTGATTATAGGTACCATCCATTCTGAACCTTGCCAAAACCTTCATCCATCATGTATAGGCCGTACCAAGGCCTGATATAAGGGTAAGCCAATAGCGAATAACCTTTTCTTCCCTGCCTCCTCGACCTTCATTCCCATCCTGCAGCCAAAGTGATAGCGGCTGTAGCATCCACCGGTAATGTGTGGAAGAGGGTAAGATTTCTATGTGGATAGGACGTATCAACACCTTTTGCATCTTTTCATTTGAAAGGAAATATAGTGGAATAATATAGTGTTGGGTCCTGAGGACCAGGATGGCCGAAGATCAAAACCTAAATGTGCCAGGGGTTGATCATCGAAGCCTGGGCAATAACGATGTTGGAATTTGAGCGCTGATGTAGCTAAGAGCCACCTTCATAGTCAATTCATTAGGGTTGTCACCTTCTACCCGGAAAAGTATCCACCCTTTTCTTTATCTGTTAAGCCTCACTGCTATGGGACTTCCTAAAGAAAACTGCAATCGCAGTTTATCAACCACTCACAAGACCACCGAGATCTTCGACTTAGCTCCCAAAGGTAATCCACCCGGCCCTTTCCCAACCTATACAAGGAGAGCGGAAGATAACGAAAGGGAGACAGGGTCCTAACTAAATATAACACAAACTACCATTCCATCTATCATATCAGTCGAGTCGATCCGATTCGTTCTTATCTATAGATAAGGCAAGAGAGAACTTATGACCTCGCGGATGGAGAGGGATTCGAACCCCCGGTATTTCTAAAAATACTTCGGTTTTCAAGACCGACTCTTTCAACCGCTCAGACATCCATCCCCTTCGCGCTTCGCCCGCCCTATCCATCCTTAGCTGGCAGGTAGGGGCTTATCTATGTGATTCGCTACGCTTGCCTGCGCCTATCGGCTGATTCTATTGCCTGCCGGTTAGCGAAACTTTTCCGGTAGTACGAATCGCTACGCTTCGCCTCTTTCTATATGATAATATGCATCTTGGTTGCTGCGCTCCCTGCGGGTAATAGCAAGAGAGTGAATAACGAATGATCCTCCAAACTCAAAGAGTGATTGAGTCCGACTCAAGCGAGTGAGTGAAAGGCGTGGCAAGAGAGCGAGTTCGACTCGCGAACGATCAGCAAGTGAAGGACCGATCCTTTTGCGCCAATACTGTTGCGAGACTGGTACTTGGCGGCTCACGAGCAACATATAGACTAAGGTTGCCCATCACTCCCTCGCTCTTTTTTGAAGGCCCTTTCAATTCTCTTTCGAGTATGCTTCCTCCATAAGAACACTGAACGCCCAGCTTCGCAGAGCAGCTCTCTCCCCAGCCCACAGCATAGTGTGGAATCTGGATCCTTTCATCGAGCACCATTTCTTTTAGATAGAAAGGTGTTCTGACTCTATTGGATCAAGTCATAACCTAAGCCTTCTACTAGTAGACTACTATGGAGAGACTAAGCTCTATTTCAGAGATTGGACTCTCTTACTGTGATTAGCTCCTACTAGTAAGAAGCTGTTCCCGAGCCAGGTTCCCTGGATCCACGTGTTCCTAGCCGGGCCTAAATGGATGAATGAAGAAGCGCGCCCGGGTAGACTTCAAGAGCTCTTGCTCTGCCTATCCTCCAACTTCTTATTCTGGGGGTCATAGAAAGATACGAACCGCCTACTCGCCCTACCATTAGATTGTTGAAAATGAAAGCGGCTTGTCCTCACTAATAAAAAACAGCAATCCCTCCCCTTCTGTTACCTACTTTTACTCATTTCTTCGGTATACCTCAATACAAGACAAGCGCAGGAAAGGATAAACAATCAAAACCGGGCTATCGCCCTATCTAAGCAGCTTTCCCCTCTCCTCTACGGAAGTAATCGTCGAAATCTATTTCAGTTCCTGTGTCTGTCGCTATCGCCCTATTCTCTCTCAATTGCCTATCCTTTCTAGATGAGGGGGAGTCCCTTAGCAGTAGCTTCCAACACTTAAGATTGACCTCCTCAAGTGCCAGATATGAATGTTTTCTGAATTTCATACGGGACTACTTACTTACCGCTCCGTGGGGTGCACTTTTGGCTTACCAAAAAAGTGGACTGAAGGAACTGACCTAAGCACAGCTCTCTCTCTCAAATACAAATGTCAAGAAAGGGATTCCTTGGATAAGTGGAAAAATGCTCCAAAAATCCTTTCATTTCTCTTTGAAGGCCTTTGTCCTACTTATAGTATCAGTCCTCCAGCCTATACTTGTGTTTTTATTAACCAAGAACACATGCACTTTGTTGGCACTCAAAAAAAAGGTTATTCAATCCACTAGTGCAACTGAAGGTGCGCAGCCTCTTCTGAACCGGAACAAGAAAGAGCTCATAACCACTGCTTGTGAACAGCTCTCCTCAACTTAAGGCGCACCTACTCTTACTAGAAGTCTAGTCTCTCTCAGCTTTCGATCTCTAACTAACTTACTTAATAGGCCAGACCGGAAGAGAGATATTCAGAAAACCCGATTTCCTGTCTTAAGAACCTGACTCAAAAGAGAAAAGAAGACCGGACTAAAAGAGATCTCACTTTCGACGATTGAACGTCGACTTTTATATCCAGATTGGAACTGGACTTAAACGTCTTTGGATCCTGCTTAGGGCCGGCTTTCACTTTCGAAACGTCGACTTGCACTTGCAATATAGAATTTGACTTTCCGGAATCCTTGCTCCTGGCTTATATTCACATAGGCCACTCATAAGAATAAGACGTTCAACTCCCTAAAACACGTGTAATTGAGAGAGTCATCATATCAGTGCCTTGGGGAAATGCCTACCTTCAGGAGAAGATTACCGAATGAGTTTCAAACCTGTCCTCTTCGCTTCCCAAGATATTTAGGGAAAGGGGCGTTCAGCCACTTGACTCGTTGGAAAGGGGCCTTGTCGGCCACCGCTTGCTGACGACGGAACGCATCGTCAATTAAAGGGTCCTCGCCTTGGACTTAGTTGGAAAGGTAGGTGTTCGGCATGTCCCTTGCTTGCGAACTTCTTTAGTAGGGCGGAGGTGCCATTCCTCACGTTTACCCTTGTCCCCAGACTTCACTCTTTCAACACTTGTATACTTTCTAAAGAGTCAGGCATGCCCCTGTCCCTGTCTCCAAGTGTGTGATCCACCGATTCACTGAGTGACTTTTTCTTACCGCTGCGCTGGAGTCCCTATCTCTTAAAGGGTTGGTGTGGCAGACTTCCCCCTTGTTTGCCGATTGAAGAAAGCCTTATATGGCTTCAAACAAGCGAGAAAGGCCCTTTCTATCGTCATTAGTCAAGCGCGCTAGCTGCAAT
>CAZNMO010000323.1:0-3543 GCA_964574195.1 uncultured Clostridiaceae bacterium | reverse complement strand
TGGCATTGACATAATAGGAATATTTCGTCTATTAAGGAGGATTCCCCGAATACCTGAAATAGAGATAATCATAGAAAATGTGAAATATTTGATAGGATCCATTTCGGGAACGTAGAATGGTTGAGAAATTCAAATGTGAAACAATACGTCAGCTCTTCTACTTTCAATATCCTTCAATTATGGATATGGAAGAAATCTTCTTTTTTATACTCATGTTTCCCCTCCCATCGCGCTCCGCCGATTGTTGTGCTCGTGTCAACCAAGCCCTCAAGTGCCGTAAATTAGCCCTGGGGACATTGGGTTTGTTGGCATTATAGGCAGCTTTGCTGGCGAAGCGGTCAATAATCATTTCGACCATCTCACTTGGTGATGGAAGTTCACCCAAGTTGTGGTGCCACAACCTTCGAACTAGGCGTGCCTTCTCCGATTCAATCAGGGGGCTAATCTGTTCGGCCAAGCGATCTTTTTGTTCTTTAATCTTGGCCAATTCAAGTTGATCCAAGGCTCTTTCGATCTCGGACCGATCCCCTGGCTCTTCTTCAGCCGCGGGAAGGCTTGGTTCTGTCGAAGAGCTAACACCCCCTCCAGCGCCCTCACCTGATCCTGAGCCAGAGGCCCCCGCCTAAAGTTCTGACCCTTGCTTCAAGCTCTGCTCTGGGAGAATGGCCCCACCCGATGTGATCGACGTCGCATCTCGACCTGTTCGTGCTGCGGAGCGAACACCTACTTTGAGGAGAAAGAAATCCTTTCCTAAAGTGAAAGTGAATTCAAGCCGGTACATCATAAATAAAAAGAGAGGCTTCAGTTTCTTGCTTATCTATGGAATATCGCATTGTTACTGGCCTTTCCAAAAATGCATTTTATTGTTAGGAAATAAGGGAGACTGTGACTCTCCCCCTTTATGTGTTCTATATCAAAGTCAAAGAGGGTCTTGACATCTTTCTTAAGGGTTTCTTTCAACGCCTTACAATTTGTTCTCATCAGGAACCTCTGGTGTTGGATGTAGATTTGGAACTTTAGGATGGACTTCACCGCTTTTTTTGATTTTAAAGGGAAAGAGGAAGCCCCGGACGTCAACTTCTTTGATGACGACCAAGAAGATATTTCCCAATAGCGGTCCTCCTTTTGTCAAAATTATAGACCAGGTATTTATTCCTCTCCTTCAAGTTCTACTGCACCCTTCGGTCAAGTAAACCAAGCTCACAGAAAAAAGGAAATCTTTTACACCGATGTATCGTACTCTCTCGACCAGGTCATCATAAGAAAATACTGAAAAATCTTTCCAAAGTGAGAGAAGGAGGGAAGGCGCGCTACAACTAACATAACAGCCAGCTGAAAAACGTTAGCTAGCTAGGCTAGCGCGCAATGGCTTTCTCTGATAGGGGCTTGCTTCTTTAAGCTCCGCCCAACCTATACAAGGTGCTGCTTGCTTTCTCTCAGCCACTAGTGGCTTATGTAGTGGTCGGCATTCCTACGTGCTCCTCCTTGCCCCCCTACTTAAGAACCCAAAGGTCACCTTTGGATGTTGTCGTGACGCTTTGGTTACGAAGGTTACCGCGGTCTAGGGGATGGATTCAGTCAGCGAAAGTTCCTCCAACTCAATCAATATCAACAAGATGTCGTGACCGCTTAGGCTTGGTTTATTTTGTCATAAAAGAAGGTTGGTTTCGTGGGTTCATTGATTAGTACACCTCCGGTGCTGGTAAGGCCGGGACCGTGGTCGTCCGTCTCCGGTTTGCCGGCCGATAAGATCTCTGAGATTGACCAGCCAGCTGGGTTGGTTTGGCTATTCTTTTCTATTGAAAAGGAGTCAGCTGTCTGCGCGAGTCACCTTCTTCTAGGCTCCGCTGGACGACACGGCATTTTCGTTCAAATATATATAGGCCGGCCGTACTTGTGATGGTTCCCAAGGATCCAATATGACCACTTAGGTCTACGTTGCCACGATATTGTTCTATGGAAGCGGGCGGTTTAGAAGTTCGGCCCGGTTTTTTTGGTGTCGTAGGGGAGGGATTGACCTTTCTAACGCATATTCAGTCGTACCGGCATGGCCCCACTGATTTGTTTTCGATCGGAGCATCAAGCAGCGCAACCCGGTTCTACTTGACTAAGCCCGTGCTCCTCCAAGGAGAGAGTTTGCTTTACCCAACTCCCTTTTTGATAACAAGGCAGAAATCCCCGACCCGACACTTGTTAGTTTCGAATGAAGAATGAAAAGTGCCCTGCCCTAGCAAGCACCTACTCCTATCAAAAAGCGAGACTTTACTAAACAAGCAAGAAAGGCTCTTTCTATCGTCATTAGTCAAGCGCTAACGAGCAAGAAAAGGGATGCGCTAAGAAGCAAGGGCTTTCGTGCAGCTGCTGCGCCCTTGCTTCTTGCCTTATCTTACTTAGTAAAGCAACCTTTCGCGCTAGGCGCTCACCTTTTCCCTAAAATAGAATATTTGGAAGTTGGTAAAGACCCGCCCCTTGTTTCAGTCAGAATGAGTCCCCGAGACCCCGGGACATTGGCTTCCGCCAACAGTGAACTATTAAGGATCGCATCCCGCGCATATTCTACATTATAGCCTGCAACTGATTCAGCTTCCGCTTCTGGGAGATCAAACGGAGCTCGATTAGTTTCTGCTAGACGAGATATAAAGAACATAACCAATACAGGGAACAAGGGAATACCGGACCATATCTGCTTTTGCGCCATGACAATCTCACTCGAATTACGGGAACCTACACATATTAGTACAGTATACCGGGGTCCCCGGCCAGAACCACACGTGCAAGTTTCCCTGCATGTGGCTCGTCCGTGCTTTCCGAGGCGCTGCCTGTGACTCAGCATGGGAGAAGGGGGCGGAACTGCACACTTTCGTGTTCAGAGCATTGTCCGAGTGAGTAGGCAGCGCCTACCAAGCAAAGCTTTCTTGAAGAGGCAGGGCTGGTTCCTTTTCGGCGCCCGCCCTTTATTTATTTAGATGTTGAGGTAAGGCAAGCCCCAGGAAAGTCTAGGTTTGCTCCCAGCTCCATCTCGGCCGGCATCTTGCTCTCGAGGGGGTGGGGTCCTGGAGCGAACTACTCATTGCTGTGTTGCCCCAACCCAAGGAAGGGCATTTGGTGAGGAGCATTGTTTTGAGGGAGAGAAAGCGTGGTTGACAAACCAATCATCGGAGGCGACTGGAGTGCTTTCATCAAATGATGCATGTGGGCTGAGCCATTCCCATCCCAAGTGGTGCCCCGATTCGGCCTGGCCGGTCGGGAAGAGATTCACATAGAGACTACTGCTATCCGGGAATCTCTTTCTATGTTAGCTAGCGGGGGCGGGCTTTCCTATGGTAGTCCCGCTGCGGCCTCTGAACGGCCGTCCCATCTCATCTTGATTTGGCTATACTTGTATGTAGCCAGCCATGTTAGCTCCACATGAGAGCCTTTTCAATTTGAAATAAAGGCTTAAAAGGCACTCATCAGTCAACTCGGCCCCTTTCCTATTTCGCTTTGCCGCCTATTAAGAGAATAGGTCCCGAAAAAGCGGCCCGCCTTTCATCATCTATACCA
>CAZNMO010000322.1:0-3570 GCA_964574195.1 uncultured Clostridiaceae bacterium | reverse complement strand
ATACCGTGTAAACCGGATCATCCATTTGTATATTGGGCAACCTACTGGTATTGCGGTGAGCTTCTTCATTATGGGGCAAAGGTATATACATACGAAAATGGATTCCTCCACGCTAAAACCCTGGTTGTTGATGGTGTAGTATCATCTGTCGGAACAGCGAATTTTGACTTCAGAAGCTTCAAGCTAAATTTTGAATGCAATGCAATAATTTATGATACAAAAACATCCGTAGTGTTAAAGGAAGCGTTCCTTGAAGACTTGAATTATTCTCTGGAGCTTACAAGAGAAACATATCTTGAAAGAGGAATAACCATAAAATTTAAAGAATCTGTATCACGGCTTTTAGCGCCGTTATTGTAATCAAGCAAATAAAAAAATACCCGCCTGCTTCACTATGAAGTGAATTCAGCGGGTGTGTTTTTATTTGCTTAAATTTTCATGCTCTTTTGTTAATGCAATTACCACGCCGCTCACTGCAAGCAATCCGATAAGGTTGGGAATAACCATCAAACCATTGAAGAAATCAGCTAATTCCCAAACAAGTTCAACTTTCAGCGCGGAGCCTAAAACTATAAAGATAGCTACAATAAATGAATATATTTTAACTGCTTTTGGACCGAACAGATATTTAACATTTGTTTCACCGAAGAAATACCATCCGATGATTGTCGTGAATGCAAAGAAAAACAAGCATATTGCTATAAAAATGTTGCCGAATCCTTTGAAGACGGTGTTAAAAGCTATCTGTGTCAAAAGTATTCCGGTTTTGCCCGAGGAAACAGATCCTGTAGAAATTACTACAAGAGCAGTCATTGATAAAACTACAAACGTATCTATGAAAACCCCCATAATGGCTACGAGACCCTGGTCGCAAGGATGCTTAACTTTTGCAAGCGCATGTGCGTGTGGCGTAGAACCCATACCTGCTTCATTTGAGAACAGTCCCCTTGCAACTCCGTATCTTACTGATTTTTGTATCGTTATTCCTACTGCACCACCGACTACTGCCTGAGGATTAAATGCTCCTACAAAAATCTGTTTGAAGGCATCAAGAGTTGCACCGAAATTTGAAAACAGCACTATAAGTGAACCCAATATATAAAATAATGCCATGAAAGGTACAACTATTTCTGTCATTGAAGCAATTCTTTTTACACCGCCCACTACTATAATGAGAACAACAATTGCAAGCAAAATACCTACTATAACAGGATTGAAATGAAAAGCATTATAAAATGATTCTCCTATTGAATTTGACTGAACCATTACTCCGAAAAACCCTAATGCGATAATAAGAAATACTGCAAATAATCCTGCTAAAAATTTACCTAGAGGCCCTTTGATTCCGCCTTGTATGTAATAAGCAGGACCACCTATTACTGCACCGTCCGAACCAACTGTTTTAAATTTTTGTGCTGCAGTAGATTCGGCATATGTAGTTGCCATACCGAAAAATGCGCTCATCCACATCCAGAATATTGCACCTGGTCCGCCGGAAGCTATAGCAGTAGCCGCACCGGCAAGATTTCCTGTACCAACCTGAGCTGCGACGGCAGTAGCAAGAGACTGGAATGAGCTCATTCCTTCCTTACCTGCCTTTATACCTATTTTTACTCCACCAAATGTTTGTTTAAAACTTTTCTTAAACTTTCTCACCTGGATGAATCTTAATCTAATTGTGAAGAAAATACCTGTTCCGCAAAGTAAAATCAATAATAGAGAACTCCACATGAAGCCGTTTACACTTTTTATGAAACTCAGCAATAAATCCATTTTTCAACTCTCCTTTTCCCCTTGTAATAAAATTATTCATATTTTTCCCGGATAAAAATATAAAATATCATAAAAATCATCAGCAAAAAAATAATAATGCACTGATTTTTACCCAAATATTTTAAAATAAAACAATATATTCTTAAAAAAATTTACATTTATATTATTATTGCAAAAAAAAAGTTTTTTATCCTGAGCAATTTAATGCCGTTAATATCAATAAAACAGTATAATAATGTCCGCTTTAAGTAGAAAAATGCTTAAAAAAAAGCATTCAACACGAATGATGAATGCTAAACTGACAAAATTATGAAATAATATTAATCAGCTAAATTTTTGAGAAAATTATTCATAAGTTGAGTAGATTTTTTTGCTGCAATCTGAACAAAAGTAGGGAAATCCATATGGGCTGAGCCGTCTGCCTTGTCTGAAATAGCTCTAACTATGCAGAAATCGACTTTATTGAGATAACATACATGACCAATCGCGGCTCCTTCCATTTCAGTGCACAGTGCATCAAAGTTAGCTACAATGAAATTTTTTCGTTCTACATTGCATATGAACTGATCGCCTGAAGCGATTGTGCCCACAAATGTGTTAGTGTTTTCTATTGTTTTTGCTGCAGCATTTATCATACCTACAACATTTTTTGCACTTGGTATTTTAATTATGTTAATGCCTGAAATTAGTCCTACAGGATCTCCCAGCGGAGATGTATCCATATCATGCTCTACAACAAAATCTGAAATAACCAAATCACCTATGTCGAGTTGTGAATTAAGACTTCCTGCAACTCCGGTATTTATGATTAAATCGGGTGAATATTTTAAAATCATTGTCTGAGCGCACACTGCTGCATGAACTTTGCCTACGCCGCATCTGGCAACTATTACATCCTTGCCGTGGATTTTGCCTTCATAATATATAACATTGCTGATTTCTTCCTGCTTAACATCCTGCATCAATTCTCTCAATTCAGCTACTTCTATTTCCATAGCTCCTATTATACCTATTTTCATCGTTTTTCCTCCAAAATTAATATAATTATTTTAATATACAGAAATATAAAAGTCAATTGAAGAACAATAGGAAAGCAATAGAAAAGCGATAGAAGAGCAATTGAGGAAGATACAATTGTTTTTATGATCGAAGCTAAAATTTCCAAAATTAGCAGTAAGACTAAAATATAATTCTTGTATTTCTGCATTGTTCTGCATTCTCAATCGTTCACCTATTGTTATCTATTGTCTATTTCAATTTTTAGTGCTAATATATAATTATCAAGTTATTGCGGGGATATGGTATGCATTTTATATACATAATTGAATGTAAAGATGGCACATTATATACAGGATATACTGTCAATCTGGAAAAAAGGATCAATATGCACAATGAGGGCAGAGGAGCAAAATATACAAGAGGAAGAGCACCTGTTGTTTTAAGGTACTTTGAGCAGTTTGATAATAAAAGTGATGCTCTTAAGCGGGAAATTGAAATTAAGAATTTAAGAAGAGCAAAAAAAATAGAATTATTTAGGAATTTTTATGCTTTAAAGTAAAAGAATACATTGAATAACAAAAAATAATTTGTTATAATATATTAATGCAGCATTTTAAATATGCTGTATTAATATTTTACAGATATTTTTAGGAGTGATTTTGATGGATGCAAATTTAGTTATGGACAGCTGCGTGGATTTTAATGAAGATACAAATGAAATGAGTAGAATACCATTTAAAATATTAATTGACGATGAAAAAATGAGGAAAAAATAATGGATGCTAATCATTCTGCACT
>CAZNMO010000321.1:0-3596 GCA_964574195.1 uncultured Clostridiaceae bacterium | reverse complement strand
TCTGCTTGGAAGCTTTTCGGCAGGACCGATTTACGCAGCATTCCCTGTATGTAAAACTCTCATAAACAAGGGAGCGAGCGTAGCAAATATAATAATTATATTGAGTGCATGGGCAGTAATTAAAATTCCAATGCTTGCGAATGAAGCAAAATTTCTTGGGCCTGTTTTCATGACGACAAGGTGGATTTTAACAACCATATCTATTGTTGTCATGGCATTGATAACCTCCAAAATAGTAAAAAGAGAAGATATCGAAGATATTAACGATAATGAAACATCCTCTGACGAAAATTTGCAATTAAGTGTGGATGATAAGTTCTGCGTTGGATGTTCCTTATGCACCAGATTAGCAAAAGATAATTTTATCATGGTGAACAGCAAGGCAAAAGTCAATAAACATATTTACAAAGCTGATGAAAATGAGGAGATTATTGCAGCAATCAACAAATGTCCGGCAAAAGCTATAAAGTATATTTAATATTATATATTGTAACATAAGTTACGGAACTTAAGATTAAATTGTAGTATTCTAAATAAAAAACAGGAGGAAGTATCATGATAGAAAAAGTTTATACAATGGCATTTAGTGACAGTAAAACCGTGGAAAAGCTCATATTTGATGAAAATATCAACTATTTACATATGATATTCAACAATAATGAAGGACTTCCCGAACATATTTCAAACTCAAATGTTTACATGACAGTCATCAGAGGAACTTTATCAATAGGCTTAAATGATCAGGAAATTCATGAATACAGCAATGGAACGGTTTTGAAAATACCATTTAAAACTAAAATGAATGTAACAAATAAACATGATAAAACTTTGGAGCTCATTGTTGTAAAAGCACCAGCTCCGGTAGCGTAAGAAAGAATAAACTGCTGAAAATAAATTTTTTATTTTCAGCAGTTTTATTGTGAATTACCTGTACAAACAGCAATCTCTGATTGTGTTGGCAAATTTTATTTAAAAAGAATATATGTTAAAATAATACGGAAATTGCTGAAATTATTGCTTTTCAGTAATTTATATGATATATTTATGCAAACACAGTTTTATCATATAAATTAACTGTGCATTTAAAGTTTTATAGTTTAATTATCAACAACAAAAATTGAGAAGGTGACATAGATGTTTTTTAACTTAGATAAATGAGTTGGACATATAACTGAAACTGCCACAAAACAGATTTCAGACGCCTTTAGTCGAAGGCTGCAGAATACAGGGATTACTCGAATACAGTGGATTGCACTTTATTATGTTAAAATAAATAATATTATATCTCAACGAGAGCTTTCAAATTTAATGAATGTAAAGGATTCAAGTGCCGGAAGGCTTATCGACAGGCTTGAGAGAGACGGATTTATTGAGAGAAAGAGGAATACAGAAGACAGGAGAATTATTTATATCAAGCTTACTAAAAAGGGAAATGATTTAATTACTGAGCTTTTGTCATACGGAGAAAGCTTTAATTGTGATCTAATTGACGGAATAAGTGAAGATGAGCTAATTATATTCGATAAAGTATTAAAAAAAATGCAATCAAATGTGTGTGAAAAATAAACCATTATTTATTAGTATAAATAAAACTATGCAAGGCAAAATATTATAAATATATTGTCTTGCATTTTTTATTATACGAGGAAAATTCCCAGCTTATAAAAATAAAATATTTTTTTAACAAACTATTGACCTTTATAAAATTGTTTGCTATACTTAATATAATTACTTGCTATGCTTAACATTGCATAAGCAAATTAAAACGGAGGTTTTATTATGTCATATAATGTAAGAGAAATGTTAAATAGCTTTGTTGGTGGTCTTGAAAATTTATCGCAGACAAATGCTGAACACGTTGGAGCTTTTATGGGACTTTTAGGCGCTACATATGAGCCTAAAGCGTTAGATTTAAAAACAAAGGAACTTATGAGCGTAGCAATAGGATGCTACAACAGATGTGAATACTGCATAGTATATCATTCATACAAGGCATTGGAGGCAGGTGCAACTAAAGAAGAAATACTTGAAGCTGCAATGGTATCAGTAGCCTTTGGCGGTGGTCCTTCGATGGCATATTCAGTAACATTGCTGCAAGAATGTTTGAAAGAATTTGAGAATGACTTTAAATAAATTTTAGAGGGGCTATGCCCCTTTTATTATTTGAAGCAACAAGGTTTTTATTTTATGTATTAAGGAGAATAAAATGAAATATGATTTAATTGTTGAAAAGCTGCCCGGGCATGATTCTACAGGCAGAGTCGGAAAGATAAGCAAGGAAGCAGGCGACAGCATAAAACCAAATGACATTATATTTACAATAGAATCCGGAAAAGGTTCAGTTAACTTTGTATCAAAATTCAGCGGTAAAATTGACCTATTAAATATTGAAGAAGGCGATACGATTAAGAAAAATCAGGTTGTCGGCATAATTACAGGAGAGATTGCGGATAAGCCGAACGTCTCAGACAAAACAACCGCCGACAATGCCAAAAAAAACTCATATACTTTTGGAATTTCAAAACCTGTAAGCAAAAACTATGAAGTCGATGTACTGGTTATAGGTGGAGGACCGGGAGGATATGTAGCTGCTATAAGAGCCTCACAGGGAGGACTTAAGGTAATGCTTGTTGAGGAAGATAAGCTTGGAGGAACATGTCTTAATTATGGTTGTATACCGACAAAAGCGCTTGTTAACAGCACAGATATACTCGAAAAAATCAATAAATCACATGAATTCGGATTCGAAACAGGACCTGTAAAAGTATACATGAAAAAAATAATCGAACGAAAAGATGAGGTCGTATCCACTCTGGTTTCCGGAATTGAGCATTTGATGAATAAAAATAAAATAGAATACCTTAAGGGAAAAGCTGCGGTAAAGGATGAGAACACAATTTCTGTATTGAATAAATCCGTAGATGCTTCAATTAATTTTAAAAATTTAATTATCGCAACAGGCTCAAAGACATTCATGCTTCCAATTGAGGGCAGCGATGATCCGGAAATTCTGACAAGCAAAGAACTCCTCGAGCTTACTGAAATACCAAAATCAATTACGATAATCGGTGGTGGAGTTATAGGCATGGAATTTGCATTCATTTACAGAGCCCTTGGCTCTGATGTAAATGTAATTGAATTTTTACCGCAGATTCTGAACATTTTGGATGATGATGCAGCAGACTGCATAAAGGAATCGGCAGAAGAAAAAGGAATTCGAATATACGAGAAAACGAGTGCAATTTCAGTCAAAAGTTCATTAGACGGATCAAAAATAGTAGAAGTTAAAACCGGTGATGTAACTAGCTTTGTAACAAGCGAAAAGGTTGTAATGGCAGTCGGAAGAAGGGCTAATCTGGATTCGCTCGACCTAAACAAGCTGAATATAAATTTGAACGAAAAAAAGAACGGAATAGAAGTTGATGAATTCATGAGAACTAACAGACCAAACGTTTATGCAATAGGTGATGTTACAAATAAAATGCAGCTCGCACATGTAGCTTCACATCAGGGTATCGTCGCAGCAGATCATATACTGGGACTTAACAATCCTATGCATTACGATACAGTTCCAAGCGTAATATTTACTTCACCTG
>CAZNMO010000320.1:3325-3644 GCA_964574195.1 uncultured Clostridiaceae bacterium | reverse complement strand
TCGACGCAGGTACCTTCAACTATGTAAAGACCCTTGCGGATATAATGTCATCGGCCTTTAGAGCTGAGGTCAGACATACAATAATAAATAAGATGTAATGACTGTGATTCGAGCAGGCACTGCAACAATAGAGAGCTTATTGGCAAAATGATGGATTTGAAAATCATAGCGTCAATAAGCTCTAGTACATGTTGTTATTCATTACTCAGATATGATAAAATGAAAGAAGTTACTATGCACTTCTTTACTATAAAAGACTATCCTTCTTGAGTCTGAAATAATAATATGTTTCCTTTAATTTTGTTAATTCCTGAAGTAA
>CAZNMO010000320.1:0-3315 GCA_964574195.1 uncultured Clostridiaceae bacterium | reverse complement strand
ATATAGGAGGTCCGGAACAGCTATCCGGACTGAGGTTTGGTTTTCAAGCAGATTTGTCATGTCTGGGGGAATAGGAATTGCAGTTCATAAACGTTCAGTACAAGGTTATGGCGATAAGCAATGAGGATCGCTACGGTAGTACAGCAGTTGTTGAGGATACATTAAAAGGCCATATGGTCAAGAATCTCAGGATAATAAACAATCAGAAGGAAACTCAGGATTTTGTGGATTACATGAAGAGATACATGTATGATTATAAAAATCTGAACCACCCAAATCTGATGTCATTTTACTTTTTCAACAGGATCACAGAAATAGATGCAAAGCCGGTTGTGGCAAATAAATATTATTATACCTATGAAAATTTCACAGGGATAAGTCTTTTTGAATTTGTCAGAAATCAAAACTTTGATACCATTCTGGAGCTTTCCGTACAACTCTGCTCTATGCTGAAATACCTTCACACGAGGGGATTTTTGCTATGCAATGTTAGTATGAGTGAGCTTTTTGTTGTTTTTGAAAAGGAGAAGCCGCTTATGAAGGTGGCCAAGCTGCCTTATTTACAGGGAGTGGAGAGGTCTGTTATCTTCGACCGTGAGAACAACTACTTCAAATCACCTGAGGCTTTTCAGTATGGAGAGTATTCAAGGGCTTCGGATATATATCTGGTAGGCTCTCTGATGTTCTATCTATTCAGCCGGATAAACATAGACGGTTCCAATTTTAGGGCAGATATTGAGAAATTCGGGGCTTCAGAGGATGGAAACAATGCCCTGATAACGGATATAATAAGGAAATGTACCGCATTGAAGCCGGAAGACAGGTACGCTTCAGTGGATAAGATAATAGATGATATAAACAGGAAGCTCTCAAGAAGGTTCAATATCGTAGACAAGAAGAGACTGCAGAAGCTTCCTCGATTCATGACCTCTCTTGTTTCAAGGGAACAGCATTTTAACAAACTGATAAGCTCTATAAAGTCTTATCTGTATGACAACAAGCTCTCCCCCAGAGTAATGCTGGTCAAAGGGGGCATGGGAACAGGGAAATCGATCTTTTTAAAAGCCGCTTCCTATAGAATCCAGCAGGAGGGCATAATTGTAGCATACAACACCTTGAATGAAGAACTGTCCGGCAGCTTTAATTTCATTATGATGCTGCTGAGGGATATTATTAGGATCGCCGAAAAGGACATAATCGAGAAGTATATAACGGATATAGCATGTGTTATTCCGGAAATCACCAATTCACCTACAGGGGCCGCGTCTCTCAATATGATCAGGCAGGAGGACAAGGTCAGGCTCATTTACAGGCTGGGCAACTTCATACTGGAGGCTTCTGCAAAGGAATCCTTTGTCATAGAAGTCAATGGATTTGAGTATATTGATGAGGATTCGCTTTATGTGCTCAACTATATTATCAGAAATGAGGGGAAAGGCAAGATATATCTACTCCTGGCATCAGGAATAGAAAATATGGAGGAAAACCCCAAGCTGAAATCGCTGGTCCGTTCTTTGAATGAAATAGGCTATGTGGATACCATAGAGCTTAACAACTTCAATATAAATGAAACAGCAGAGTATATACGGCTTCTGCTGGGAATGAACAGGCCTTGTCTTGATTTTGCAGCCAAGGTGTATAAGGAAACCGAAGGAAATCCCAGATTCATATATGAGATCATATACTTCCTGGTAATGAATTCCCATATCTATGTCAATGACAAAGGTGAATGGGTCCTGGATAAGGTTGACTTTGGGGCATTGAACCTTTCCTTTAATATCGACAACATTATACTGGAAAAGATAAACAAGCTTAGCCCCGAACAGAATAATATAATTGAGATGGTGTCCATATTCAACACTGCGGTATCCTCGGACATACTGGTCAAAATGCTGGGAGTAAGCAGTGAAATGCTTGATGATCCAATTGCCCAGCTGGATACCATGAACATACTTTCCCGGAAGGTTGATGACTGGGGGATATCCTATGATTTCAGCTCTATAAATCTGAAAAAGTCTATATATGAACGGATACCTCAGGAAACAAGGAACAGGTACCACCTGGCAGCTTCGTACATACTGGAGGAGAAATTCACCAGGGAGAACAGGGAAAATAAAGACGAGCTCATATACCATATGACAAAATCACTCAGGTTCAAGGAAGCCATAGAATATCTAATGAATGCGGCTGACAATATGATATCCAGCAATCTGGTGAACCAGGCCATTCAGTTCCTGGAGCAGTCATACAATCTTTTTGACCTGGAGGATGTAAGCAGTGAAAGGTTGATTGTCTGCAGCAGGCTGGGAGAGCTGTATGAGCAGATAGGCGAATATACGAGGTCCATGTATTTTTATGGAGAAGTAGAGACTGCTGCGATACGGGTAAATAATCTGAAGGTGCTTATTGATGCATATATCAGGCGTTTTTCCCTTTTCTACAAAACAGATGACAAAAAAAGCGCCATAATTTATGCAGTAAAGGCAAAAAAGCTACTGAATTCGATTGAGTATCCCGAAGGGCTTTATGAGCTGATAATAAGCCTTAATGAGATCATGTCAAACAAGCGTAAATATGATTCCTATATAGGTAGTCTGGAAAGCATAATGAATGAAATCGACAAGGAACAGTACGAGGTATATTATGCCAGGCTATTGGTAATGTATGGCCGGGCTATATGCAACAGGAACAGGTATGAGGAAGGCCTTGAAATGCTGATGAGGGGAATGTCCATACTTGAAAGGCTATCGGAATTCAAGCACATGCCCTTTTTGTTGAATGCCATCGGTTATGTTTATTCAGAGTATTACAATGATATGCAGAAATCTAGAGAATATTACGAAAAATGTCTGAGCGTAAGTCAGAAGCTCAACAACCTGGGCTTGATGGAGAGAAGCTATAACAATGTTGCAGAGCTTTATAGGATAGAGGATCGTTATAGTGAAGCAATCGAATACTACAACAAGGGGCTTGAGGTAGTAAGCGTATCCCAGAACATGGTTATCAAGGGTCTGCTTAATATCAACCTTATCATAGCCAGCACCGAGATGGAGGATTACAAGAATGCCGTGATGTACACAAAGACCTCCGAGGATATACTTAGCAGTTTAAAAGACTCAGGTAATATTATGAAGTTCTTTTACCAGTATAGGGCAGAATTCTGCTATATAATGGGAGAATATGAAAAAGCCTCGGAATATGCACGTAAGTCTGTGGAGATGTGCACAAGCTGGGGAATAACACAGGATTACGAGGCACCCTTTACAGGCCTGCTGTCGGAGATACAACAGAGCGGACGCTTGGATTACAAGCGGG
>CAZNMO010000319.1:0-3689 GCA_964574195.1 uncultured Clostridiaceae bacterium | reverse complement strand
TAAGTGTAGAAAACCTTGGAGAACAGCTGCTCAAGGTCGATGAGACCAATGGCTTGATAATGAAATAACTAAGCGGATTGCCGCTTAGTTATTTTATATTTTTCCTTAGTAGTTATCATAATCGTAATAGTCGTAATAATTAAAATAATCTCCATATGGAGGATAACCATAGTAGCCCATTCTCCTGCGTCTGCGCCTTCTTCTCAGGAGTTCATTCAGCAGAAGCACCCTCAACAGATCTCTGGTGAACATGCCCGCAGGGTATTGTCGGGTCTCTTCCGCTTCTTCCAGCTCTGGATTTTCCCTTACCAGCTTCTTATATGCATTGTCTGTCATCATGTCTATCATTCTCGTGTCAGGCCGGTCCTTCATAAACATTTCATCCGCATCTTCCATTATGTCAATTTCAACTTTTACATATACCATTATCCTCCTGCAGCTTTCCGGATACATTTTCATGAACTGCCTTTCATCCTCTTCATCCTCATAAAAGCTGTCCATATCCATATCATCTGCCATAGGCATTTCATACTGGATACCCATATGCTCCGGTTCATACATCGTATGCATGCCGCACATCATAGGGCATTTGAATTCCTGTTTCATTTGATTACCTCCCAATTTATTCATCAATAACACTAATATGTGGAGAATACTGGAAGGTGCAAGTACTTATATGTGACTAGACCTAATATTTATAGAAAAAAACAGCTCCACCACTTAAAGGATGGAGCTGCATTTTTCCATGATGTTATTTTGCCGCCGCCTTGATCTTTGCTGCTATTCCATTCATTTTGTATAAGGGTACCGAACAGATGGCAAATCTTATCCCTCTTGATAGAGGTACAGCGAATATATGGTCTTTTTTCAGTTGATTACAGCTTTCTTCAGGCTGCACAACAGGTATTGTCACAAAAAAGCCCGCTTTGTAGGGGCACGTGTCCAGCTTTACATCCGCCGCCTCCTGCATAAATATTCCTGCCCTCTTCTCCAGCAGCGCCATAAGCTCATTCCGTTCAACCTCCACCCTATGCAGCAGTTCACTATCATTCATGATATCCGAGAGAAGCTTCATGCCGCATCTGGTTCCGTTGGACCAGGTTCCTCTGTTGGATACCTCGAAAACATCTGAAAATTCCTGTGCGATATCCTTATTGGAGCTTACACAGATCGCCGATCCCGTACGCAGGCCGTACATAGTGAGGCTCTTTGATATGCTGAAGGCAACTATGACCAGGAGATTGGCAGGCAGCCCTGAAAACAGGCTCATGAATTTTCTGGTATCCTTCGAACTTCCGGCATAATCTATATATGCTATATCGCTCAATAGTGTTATCCTCTTGCTGCCGTCTGCAGATGCTCTTTTCAGAAGCTCAATTACCTGCTCCCATTCCACATAGGTCAAAGCAAAGCCGGTAGGATTATGTGCCGGAGAGTTCAACAGCACAACAAGGCTGTCCTGCCTCTCAAGCAACTCCTTCAGCTTTTGTTCAAAAGAGCTCAGGTTGAATTTCTTATCTGCATCAAAGAGCGAAAAGACCGCCAATTTCCTCAAATTCTCCTCTGCGAGGGTCTTATATGGCCCCCAGAACCAGTCGGAAGTCAATATGGCATCTCCTATGTCCGAATAGTTCCAGATTGCCTGCCTCAGAGCTCCCGAGCCTCCAGGGGTGGCTGCAGCCCTTATATGGCCATCCGGCCTGTATTCATTGAAGGCAGCCTTGATGGTCGCTTCCAAATAGTCAGGCGTACCTATTATCGGTGCATATGCTGCATATTCAGAAGCAGGCAGATTTCTCAGAATATCCAGCACTGTTGGCAATACTGCAAGCTTTTCGTCCTCGTCCAATATGGAGCCCACAGTGGCATTAACCACTTTTTCCTTGCCGATCTGAAGTGCCGTATTGGTTGCCTCTCTATTCGCCGCAAATATCTTGTCCTCCATCCTTACATTGTTCACATGCTTGGCAACCATCGAAAATCCACTATTCATTCAATTCCCTCCCTCATTATAGGTTTTCTGAAACTAATCCAGCTCCAGCATCAGCTCTCCGTTCTTATCGTATATGCCTTCCTCATCAACTTGTACATATCCGTCGGTTGCATCACAGATAATATCCAGTATACACTCAAGAAAATCCCAACCGGCTTCTGAAATATCCTCATCCACTTCAAAAGCATAGATCTGTATTGAATTCTTAATTAATTCAAGTGCCTTTTTCTGACCCTTACTGTAGGGGAGCTTCTTCACCGCTTCAAGAAATTCAGCCTGTTCCTCTTTAAATACCGGATCTTCATCCTCCTGGGTATTCCTCTCCAGTTCGATAGGTTTGAAAGCCTCATCATACTGCAGGATTATACCTTTCCAATCGTTCACCTTGAATTCCGGCTCATCCTTACCCGGAGAAGTAGAAAATTCATAGCCCTCCTCCAGCAGTTCATCACACAATGTGTATAGGGATGGAAAATCCTCTGCCTGAGAGAAGACCCTAACATAAAAACTCATCAGCAGCTCTCCTTTATAAATAATTATTATATAGTTTATTCTATACATACAATTAGCCATTAGGCAATAGGATTTTTGGCTTGTACCTCATATTCCGAACCGCTCTGCCTAATGCCGGTGCCTGACATTTCCTGCAGCACCTTTTTCAGCTCAGCCACATCCACGGTCGTGTTCGTACAATAGCCATCCGGCCTTTGGTTCACCAATCCCATTACTGGTATCCTCCCTATATCTCCTATGCCGCTTACCAGCTCTCTTTCACATGCAATGGCGAAAATAAACTGTGGCCTGTATTCCTTTACCAGGTTCCTGGCCGCAGTTCCGCCCTTGGCTACAACAACATCTATATTGAACAGCCAGGCAAGGTCCGCAACCTCACCGATTTTGCATCGGCCGCACCTTAAGCAGTTTTCTATGTCTTCGGTGATCCTCCGGCTGCAATCCTTGTTTTGCATACAATGAGGGAGAAGCATCAACAGTCTTTCCGGCGCTTTCTTCTGCAGCAGGTATTTTGTCATGACATTGTTTATATGAATATAGATCCGCTCAGCTGCCACCTTGTTTCCTTTGAAAAAGCCCACAAGGAATATATATACGGGCAAAACCAGCCCAGTTCCCGCTCCAAGGGCATGTATAGCCCACCCCTTCAGGCTTTCCGGTCTGTTTACCCTGATAAGCCCGGTGGATACCCAGCCTAGTGTCAGGCATAATATTGCAGCCGCTGAACCTATACCTATCAGTAAGGCATGATGCCCGGAAAAATAGCCGGATACAAGCCCGGAAATGGCTGCTACAACGATTAAAAAAAAGGCAAATTCTATTGCCGACAATACTTTAATGAATCTTCTTATCTCACTATCCAAGCTGTTTCCTCCAATACTCATCAAATCAGCCCTATGTCTCTTAATATTATGTGGGTAATGCACGCTTAGTATTCAGCAGCATATGGCATGTGGGACTTGCTGCTTCCTGTAATAATACCTGCGGCAGAGGTTATACTATATCAAAAGGTCTAAATCACTCAATGAGGAGGCTCCTATGGCACTTAAATTCTTTTATATCTCAGCAGCTGCTATCTGGTTAATATTCCTTATCTGTGCAGTGAAAAGAAAGCTGACCCTCAAGCATATCCTTATTGCCATTACGGCTATGGGTTATTCGCTGCTTTATGAGACCATCCTTG
>CAZNMO010000318.1:0-3691 GCA_964574195.1 uncultured Clostridiaceae bacterium | reverse complement strand
TTATGCTTACTAAATATTTATTCGTTTCCAGAAGGAAGGCATACCCAGCAGCAGTATCGGATAAATCTCAAGCCTTCCGATTATCATACACATGGACAGGACTATCTTGCTGAAATCCGACAAGGAGGAATAGTTGCCCAAGGCTCCTACCATTCCAAATCCGGGACCGACATTTCCAAGGGTGGCTGCCACAGAGGTAACCGTAGTTGCCCAGTCAAGATTATCAAGAGACACTGCAAGCACTGCCATTATAAAAATAATTATATACATAAAGAAAAATGCCAAAACCTCAGATAGTGTTTTCTCATCCACGGCACGGCTGCCCAGCCTTATCGAATAAACTGCCTTTGGATGAATGATTTGCAGAAGCTCTCTTTTCATTACCTTGAAAAGCAGTAAAAAACGTATGTTTTTGATCGCGCCGCCTGTAGAACCTGCGCAACCCCCGATAAACATAAGCATGAAAAGTATTATCTTGCTGAACATCCCCCATTGCTCAAAGTCTGTGGAGCTGTATCCTGTCGTGCTTATAATGGTAACTACCTGGAAGGATGAGTGCCTTATCGATTCCCCGATAGTAGCAAATACACTTCCATATAGATTTATTGTTATCAGTATGATAGATATGAATATCGCTACTGAGTAAAAGCGGAACTCCTCATCCTTAAATGGGGCAAGCAAATCGCCTTTCATCATCTGGTAATACAACGTAAAGTTCGCACCGCAAATAAATGTAAATAAGGTGATGATGATTTCCGCAGACAGGTTGTTGTAACTTCCCACACTGGTATTCATATTTGAGAATCCGCCTGTACCGACCGTCCCAAAGGTATGTATGGCCGCATCAAAATATGGCAGGCCGGCCACTCTCAAAAGTATGATTTCTACAATGGTGATCAATATATATATTTGATACAATATCTTCGCAGTCTCAGCAACTTTGGGAACGATCTTCCCAGGATTCGGTCCGGGGCTCTCAGCCTTCATCATTTGCATGGCGCCGGCTCCTGCAGAAGGCAGTATCGCCAGAGTAAGCACTATGACTCCCATTCCTCCCACCCAATGAGTAAAGCTTCTCCAAAATAGGATACCTCTTGGCAGGCTCTCAATTTCTGTCAAAATACTTGCACCGGTCGTAGTGAATCCTGAGCTTGTCTCAAAAAAGCAATCCACGAAGGAAGGTATAGAACCGCTTATAAAGAACGGGAGCCCTCCAAACAGAGATAATAGTATCCATCCAAGTGCAACTATGGCAAAACCATCACGGGCATACATGCTTCTGGAGCCGGTTTTGAGAAATGTCAGAGGTACTCCGGCCATGCCCGTTATAAGTATACTCAATGCAAAGGCCTGAATATCAGTGCCATTGTAATAGGTAGCCACTGCAAGAGAAGGAAGCATAAGCAGCGCCTCACATATCAGCAGGATACCCAATACACGCAATACTACTCTAAAATTCACGTTATAGACCTCCTACAGAGTTGGCTGCAACTTCATCAAGACTGGAAATATTCTTGTTCTTTGATATAATTATCACCCTGTCCCCTTCTTTGATAACATCATTACCGTGAGGAATAACGACTTCCTTCTTCCTCACTATGGTAGCTATAATAACATCCTTCGGCAAGCCAAGCTTTTTGATCTTAATGTTAAGCAGACTGCTGGAGGCATCTGCAATAAACTCTGTGATCTCCGCATGCCCTTCTATTATCCTATACAAGGATTCTACATTATTACCACGTATGAACTTCAAAATATGGTTGGTGGTTATCAGCTTCGGACTTATTACGCTGTCAATACCCAGGTTTTTAATAATATTTATATAGTTAGCCCTGCTTACCTTGGCGATTACCTTCATTACTCCATTCTGCTTCGCCAGAAGGGCAGACATGAGATTCTCCTCATCCATACCGGTCATTGCGACGAATCCATCCATGTCGCTTATGTTTTCTGATTTCAGCAATTCCTCGTCAGTACCGTCTCCATGTATGACCAATGCTTCAGGAAGGATCTCAGAAAGATGAAGGCATATATCCCTGTCTATTTCCACAAGCTTTACCTTGATATCCATCTCAAGTAAAAGCTTGGCAAGGTATATCGCTATCCTACCGCCGCCCGCTATCATTACATTTTTTATCCTCTGTGGGCATTTGCCCGACATCTTGCAGAAATTATAGAGGCTCGACGGCTTTCCGATAACACATATACGATCGTCCTCCTGTATAACAAAATCTCCGTTGGGAACTATAACCTCTTCATCTCTTATAACTACGCCTATCAGTACTGAGGATATGATCCTGTTGGCCAGTTCACGTAAAGGGACACCTACTATACCCATATCCTGTGCTGCTTTCATCTCTACCATTTTTACTCTTCCCTTGGCAAAGTTCTCTACGTTTATGGCAATAGGGAAGTTAAGCACATTGGCAATTTCCTCAGCAGCAGCCTGCTCAGGATTTATTATAAGATCCAGGTCCAATTCTTCCTTCAGAAGCGAAAGCTCCTTGGCATATTCAGGGTCTCTTATCCTGGCTATGGTGTGCTTGACGCCCAGCTTTTTAGCCGTAAGACAGCATACCATGTTTACTTCATCGCTGCTTGTTACGGCAATAAGAAGATCTGTTGTATCTATGCCTGCTTCCATAAGGATGCTGGTGCTGACTCCGCTGCCTCTGATACAAAGCACCTCAAGATTCTCTTCCGCCTTGCTCAGTGCTGCATAGTTCTTGTCAATGATTATTACATCATAGTTACTTTTTGACAAGCTCTCAGCCAGACTATATCCGACCTTACCAGCACCAATAATTATAATTTTCATTTATCATAGCCCCCATAATATTACATTCTGAATAGAACGCTATTCTCAAAATCTTTTTCCAATTGAGCCCTTAGTCCATCCACTATCTCCTTATCATCGGTCATAATGGCACACTCAAAGTTGGTGCTCACCAGACCCAGGTTGTTCAGCCTGCTGGAAAAGGAAAGTATAAATGCGTATCCGTCTATAAGCATGACATTGTTAGTGGTTGTATTGTTGACCCTCACTTGCCCCTCAGCTTTGCATACACTTCTCAGTAGATTAAGTGATATATCACCTTTAAAAAGCAATTTGGGTATTATTATCTTACAGGAACTGCTACTCTGCTTGTTAATTACCATTTCGATAATGCTCTCTTGTAGAACTCTTGACCATACACCGGATATCATTATATCCGATTCTGGTTTATCATCCAATACAGCTTCAGCAGCGTCAACCAACTGCTGTTTTGTTGAAATATAGCGAATTGTACTAGCCATAGCACACCTCCCGTTTATTTTACTGCATAATTGCCTTTATTATATACCCTCCCCCAGCATACTTGCCTCGTGAACGCAGAATCATGCACATCCGCCGGAGACTATAACATCAATGGAGGTTGTCTCCATTGATAATATATTACTATTTTACAGGTAAAAGCATGTCTTAGCAAGACATATCCATTGCAGTACCAATAATTGGGAGATTCTGCCTCTTTCTGAATATTGTACCTTAATCTTCACACAATCTTCATATTTACAGCTTATGATTAAACTTACAGTAATTATGAATATTTTTGTATAGAGGAGGTATTAATTATGATTCTTAGCAAGAATCAGATATACCGATATATGAGCCAAATGCTTATACCTGAGATAAGTGAAAAAGGGCAGG
>CAZNMO010000317.1:0-3735 GCA_964574195.1 uncultured Clostridiaceae bacterium | reverse complement strand
TGTTGCAGAATTAAAGTTGGCGTGTTCACCCGGAACCAATGATCCAATTGTTTTTGTAGTCCCATTGATATCAGAAGTTTCCAAAACAACTTTCCCTTCAATTAAGGTTGTTTCTACCTTGTCACTTTCAGGATAAGTTAGAACATTAAACTTAGTTCCAAGGGCCTTAATATCTAATTGTTTTGTTTTTACAATAAACGGATGAGCCGGATCGTGCGCTACAGCAAAGAACCCTTCCCCTGAAAGCGTTACGCCGCGTGTTTTCCCAACAAAATTTCTTGGGTATTTTATACGGCTGCCATAATTAAGATATACTTCTGTTCCATCTGTCAACTGTACAATTGTCCGCGATCCGGCAGATGCTATAACTTCAAGTGAATCAGCATTATTCCGGCTGTCCTGCGATACTAGCATAGAAGGATTATAAACCACGTATAGCAAAAATGTAAGAATCGGTAACAAAAGGATTGCTGCTGCTTTTGTCAGTATTCTCAAAATTTTAGTTGTTGTGTTTGGCTTAAATCCGGTATAAACAGGCTCGGAAATATTAATACGATGATGTATTTTGTCAAGTAGGAAATTAAAGCGCTCATCGGGCAAGGATGAGTTTCCTTCCACATTTAAGGTTTTCCAATCGTTATATGCCAGGTTTAAACCTTCATCAGTTACTGCCCCTGTATCAATCCATTGAATAATCAGATCCAATTCTTCAGGACTGCACCGATTTGTCAGATATTTTATAAGTAGTTCGTTTGTCATAATTATTATCTTTACACGATCACCCTAAAGCTAAGCTAAAAGCAACTTTAAACATCAGTTTTACGCTGAATTTTGATCGTTTTGCTATGTTGTACGCTCAACACACAACATAGGACTATAAAGATTTTGATTTTTTTTGATTAAAGAAACAGATAAACAAACAATGCATTGATAACCAATCTGCTATCAATATTCGATTTAAAAAAATTTAGGGTAGCAACAATGTGGTTCTTTACCGTATTAACAGATATGCCCAGTTTCCTGGCAATCTCTTCGTGGGTCAGGCCATCTTCACGGCTTAAAAGAAAGATTTCCCGCTGACGCGGAGTTAAATAAGTGAGCAAAGATTGTATTTTGGAGTTCAACTCTTTAAAGTACAATTCATCTGTCAATTCAGATAAACTGTCCGCCTCCTGTAATGATTTCAAGTACTCGATGTATTTTTGCTCATGAACCCTTTTGCGCAGGATGCTTATGGCTGAGTTGTAGGAAATGGTAAAAAGGTATGATTCAAAAGAGGAATAAACATTAATCTTAGAACGATTTTCCCATATCTTAATAAATACCTCCTGAACTATTTCCTCTGCATCTGTTTCCCTTTTCACATATCGGATAACGAAAGCATACAAACGTTTACAATACTTTTGGTAAATGGTATCGAATGCTACCATGTTCCCCTCTTTAAGGAGTTGTAAAAGTTCGCTATTTGCCTTTGTACTTTCCAAACGAATGATTTTTCGACAGACAAAGATATATTATTTGATGTAAATTACTTTCTCTAGGAACTGATACTGATCTCGTTTGTCACTTTCTACGATCTGACATACTGCCTGCGGCAGGCTGCTTCCGCTTCTCTCCATTATACTCCAGGGCTACACTTCGTTTCGCCACCTTGCGTTACATTCCGTTCATTGTCAGCACCAGCCTCAGCTACCCACGCAAGAGTGTTCCCTTCATTCCATTGCGCTCAGGCCAGTTCGTCGTTCCATTCCCCTTTGGCTTCACCACCCCACACCCGAACAAAACCCAAAACAGGAAACTCCATTCCACAAAACCCATTCGCAGCATTCCATTTAGTCACTACCCTTGCTTTTCACAGCCTAATCAGCGGCAGGCTCTGTGAAATAGTTTACTCCAGGAAATATCGGGTTCGATCATTGTCGCTTTGTTCAGCCCTCCTTGATCTCTTATCATGCTATTGAAATAAGAATAACTGCCCACACACCTTCCGGTGCCAGTTATTTCCCATTCCAACAGCACAACATCATATTCTATAAACTCGATGTTTTTTACATCATTTTTTGGCATTCAACGATTAATAAGCATAATAAAAAAATAATCGCACTCTTGCAGTGCGATTATTCCCAATAAATGCACTCAATAAGTGCATTTATATTATTTTTACAAAAAATAAACAGCAATGGACAAATTATTCGAACAGTTTCATAAGCTTCTTATAGAGACAAATACAGACTTCATTCGCTACATCTATGCTGAAATGAACTGGAGGAGCCGTATGATTGGACTTACAGGACCTCGCGGGGTCGGAAAAACCACTATGGTTTTGCAGCATATAAAAAAGAACCTGAATCTTGCGAAAACACTATATGTAACCGCTGAAGATTTCTATTTTGCTGATAATAAGCTGATTGATTTGGCAGATACTTTTGTAAAGCGCGGTGGAAAATACTTGTTTATTGATGAAATTCATAAATATAAAGACTGGGCGAAAGAACTGAAATTGATCTATGATTATCATCCGGAACTGAACGTGGTATTTACCGGCTCCTCGGTGCTGGATATCAAAAAAGGAGCCTCGGATTTAAGTCGGAGGGCTGTGATGTACCATATGAACGGTTTGTCGTTTAGAGAGTATTTGCAATTGTTTCATCAAATAGTTGTTCCACCGTATTCTTTGGAAGAAATTCTAGGTCATAAAGCCGAACTTCCCGAAATAAAACATCCATTACCTTTTTTTGATGATTATCTGAAAAGAGGCTATTATCCGTTTGCTTTAGAGGAAGACTTTGATTTGAAGTTACTGCAAATTGTTAATCAAACTCTGGAAACAGACATTCCGTTATATGCTGGCATGAATGTTTCCACTGGTCGAAAACTGAAACAATTGCTGGCCATTATTGCTAAAAGTGTGCCATTCAAACCCAATATGACAAGTATAGCAACTGCACTTTCCGCCAGTCGAAATAACATAACCGATTATTGCCTTTACATTGAAGAAGCCGGAATGATAGCGCAACTAAGGGATTCTACTGGAGGGATAAGGGGGTTGGGCAAGGTGGATAAAATTTATCTTGATAATACTAATTTGATTTACAGTTTAGCAAACGACAATTCAAATACAGGAAACATAAGAGAGACTTTTTTCCTGAATCAGCTTAAAGTAAAGTATGATGTAATCGCATCCCCGGTAGCTGATTTTCTTATTGGTGATTATACGTTTGAAGTAGGTGGGAAAAATAAGGGATTGAAGCAAATCCAAGGTATTGCTAAAGCTTTTATCGTAAAAGATGACATTGAACTGGGATATTTGAACACTATACCACTATGGCAGTTCGGCTTAACTTATTGATTATGTAATTTCCCCTATCTTTATTTCCTAATTTGGCGCTTTTTCACTTCCTGATTTGGCAGGTATTCATTACCTAATTTAGAAAACATAGTTTGAAATAATAGTTTACAATCAGCGCAACCCAATGAAATAAATGCAAGAAGTTTACCACAGTCATCAGAATTAACATTTTATAATATGAATGCATAAACGGGCATTCCAATCCAAAACAGTAACTTTATACCCATTCATTGAAATGATAATTCTCCGAATCAAGTATCAATATCTGTATCTTATTTGTACCATAAAGCTGCAATTCGCTAATAATCAATATTGATTATTTTCGAAGAAGTAAAGTAAAAAAGTTTGGAGACTGAGGTCGGAAGACCGAAGTATCAAAAATTATA
>CAZNMO010000316.1:0-3797 GCA_964574195.1 uncultured Clostridiaceae bacterium | reverse complement strand
ATCCACTGACCTGGGGTTTTCCCAGCCTCCCATATCTTCAAACCAAAGAGGGTGTGAAAAATGATGCAGAGTGACAATGGGCCGTATGTCATTATCAAGGAGAAGCCTCAATTCTCGTCTGTAATGGCTTATGGCTTCTTCATCAAAGCAGCCCTCCGATGGTTCTATCCTGCTCCATTCCAGGCTCATCCGGTACAACTGCTGGTTCATCTCTTTCATAAGGGCTATATCCTCTTCATACCTGTTCCAATGATCGTCAGCAATTATACAGTGGCTTCCGTCCTTGGTCCTTCCCTGCTCACAGAACCTGTACCAATTGTTGTTCCTGTCCCCGCCCTCTATCTGAAGAGAAGCGGTGGCTGTTCCGAACAGCAAATCCTCCGGCAGCTTAAACCCTTCCATAGCTTGCGTCCCCCCTTTATAATATACCTATTGCTGAGTTGTCCTGATACCCTTGTACATGGCAGCAGCGACATCCAGTAATCCGGCAGCTGCTATTATCAATATGATACCTATATTAGTCCGTCCGCTGCTATTAATAAACCCTATACTGAAATCAACATGCTTCAATAGTTCTGTGGAAAAATCCGGATTCCAGATACGCGCATCCATGAAGAATGCCAAAGAAATCACTGTCGATGGAATACTCAAGACAGAATAGACCACAGAAGACCTGAAGGTCCATCTGCCGGAAACAAGCTTTATAGACTCTTTGGCTATGCTAAAGATCAATATTCCTGCAAGCATCAGCCGATATCCCTTGATCACAGCCGTATCAAATATGGGAATGACTGCTGTACCCGTAATATTATCACGTACATATACTCCAAAAATTTGCGGTGACAGATATAATACCGTTATGAACAGCACTGTTATCAGTATGGAAAAGATTGATTCCACTGGAGAAATAACCGACTCTTTCACAGGAATTTCAGGCAGTTTGGATATGCTCCACACTTCTCTCTTTTTTCCTCCGTATGCAGTAAATTTGATTCCTCTGCGTTCTGTAACGGCAAATACTGTCGTTACCCAGGCAAAGCCTTGGAGTAGTCCCGAAAACAGCGTTGTTATATAATCCTTGAAAATTCCGGCTATGTTCTGCTGTTCAGAAAAAATACTGCCTATACCGACTGCTATGGATATTCCCAGAAATACAGCCCCTAACACGATTTTCAGGAGCATAATATAATTGTCATAATTTTCGGGGCCTATAAGATACCTTTTCGATTCCCGGTAGTTTTCTGCAAGTACTGCAGGGTCTCCCAGCTCCATAAGTACCTTTTTCACGTTGGCCTCATAGGGCTCATTTTCCTGATACTGTTCCAGCATATCCTCAATAAGAGTTGTAAGCTCTTTTTCTATGTCTCCCCTTTGTTTTTGGGGCAGTCCTTTTGTTACAGCATATATATATCTCTTAATAAGCTCCATTCACTCCACATCCTTAATCAAATTATTCATATTCTCTACTATGTCAAACCACTGGGTACATAACCTCTTGTATATCTCTCTCCCACATTCGCTCAACTGGTAGTATTTTCTGGGTTTTGCACTTTCCACATCCCAGCTGCTTTCCAGAAGTCCCTGGCTCTCAAGCCTTCTCAATAATGGGTACAAGGTGCCGGCATCTACCGTTATCCCCTTCTCGGCAAGAAGAACCACCAGAGAATACCCATATTGCGGTGATTTCAGCCGACTCATGACACTAAGGATTATAGTTCCCCTTCTCAGCTCCAGTACCAGCCCTTCAAAAAGTGCATCCTGCTTACCTGCTTCCAAAATATAACCTCCTGATACTTATTAACATTACTTTATTTCTTTAATTGATAATCCTGTTGTTCAAGCTCGATTCAAGGCTTTTATTTATCAGTGTTCATTGTTACTGCCCTTATTATACTATGTGACATACACTATTGTAAATATACTATTATGTTTTCTTTATTAATAATATATCATTGGCCATCAGAAATTATAATGTCAGAGATGCAGCAACATACTCTAGTGTGTTTATTTTAAATAAATAGTACATTTATTTTCGCTATTCAGGTAATAATGTATTGTAGGTATAAAACTAAGTTAGCATATAAACATTTAATACCAGCAAAACATTTAAGGAGGATTTTCTATGAAATCGAAAGTTCTAATACTTGCATTGGTGCTGATAATGGCTCTTGCAGGTTGTACACAGCCTGCGACACCAGCACAGCCGACTCCTACACCGACTCAGGCTGCAACGCCTACGCCGACACAAGCAGCAACTCCCACTCCAACAACGGGTGCACCTGACACAGTAACAACGGCTTCAATAGTAGACAATGAAGCTGCCTTTGAAAAGGCTATCAGCAAAACCGGTACCTGGATCATTGCTACCCTGAAGGACCTGACCTTTGACAAGGATCTGCTTTTGGAGGGTGAATTCAAAAATGGCAAGAAGGATGCAGCAGGCAAGGACCAGATACAACGTAAAATAGCCCTTTACACACAGGATGCAAACCGGAAGGTTACCGCCAGATTTACACTGACTGCACCAAAGCTGACAATAAATAGCCCGGTGGCCAGCATTCAGCATGGAACCTTCAAGGGCGACCTTTATGTAAATACAACCGATTTCCAGTTGGTCGATGCCACTGTAGATGGCAATATCTACTTTGCTTCCGATGCTGCAAAGTCAGGCTTTAAAATGGATGATAAAAGCAAGGTAACAGGTAAGCAAGAGGTCAAAAAATAATTAAAAATCCCTTCCGGAATCAATAATTCCGGAAGGGATCTTTTACTCTATGGTGTATCTCCTATTCCATATCCTTGCTGCAGCTGTTTGCTTGCTGTGGTCCCGTTCAGAGCCTTCAATGTATTGTCTGTGCCAAAGCTCTTGAAACTGATGCTTTTTCCGTCTGGGGAAATATACATTTCTAAGGGTATGATGTCCCCAAAGCCGCTATTCGAAGGTATAAGACAGCTTCCTTTAAAGGTTCCTCCTGATATTTTACCTTCCAGCTTGAAAACATTATCACCTTGTATAATACTGCCGGTCAGGTTGGAGCCCTTTTGCTCAAGCACCATGTTTCCCATCCGTGTGACCCAGGAAGAACTCCATTGATTCATCACATCTGCGGGGTTGACCACAGCGTCTTCCTTTTCATCGGATACCAGGTTTATTGCTTCCTTCAGCGGGCCGATAAAGTCATTCAGGGACTGCTGATTATTGTTGTAATGGTATACAAAGGGGTTGTATTCCCGAGTCAGCTTGAGACCTTCATACTCTATCTCCACTCTGTATGCCACCACATCCGGGTCGTTGAATTCAAATTCAGCTGCAGAGGTAGGCAAATGATTGATACTGCCGGTCCTGGCATCCGGTCTCAG
This sequence comes from uncultured Clostridiaceae bacterium, assembly GCA_964574195.1. Taxonomy (GTDB): domain Bacteria; phylum Bacillota; class Clostridia; order Lutisporales; family Lutisporaceae; genus BRH-c25. The sequence continues at coordinate 437 of CAZNMO010000316.1, read as the reverse complement.
TTCAATAGCCTGCCTTGACTGAGCTTCGGCAGTCCATTCCACCCAATCGGATTTCGGTTTTGGAAGCCAATTGTCATGAGGCCCCTTGCTGTCCTCCAGCATCGCTTCAAGAGCGGACTGCACCTGAATGGATGTGATTTTGACATTTCCATTATAAGGTTTTGCCGTATCGGCTGGATTGCCGCCTCTGGCATATTCTTCTCCCCGGTTTTGTATCCAGCCCATATCTCCTTTGTTGGTAATAGTACCGAACACCTTCATAGGTTTGATGAATCTATTCCCTTCAATATCCTGTGCAGTCAGATCTCCATTAGTACCATTAAGGGGCTTGAGCCCGGTTCTGGGCAGTATTCCAGCACCCTTAGCGGCTAAAGTATCTTGTCCTGATATTTCATCAGGCTCCTTAAAATCGTTATATAGGTTTATGGTAAAGGCAT
>CAZNMO010000315.1:0-3825 GCA_964574195.1 uncultured Clostridiaceae bacterium | reverse complement strand
TATTTTAGAAATCTCTTTGAGTGTAAGGATTGATTTATTATCGGCAAGTTTTCCAGGCGGCCCATTCTCTTTGTATGAAAAGTAGGAGTAGGAAATGTCGTAGGTAAAGCCGTCCAGTACTACATCCTCCAGCCTTCCATGTATTGCATTCGTTCGTCGGGGAATCCCTATGTTCACTCCCATCAGGGGAATTTGCCTTGATTTCGATTCTATTACGTACAAGTGGGCCAGCCAGTCCGTCTGGTAATTGATTCTGTATTCAAGGTAGGCTATTTCGTCCTAGCTTTCCAATTTATCTGTCCTAACAGCGTTCGAAGCCTAACATCCTTGCAAGCTTTGGATTCTTTCCTATCTCTGACCGGGAAAGAGGTTACCAAGCAAGTGAAACTGAAGTGAAACTGTACTCGCCTCTTCTCCTTCTTGTCCTCTTGTACTTCCGTTCTTCTTATTCTCGTATCCGGAACCGGAACAAGCTCTTCTTTAGCAGCCTCGCTTTGTTAGCTTCTTGTTAGCAGTACTAGTTTGTAGTCTTTATTGACCTGGAACACAAGCTTTACCAGCCAACCCGATCTGACCTTCGAAACTCTCTTCTCATACTCCTCGTTCGTCGTTCCAGGCGTACTCCAGTTAGCTCTTCTCTTACAGAGCCTTGTCTGTTCGATTGCTTTCCTAGTCTTCTTCCTGCTTCATTAGATAAAGCGTCTTCATTAATAGATAGAGTTGGAGTACGTAGTGAGAGTCAAGGTCAAGGTTGATTGATGAGTTCAGTGGACAGAACGATCGATGTGAGGCCTAGGTCAAGGCAGGAAGTTAAAGTGTGACTTCCCCCGTAGTTGGGGGCGGGGGTTAAGCGTCCGCTTCGACAATGAACACTAAATGAAAGAGGCAAATCCATTTTCTCACCCGCCGGAGATTGATTGGAGACTTATTCAGTAGGTCCTCCTTCCCTACAGAATGGAATTCCAGGGCGTCTTGCGACGATCGCATTTGCTTTCCCTTACTCCTGAATAGTGAAAGATTGAGCCTTTTTTGTTCAACCCAAGTGTTGGAGTTCCAGAGCACACTCTACCTTTGCTTCCTCATTCTTCTGTGCCAAGAATGATCCAATTGAATCTTCTGAAGCTGATATGTAAAATCTCAAGGGCTCAGAAGAGGCTCATTTATGCTAATCAAATTAGTACTCGTGCGGAAGTATTTCCCCTATCATAGAAGGTGTGAAGCAGGCGGGGTCTTTAAAGCAAAAAAGCAAAGCAAGTTCCAGGGATGCGGGCAGAGGGGGGTTTCTCGATAGTCCAAAACTAGTGATCTAGGCTTCTCCAGCAAAGAATCGACGCATGCCGAGTAGACTACAATTTGTGGCACCATATCCTACCTATCCCGAAGGGAAGTCTCCAAAGTGGGATTGTATATTAACTCAGTCTCCGACGAAGAAGGTTCAGGCATGCTTCGACTTAGCCCTATGATCCGCTAATTCATCTCTTTTTCTGGTATTCCGCAAAGGAGGTGGATAGGGTCAGCGAAAGAAGTGGCGAGGGCAGAAGAAAGGGTTTTCAATTCGACGATTCCCGCTCCTGAAAATGGGTATTAAACAAAGGACATAGTGGGTTAGGTAAAACCTATTTTGAGAGGAAAGATCTATCAAAGCAGAAAGTCCAAAGCCAAAGGTTTTTTTCAATGCGTATGCTTTAAAAGTCAGACTTGGAATATATTATTTATCTGTACTTTATTAATGGGATAGGAATTCGTAGTGGGACGTTCTTTTCATAGATCCTTCGAGCGAGAAAGGTGCTGCGCCGGGGCCTCCTCAAGGTCATTCGGAACCACTTTAAGGCTGTTTATTGACCATAGCAACGCAATGTTCAGTGGTGGGGCAAAGCACTAGCGAGAAGCTTCCCTTGGGATTGTTTTCCCAGGCAATTTGCCTTTTTTGCGCTTATACGCTTTTCTCTGTCTTTGATGTCAAGCCCAGTCCCAGTGACCCATTGGATTGGATTTCTCCCTTGGGTGGACTCCATATGGGGATAACTTGTAACTTGTAAAGTCCAGGAATGAATGCTTATTAAGGAATCGGTAAGCTGATGTGCCATTACTGGGTTCCATCCTATGGCAATTATCGACTCGGGAATGAACGAAGTCGCTTCACTTCAAAGTAGAGGTTTGTGGTAACGGTGGACTGACAGATCAGCTCCAAGGCCTGAGTGCCTAGGTTGCAGTGGTAAGAGTCGCTGCCGATGGAGTTCCAGCTGCCAGAGTCTTCGATAAGAAAGAGGCGTCTGAGTAAACAGAAGTGAGATCTTTCTAGTTCTTGAACTAGCCTTCCCCAGCTTGAAGTCAAGTGAGGAACTCTTTCTCTTATATTATATAGGCTATTTTGCCTTGAAATCCCATTCTATCCATCTTATTCTTCTGTGTAAGTAAAGACTAGCAGGGCATTCTCTTGCATCAATTCCTCTCTCACTCACGATGAAAGCTAAGAGCTTGCTCGAAGACAGCCTTTACTTTTTAGTAGTAATCTTTCCTATCCTTTAGGCGGGGATAGGTTCATAGGAGGACTTGGTTACATAGGAAGGAAAGGCTTAAACTAGAAGGGATAAGAAAGGGAATTACACTATATCTTGGCAATGGCACTCCAACAAGCTCGGCAGGGAGAGAAAGAAGAGAAGGAGAAGAGGAAGTACGACGAAAAGGGTATGAAATAGGTTGCTTGTAGCGATTGCGATTGCTTATTTGGTTGGGATTACCAGCCTGACCAAAGAATAAGATAAAAAGAAGAGTTCCCGCCTACGGCTACATGCCCATTAAGAGCTATACCTGGAGTCGAGCTAACTGCATAGGCAGAGGGGAACTTTCCTAAAAAGCCTAATAGCAATTAACCGCATTGGAAACGACGAATCACACTCTGAAAGGAGGTTCCCTCCCAATAGATGTCAGGAGGGAGCAAGGCGTGATTGCTCTGTCATCCTCCGACCGCCCCCCTTTCCACCTCGTTGTAGTGGTGTTGGTGTGTCTCGTTGCAATCATTCCGGTCAATCCCTTTCCTGAACCATAGGTAAGGGATGACAGGAGATGGCCCCTATAGCAAAATAAACCAGCCCCTCATTTGAGAGAGTAAATAGAATAGTGTCGGGCTTACGACAGTCTGACTTTTGAACGACTAAGCAACTACTAAGCTCCCGCCCACCCCCAACCAATTAGGGTAAAGTGTTCATTCATACCTTCAACAGCACCGAGATATTGGCCCATGACCATGTTTACTTCATCTTCAAGAGCAAGCATCCTGGCTCTCAGGGCCTCAGGCAACCCTGGATCCTTTCCTACTTCCTTAGTGATTCCAAGAAGATGCTTCAACCCCGTTAAGTTTTAGCTGGCTATCACGGTCCAATAAAGATTTCCAATTCCGTTTTGGAATATTTTCATCCGGGATTGGAACGACCTATGTTGTAAGGGAGGAGAGAAGGTGAACCAGCTTCCTTTGGTCGCCTCTCCCGTCTGGTCGAGTAGCTTTCGCTCCTTCCTACTTACTTTATTATAATATAAGCTTAAGCTGCTACGTGGCCTATTGGGAGCTTTTTAGTCATAGTGGGAGCTTTCGGAAATCACTTAGCAGGTCAAGATCATAGGAAGAGGGAAGAACAAGGGGGAAGATCTTATTTAAAAGAAGACGATTCCAAAAGAAAGTCAAAACGGGGAATAGGATGCCTTAAAGGTAAATAAGAAAGATCCTAAATAAAAAAGAAAATACCTATTAAACCGATTACAAGAATACCAGTTACAGTACCTATTATCCAAAGAGGAATCCTTCCAGTAGTATCGGCCATTTACCCC
>CAZNMO010000314.1:0-3878 GCA_964574195.1 uncultured Clostridiaceae bacterium | reverse complement strand
TAGAGGGTCCTAAGAAAACCCAATACTGAGGAAGTGAGGAAGTAAGACTAAACGGTCTGGAAAGAGAAATCTGGCAGTATTTCACCGTGCTCCCGAATATCCGCAGTGTTGGCGTCATGGGTGACTTCAGAACCTATGACTATACTGTAGGCATCCGTGCCGTTACTTCCGTTGATGGTATGACCTCTGACTGGGCAAGAATCCCGTATGAAGTGTTGGAGAAGATCAGTAATCGAATCGTGAATGAGGTGAAGGGCGTAAACAGGATTGTTTATGATATTACATCCAAGCCACCTTCAACGATTGAGTGGGAATAATGCTGGTTAAATTTGACCACAGCGTTGTTACAAGCACTGCGTTCGGTGCTCGCGTACGGGAAGTACGCTCCGCTCTCACTTGCGCTTGTGCCTAGCTGTGAACAAATTTTCCTGCGCATTTAATAGCTTATAGATTTTAACGCCCAACCAAATAGATTTTCAAATGAACCGTTTGTGATGTTGAGAACATTTTAAAACATCATAGGCGGTTTTTTCTATTTTTTTGAGCCAAAAAGGAGGCGTGTACGAGGTGAAACGTGGAGACATCAAAGCGGAACGGGTTATGTCTAGCAAACCCAGTCAAAACAGGAGCTTCAAGGAATTAGGAGAGGAATTTTTAAGGTAATGGCATTCTTATTTAATTCAATTTCTTTGGGTGAGAATGCCATTACCTTTACTATAATGTTGAAAAAATAATTTAATTGGAATAAAATGTGATTATATGAAGTTTTCGTCAAGCGCCGAATTGAAGTGCCTTTTATAATAATAAAGGAGTTTAATAATGTATAATAGCAGAAAACAGAAAATATTAAATAAATTCCGTTCTGACTTTTCAGAACTGTGCATTAAAGAAGCTATTAATTATAAAAAAGAAGAGGAATTCGAGAAAAGATTATCATTATATGAAAAGTATATTGATAATAGTGCTTCACCTTGTGATTTTTATGCTGACATCTATGATGAATTAGCGCTTTTTTTATTTGAAAATGAGAAATATGATATTTCGATAGAAATTATTAATAATATTATCGATAATTACAATTATGAAATGAATAGTGGTAGTAAAGAAGATGATGATGAAAATTCTTATTCTTATGATCATTATATAGATCACGAGTTTGCAAAAATTGAAACAATTGAGACGCTTAAAAAAGTTAAAAAAGACTCATTTGATTATTTATACTATCTGGCCCAATTGTATTGTTTATTTTATGAGTTTCGTATAGCTAAAACAATAATAGATAATGCATTAGAAACGTATGGTGAAAACAAAAGAATACTGGAATTAATTTTGGATAACAATGAACTATTCGATTTTGAATTTAATTATGAAAATATTTTAAAAAGATTATTAAAATTAGAACCCGATAACATGGACTATTATGATAGTTTTATTCAAATACAAAGATATCGATTTAAAGATAGTGTACATAAGGTATTTGAAGATGTATTATTTGCATTAAAAATAAATTCTACTGACCATGATGCTTGGAGATTAGTTAATGATCGCATATTATTAGATGATAAAAAATTAAGCAAAAAAGAAATAGCTGTATTACTGGGCATTATAAATACTATTGATATAGAAAATTTAGAGGATTTCGAAACTGTTTATCAAATAGCCCAAGTATATAGAAGACTAGGTAAGGAATATATTGCAATAGAGATTCTAGAAAGTCTTATTAATAAAGATAAAACAAACGCTGACTATTATGGTGAACTTGCAAGAGCATATGATATAAATAATAACATAGACTTAGCTATTCAATATATGGAAATAGCAGTTTCTTATGATAAAAAAGATAGATCAAATTTATATTACTTGGTTTATCTGTATAGGAGAAAAGGTAGATTTAACGATGCAATTAATATATTGGAGACCTTGGTAAACCGTACAAAATATGACTTATTTTATAGAGAATACTTTATTGAATTATTAATAGCTTATGCAGCGACAGAACAAAAGCAAAAGTTATTTAAAGAATTTAAAAAATTTGCTAGGAATAAAAAGGTGTCATTAAGTATAGTCCTTAGACTAAAAAGCAAGCTAACGCTTAATGAAGCCGAATGGATTGAATTATTTGATTCATTAATTCCACATGATATTACAAAAGAATCTTACATGGGTGATGAAATATTTATAAATCATATAATCAGAATGACGAAGGGGATGAAAGAAAAAGGTAAAATAAGATATAATTTAATAACCTTGTATCAATGGGTTAATAGTATTAAAAAAACATTATTAATGAAATATGACGAAAAAAATGTAATAGAGCTTTGCCATTATTCAAGCTTACAATCATTAAATTACCTGATAAAGAAAACAGAAAATGACGAAGAGCCATATATGAGGTTAAATAGTGTAGCATACGTAAATGACCCATCAGAGGGATTAACATTTCTTAATTTAATAAAAAATGTATCAATAGCGGCAGAAGATACTATAACTGAAATATTCAATAATGATTTAAATAAAAAGGAAATAGAAATACCGATTAAAAATACGTACCTTGCAAGTTTTAGTTTAGCGAAAAACAAGTTGCCATTGTGGGTTCAATACGCAAATAACGGAGAAGGTTGCTGTTATGTAATGGATAGTACTAATTTTGATAAAAAACAAAATAATTTTAATTTAAAACAATACATTGATAAAGACGATTTAATCCCTAATATCGAATTAAATAATTATTGCTTATATAGAGTTTTTTACATTAATTCAGAAGGTGGTTGGGATAAAGATAAACTTAGTACAAATATAAGAAAAGCAACAGAACATGTTGCTCACACATTGGTAAAGCTTTCTGCTTATTTAAATAATAATTATGAAATAAGGAAAGTTGCATTAGATTGCTTAGATCAAGTTCGTTTTCTTTTTAAAGAAAGTGATTATGAGCATGAGAAAGAAGTTAGGGTCTTACAATTTGCTAATAATGAAGATATTTTGCTAGCACCTACAACTGAAGGTTATAGAGTACCCCATGCATTCATAAATATGAAAAAGAAGATGCAGTACAAAGAGATAATTTTGGGACCAAGAGTCGAAAAAACATCTGAAATAGCTCAATTTGTTAATATGGGAAAAAATGTGCGCAAGGTTACTTTTTCAAATATTAAATATCGATAATATATCATTGAGTGGAGGGAGTAGATCGGAAACGAAAGAAAACATATTGGCGATTTTGCGTGCTACATATATTCAAGGGAATGATGTGAGAAAACTAAGTTTGCAACCATTTTGCAACCAATATACTTTAGATCAAACTCATTTAGATATAATCAAAACAATGAAAGCCTTGAAATTTGCGAAAATTATAAATACAATTTCTAAATATGATTGAGTGGGAATAATAAAAAAATCAACCTAAGTTATTCTATACGTCAGCTGATCGCTATGATTAGCTGACGTTTTTCTATTATTTATATTTTTATAATAAAGTTAAGAATTTTGTACTAGGAGTGAGGCGGCATCAAGCTTTTTCATCTCATCAATTGACAAATTATAACAAGGCAAATATAATATAAGACAAATCATATATAAGAAAGGCGGAACAAGATGTCACTTGAACATGGAATACTTGGTTTTTTGTCGATAAAGCCTTTAACGGGTTATGACATCAAGAAGCTTTTTAATTACTCGGCCGCCTACTTCTGGCCTGCCGATCAGGCGCAGATATACCGGGCGTTAAAAAAACTGGTAGAGGACGGTGCTGTTGAATTATCCACACGAGAACATGGCAAAACGGTAGATCGGAAAGTCTATGCGATAACCCAGAAAGGAAGTCAAGTGCTGCATGATTGGATTGCTAATCCTGAGAGGTCGGATTTTATATCGCGTCT
>CAZNMO010000313.1:0-3976 GCA_964574195.1 uncultured Clostridiaceae bacterium | reverse complement strand
CCACAAAAGGAAACGTTGAAAAATATATAGCCTGGAAAGATGGCTTTATGGTTTTTGACAATGCTGGGATTACAGAGGTTGCTGAAAGGCTTGGCCGCATGTACAACGTTGATATTAAAGTATCCCATGACATAATGGACTATACCTACACCGTAAAATTTGTCGATGAATCGCTTTCCCAGATTCTTGATTTACTTACTAAAGCCACACCTGTTAAATACAAATTGGTTCCACGAAAGAAATTGCCTGATGGAACTTATTCGAAGCAGGAAATACTATTTGAAAAGCAAAATAACTAATATAAAACTAAATAAGTAATGCTTATGAAATAAACGAGGAGTTCAAAAAAACAGGGAAATGCAGCAACATTCCCCTGATGTGAGTAAAATTAACCCTGCAGCAACAGGGCCAATCTTAACATTAACAAAACAAAAGTATGAAAAAAAATGACTGTTTTGAATGGGAACGGAGGATTCCTATTCTGAAAAAACTTTTAATGATTATGAAACTAACTGTCTTCCTTATTGCATTCTCGGCTATTAGCGTTTGGGCTAATAAATCCTTCTCTCAAATAATTAGTATAAATATGGAGAAGGCGACTTTAAAAGAAGTACTATCCAAAATTGAAGATAAGAGTGGCTGTAATTTCCTGTACAGCGAAAAGTTCGTGGATGTCACAAAGACAGTCACAATCAACATGGAGAATAAAAAAATTGAAGACGTTCTGACTTCTTTGTTCAGTGGAACAGGTATTCAATTTGAACGGAAGGACCGATTAATAATCCTCACGACAAATACTACCGGCAGCAATTTCATTTCACAGCAACAAAAATCTATTTCCGGTAAAGTAACCGACTCTTCCGGCGCCTCGCTGCCCGGAGTTTCGGTAGTTGTTAAAGGCACATCCACAGGAACAATTACAGATGGAGACGGAAAATACTCTTTGGCCAGTGTTCCTGACAATTCAACCTTGCAATTCTCGTTTGTAGGGATGAAAACACAAGAAATTCTGGTTGCAGGCAAAACCACTATTAATATTACTTTGGCTGAAGATGCTATTGGGATTGAAGAAGTAGTTGCGGTTGGTTACGGTACAATGAAAAAAGCCGATATAACAGGATCTGTATCTCAAGTAAATACGAGTGAACTTGAACAAGTTCCAACATATAAATTAGAACAGGCTCTTAAATCTCAGGCAGCAGGGGTTAACGTAAGGCAAAATTCAGGTAAACCTGGCGCTAGAATTGAAATTACAATTAGGGGTGGTAACTCGATGATTGGTGATAATCAACCATTATATGTAGTTGATGGATTCCCTGTTACAGGAGATATCAGTTTCTTAAATCCATCAGACATTGAATCTGTTGATATCCTCAAAGATGCTTCCGCAACAGCTATTTATGGTGCCCGCGGAGCAAATGGTGTTGTTATTATTACATCAAAAAGAGGTAGAACTGGGCAAGAGAGTCGTATCGAGATCAATAGCATGTTTGGTGTCGCGGTTGAATCAAACCGTTATGAAATGCTGGATGCAAAACAATACGCAGAAGTGGCCAATGAATGGATGAAAAACTCCGGGAAGCAGCCATATTTTAACATGGACGATGTACAAAATCCGGGTACTAACTGGCAGGATCTTATCTTTAGAAATTCAACAATTAACAACCATACCGTAACTTTTTCAGGTAGTACACCTAAAACTAAGTTTTCGCTGTCAGGTAACTTTTATGATCAGAAAGGTATTATTGAATACACAGGTGCTAAAAAGGGCACATTCAGGATTAATCTTGATTATGAATTCAATAAAATTATCAGTTTGGCAGTTAATCTCAATCTTGGTCGAAGTGAAATAAATAATCTTCCGGCAGATAATGGTACATTTGGAAATAGCGCTCTCTCAGGAGCAATGTCTGCACCTCCTACATTATCTCCTTATGATGAAAATGGGAATGTCGTCAGAATTGGCCAAGCTTATATCTGGAGTGAAGCGCAATTGAGTAATCCAGTCATCTATTTTCCTCCATACAAGGATAGGAATTTAATTAATGTTGTCATTGGTAATACATCGCTTAATTTCAATTTCACGAAAGGATTATCGTTAAAATCGCTTATAGGCCTTGAATACGAAAATTCATTTGGGGATAATTTCAGTCCCCTTGTTTTTCCAAATGACCGAGGCTCCGGATCACAATCATTTCGTTTTAGTAATTCAGTTTTGTTAGAAAACGTCTTGACTTACTCAAAAACATTTTCAGAAAGGCATAAACTTAATGTGATTGGTGGTAATACTTATCAAACATTTATGAGCAGAAATTTTGGAATTGGAGTAAGCGGTTTTTCAAATAACACAACTGAAAATTATAATCTTGGGGCAGCCGAAACAATTAACACTCCAGCATCAGGTTTCTCTGAATGGACACTTGCATCATGGCTTGGAAGAGCAAATTATTCATTTGACAATAAATATATGCTTACAGCGAGTGTCCGGGCTGACGGCTCATCCCGATTTGGCGCTAATAACAAATGGGGAATTTTTCCTTCCGGTGCCATAGCCTGGCGCGTATCTGATGAAGCATTTATGAAAAATATTTCATTCATCAATTCCTTAAAAGTAAGGGCGAGTTACGGAATTACAGGAAACACTGCATTATCACCTTATCAATCGTTAGACAGGTTTACCTCTGTCAAAAACATTTATGATCAAAATAATGAAATCATTGGATTTGTTCCCGCTGCCCTTTCAAATTCTGATCTAAAGTGGGAATCAACTGCTCAATTGGATATTGGATTCGATTTAAACATAATAAACAACCGGTTAAGATTTATATTTGATTACTACAAAAAGAACACATCAAATCTTTTAGCTGCTGTACCCCTGCCTCCTTCCATCGGTTTTGTTACCAGTCTCCAGAATATAGGAGAGATTCAGAATTCAGGATTTGAATTAAGCCTTGCTGCAGATATTTTAAGGAATGAATTCAAATGGGATATTTCCACTCAGTTTTCAACCAATAATAATAAAGTTGTAGAACTTGCTGGAGGCAAGGATATATATGCAGGATTTGTAGAAGGATTAAGAAATGTTAGCATAGCAAGGGTTGGAGAACCACTTGGAGCATTTTATGGACTTACTGAAGACGGGCTTAATGAGCAGGGTTATTATAAGTATATTGACCGGAATAATGATGGATCCATAACCGATCTGGATAAAACAATTATTGGGAGTCCTTATCCTGATTTTTTATTTGGATTTAATTCCAATTTCTCATATAAAAATTTTGAATTGGGCCTAATTGTGGAAGGAGTCTATGGAAATGATTTACTTTGGGCTTCAGCTGCAACACACTTAAATTCATTTCAAAGAGGATCGAACCAATTTGCAGACCTTTATGGTAATTATTGGACGGCAGAAAATCCTGATCCGAATGCAAAGTATGCAAAAGTATCTCCTCAATCCCAGGCTCTTATTTCCGACCGCTTTATAGAAGATGGTAGTTACTTAAGATTAAAATCTTTGAGATTTGCATATAATATACCATCAAAGAAAATTGGATTAAATTGGTTAAACGGAGCCCAGGTTTACTTGTCAGGAACAAACCTTCTTACTATTACAAATTATCCAGGAATCGATCCTGATGTAAATACGTATGGAACAGATTCGCAGGAGATATCAACCCGACTAGCGCAGGGAGTTGATGCATCAGCTTATCCATCCAGCAAAACGTATACAATTGGGGTAAAACTTAATTTTTAATGACTAAATCTTAAAAAATTATGAAAAAATATATTGTATTATATATAATTATAATGTTATTGTATTCGTGTGAAAATGTTTTGGAAGAAGTTCCCAAAAATTTTATTTCACGTGTAAATTACTTCAAAAATGAGACCGATGCACAAGGAGCAATTAACGGTGTTTATAGCACATTGAGCCCCGATTATTTTAATGTTCATATTTATTTAATGGAGGAACTTC
>CAZNMO010000312.1:0-4015 GCA_964574195.1 uncultured Clostridiaceae bacterium | reverse complement strand
TCCTCAATGAAAAAATGACTTATGTTGAAATTGATGTAAAGTCCATTCAGGATAAGCTAGGCGCCGATATTTATAAAGAATTTGATAAAGCGGGTGATCTCTGGCCTACAGGTACCATCGATAAAATACTGGAATTCAAGGCAAATTACAAAAAGTAAACTATGTAATTTAAGTAATATAAGGGGTATACCTCTCAGAACATGAGAGGTATCCCCGTTACTTAATATACCCCAAGGCCAATCTAAGTAAGGAAGTGATGTTGAATGGCAATACTGATTGTATTTATTGTAATGTTTTTCTTTATGTTCCTTGGCATGGATATCTACATTTCTATGGCAGTTGCCGGAAGCGTATATCTGATTACCACAGGCAACGGCCCTATGACAATGATATCAAACAGCATGGTCAATGGACTATCTAACATATCATTGCTGGCAATTCCATTTTTCATACTTGTAGGGGATTTGATGAATATCGCGGGTATGACTGACCGTACTTTGAAATTTGCCTTGTTCTTTATTGGCAAAATTAAAGGAGGGCTTGCCCATGCCTGTATTGCTGTCAATGTAATATTTTCCCTTGTCTCCGGCTCAGCACCTGCCGATGCCGCAGCTATTTCTCCAATTATGCTGCCTGCAATGAAGGAGGAGGGTTATCCCGAGGACTTTTCCGCTGCCACAAATGCCGCAGGTGCAGTTCTGGGGCCCATTATACCGCCGGGTATACCAATGGTGTTTTTGGCACTGATTACCAACTTATCCGTTGGGAGACTGTTTTTAGGTTCTATTATACCGGGCCTTATAATGGCCGCTGTAATGGGAGTAGTCATAGCAATAAAAGTGCGGAAGATGGATTTAAAGCCTCGTGAATCTACAATGACCTGGAAGGGCTTTTGGGAAGTTCTTCGTGAGTCCTATCTCTCTCTGCTTGCGCCTATAATTATTATGGTGGGCGTATTTACAGGGATAACTACAGTCACCGAGGTTGCCATACTGGCTACCGCATATGTGCTGTTCATCGGTGCTTTCGTTTATAAGACCATCAAACTGAAGGATTTGATTGCTGTTTTTAAAAAGACCGCACTTTTTTCCGGCACCATAATGGCACTCTTTGCCGTAGCAGGTATTTTTTCTTACCTGATTGCAGTGGAGGGACTGGGGCAGATGCTTGCGGACCTCGTAATAAAGTATAATTTGACAAGCATTACGTTCCTTTTAGCTATAAATATTTTCTTCCTGTTCATTGGTATGATTATGGATGCAACCCCTGCCATGCTGATATTTGGGCCTATACTTCTGCCTATTGCCACTAGTTTGGGCATAGACCCCACACATTTTGGCATGGTTATGATAAGCAATCTTATGATAGGGCTGCTGACACCGCCTGTCGGTGGGCTGCTCTTTATAGAAGCAAAGCTTTCGGGGCTGCCCTTTGAGGTTATGGCTAAAGCAAGTCTGCCCTATGTAGGTGCATTGCTGATAGCGCTACTGATTATTACGTATGTTCCCTGGACAGTTACTTATATACCTAACTTAGTTTTTGGAGGTTGATGTTATGAAGAAAGTATTGGATAAAATAGCCGAAGTACTGCTGACTGTTTCAGGCCTCCTGTTTTTTATCATTTTTGTTATAAACATGCTGGAAATATTCGCCAGGTCCTTTTTAAATCATTCTTTTCTCTGGGTATCAGATTTCAGTGTTATCTGTGTAGTCTGGATGATTTGCCTGAGTATAGCGGCAGGTGTTTACCACAGAGAGCACCTGTTTATGGAATATCTGTGTGAGAAACTGCCGTCAAAATTCAGAAGAGCCTTGGCCGTTAGTATTACACTCATCAGTATCGCATTTTTCCTCATGCTTTTCTATACAGGGCTGCAAACTACTATTACCAAGAAAGAACTGGTTTTCCCCAGCACCCAGGTTTCACTTGTGTGGGCGTATTCTGCACTGCCTGTATTTGCAATACTCTCAGCAATTTTCATGATTCCCCGGCTTATCAGCCAGCTTAAGGGAGAGCATAAAGAGAAGGACTTGTTTGCGGACAGTCTATTTTAAACAAACCCAAAACCGGATATTTTTTTATGCAGGAGGTTTATATGCAGATATTTGTTAGCCAGGCTGACATAAGCCCCATTAGATTCGAAGAGTATGACTATGTGCCGCTGCTGGCTGCAGAAAACGGCTGCCAGGCAGGCTGCAGGACCGGTCTGCTTATGTACACCCAGCTGGAATACATACAGGGTGGTGTCCATGAAGACCAAGAGGGATTCTATGTATTGGAGGGCACAGGCAAAGCCCTGGTAGGGGAAAGTGAATTTCCGCTTTATCCCGGTATGTGTTTTATCGTTCCGCCAGGCCTTTACCATTCAATCAAGAGGGATACCGAATGCAGCTATATCAAACTGTTCTTTTTTCATGCAGCTGTATAGTATTCCTGACAAGTTAAGTGATGATGAATATTTTCCCAATTAACTATTTACATTGAAAGGGGTATATATAAATGAATAAGGAAGCTCAAGAATATAAAAATATAATAACCTCCGTATTGGATGAAATAATATCGGAGGATGAGACAATAAAAAAAGCCGCTGCCGTTATTGGTGATTCCATAATGAGGGATCAGGTAATCCATGTTATCGGCCCCGGAGGCCATTCCAATATGGCAGTAGAAGAGATGTTTTCTCGTGCAGGTGGATTTGCCTGTATCAACGCAATTTTAGATCCTGGAACCAATCTCAGCCATGGCGGCTTCCGATCAATGAAGGTTGAGAGAATTCCCGGTTATGCGACTGCTGTACTGAACTCCTATGGGGTAGGAAAAACTCCCAATGAGGTTCTTATTATCGTTAATGCCTACGGAATCAACGCCATGACAATTGACTGCGCCCTCGAGGCAAAGAAAAAAGGTGTAACAACCGTTGCAATTACTTCAACATCATTTGCAAACCAGATTCCGAAGGATCATCCTTCACGCCATCCATCAGGTGCAAATTTATATCAGTCTGTTGATATCTTTATCAATAACCATCTGCCATATGGCGATGCAATTCTCTCAATCGAGGGCTGTGAACAGAATGTCGGTCCGACATCCACATTCTGTAATGTTTTTGCTGTTAATTACCTGGTTATGGAGACCTGCAAGTATCTGGTATCCAAAGGGTATACGCCTCCTATCTTCAGAAGCGGCAATATGCCCGGCGGCGATGAATATAACAAGCACCTTGTTGAGAAGTATTCCGGAAAAGCCATTTTACTTTACTAATATAGCAGAGGGTAAAACTCTGAAATTCCAAAGAGCTAATATAAATCTAGAGCGTTTATTTTATACATATGCTTTAGATTTTCCCTTTTGTATAAGCATTATATATCACAAAACATATAGGTCTAGCTTTTGAGGAGGGATATTACTTTATGAATAAAGCAGATATAGGCCTGATAGGCTTAGCGGTAATGGGTGAAAATCTTGTAATGAATATGGAAAGCAAAGGCTTTAGTGCTGCCGTATTCAACAGAAGCACAGAGAAGGTAAAAAGCTTTATTGAAGGAAGGGCAAAGGACAAGAATATTATTGGAACATTCTCCATTGAGGAGTTTATCTCCAGCTTGAAAACACCTCGAAAAATCATGCTTATGGTAAAAGCAGGCAAACCGGTGGATGACTTTATCGAATTGCTTATACCTCACCTTGAGAAGGGCGACATTATTATAGACGGAGGAAACTCACATTTCTCCGATACAATTAGACGCACAAAGTATGTAGAAGAGCGCGGCCTTCTATACATAGGAACCGGTGTATCCGGAGGAGAGGAAGGCGCACTTAATGGCCCCAGCATAATGCCCGGAGGTTCAGCAGCTGCATGGCCTATTGTTAAACCTTTATTCCAGGCTATAGCTGCAAAGGTTGATGATGGAACTCCCTGCTGTGACTGGGTCGGTGACGATGGTGCCGGACATTTCGTAAAAATGGTGCACAATGGTATCGAGTACGGTGATATGCAGCTGATTTGTGAAGCAT
>CAZNMO010000311.1:0-4019 GCA_964574195.1 uncultured Clostridiaceae bacterium | reverse complement strand
TAAGTGAATACTAACTAATTGTTTGCCCTAACTCAAAAGAATTCTGACTGTTTTCCGCGCAGATCACTCTGCGCTTCAAACTTTCATTTGGTTATCATTTTACACTGTTTAGTTTTCAAGGATCAAAATTTTTGGTTAATCTTGCCGGCGATTCTGCCGCCGACCTTTACTATGTTACCACATCACTTTCTAAGTGTCAAGACCGTTTTTGTCGGTTTTTTGTGGTAATTATGTCGTCTCTGTCCTGTCTGTTTTCTGCGTCATGTCCAACGCAGGAATCTTAGTTTATCATGTCCGCTTCTCAGTGTCAACTGGAAGTTTCATCCATGCTGTCTGTTCTCCACCTCGTTTCTGAGGCAGGAATTACATCTTATCATGCCCCGCCTCCAGAGTCAACTGGAAGTATGTCTCATTTGTCTTCATAAGCGGGAACATAAAAAAATATATCACATACTAGCCTGAGAGTAAAGTATATCTGCATTTGATATTACAGGTTTAAAAATTGATATAATCAGCTAGCTTTAAGTTTCTCCTATTAGCTTTATATTATGTAATTATAATTATAGTTCCTGACGGGCCTTATAATATGAAGGAAAATTTAAGTATTATCCACATCAGGTCTAAAGTGCTCATTTTGCTTGAATCAAATCAAAAAATAACGCCCTGATACCGGCGACCATAATTAATGATGCCTATATCAGGGTCTATGCTTTTATATTTAGAGGTACAATACATATTTAAACATCATCCAGAAGTGACAGAAGCTGCCGTAAAGAACAAACAAATGAAACACCTCATGAAATCCGAATACCTTGGATTTCAGCCGCGGCCATTTTGTTCCGTATATTACTGCGCCTATCGTATAGAGCAACCCTCCTGCCACCAGCCACCAAATTGCTGCGGGGGGCATCGTTCTGAGCAGCGGTACAAATGCGATCACAATAAGCCAGCCCATTATTAGATAGAAAAGAGTATATAGCCATCTTGGAGCATTGAACCAGAGCAGTTTCAGTACAATGCCGGTCATTGCTATTCCCCATATGCTTATCAATATGCTCCAGCCCCAGCTCCCTCTTAAGGGGATAAGGCATACAGGTGTATATGTACCTGCTATTAATACATATATCATCATATGGTCGATCTTTCGCAATATCAGTGAGCTTTTCTCCGAGACCACAAGCAGATGATAGATGCTGCTTGCAGTATATAGAAGTATAAGGCTCGCACCGAAAATAGAAAAGGATACTATGTGCCATACAGTTCCGTCTGTAACTGCATAACGAACCAGAAAAACCAGGCCTACAGCCGATAAAACCGCTCCGAAAAGGTGTGAAAAGCCGCTAACAGGATCTTTCACTTTTATACTCATTGTCTCACTCCTTTATTATAGATAAGCAATTTGGTATTAACTCATAAGTTTTACATTTCCACCCACATAGTTTTAATAACTACGTGTCATTATGTTTATATTGTATACTAACGTACATATATATTCAATATATATTTTGAACATTTTTTTATGATATATTCCAGTTCATTTTCTAACTTAAGTTCTTTCATGACAATTATATGTTTTGGAAGAGTATGGTATACTATAATGTAGACAAGACCTCGGTACGGCATCGATAAGGAGCAAGTATCCATATTGTGCCTTGACGGGGAAAACCGGAATGAGGTGATAATTTTGGATTTCAATAAGGATTCAATATTTAAAATAATCGAGGAGCTTGCTCAGGGTGGCGATATCAGCATATCGGATATTCCTGATATAGAGCTCTACATGGACCAGGTCACGACTTTTATGGACAGCAAGCTCAGGTACCACAAAAGGACCTTGAAGGATAAGATACTGACAAAGACAATGATCAACAACTACACAAAATCAAAAATATTGTTGCCCTCAAAGAATAAAAGGTATAACAGGCAACATATGATACTCCTGATTCTTATATATTATCTGAAGCAGATCTTGTCCATCAACGATATCAGCCTGCTTTTCACACCGTTATTCAAAAACATGAATTCCTCCCAGGATGATATGGAATACCTGGGCAATCTGTATAATTCCTTCCTGCAGGTGAAGGCGGAAAGCTCAAGCGACCTCAAGGATAAGCTGACTGATAAGCTTCAGCTTATTGATTCCATGATGGACAGTTTTCCCGAGGAATCCAAAGAGACAACAAGAGTGCTGCTGACTGTGCTTATGCTGGTGGTAACTGCCAGTATCCAAAAGAGCCTGGCAGAAAAAATAATCGACGAATATCTTCAAATAAAAAAATAAAGCAAATTTGCTTTATTTTTTTATCTCTAATATGTTTTGTTTTCAGAAATTTTCCCTCATGCTTCAGAGCTTTAATTGGGAGCCTTTTTTATATGCTCATGATTCCTCACATGCTCCATGCAATATTCATAATCTCCTTCACATTCAGGGCAATATCGAAAATCCATGCTTGGATCACTCTTTTCTGTCTTGCCGCATATGGTGCACCTGTGTATTGTAAAATCCCTGGGAAGCTCTGTTCTGAACCTTTTCCTGTTGTTGTACACCTGTCTGCTGCTCTTGCTGCTGCTGATTATTTCCCTCCCGAAAAACAGGAAATAGTTAAGTATGGATACCACTGCAACCAACTTCGATGACATGTCGCCAAAAAGAACTGTGAATGCAATGAATACCCAATCTAGCATTGCCAGGTATTTTATTTTGACCGGCAGTATGAAAAATAACAGCAGTTCATAATCAGGATATATCCTGGCAAATGCCAGAAAAAGCGACAGGTTCAGGTAAAGCGCCGTGGCTCCGAAGCCTGTTATAAAAGCTGCCGCAGTGGTGCCCAGCATACCAATGAGGTAGAACATGTTAAACTTGAAGCTGCCCCATTCATGCTCCAGCGTGGTCCCGATCATATAATAGAAATACAGTACGAATAATATCCATATAGGTGATGATGCGGGCGGTATAAAAATATAGGTGACCAGTCTCCATACCTCTCCTTTGAACACCAGTTGAGGTATAAGCATTAGCTTGCCAATGACAAACCCGCTCCGGTCAAAATAGGATAAAGCATATACTATACCTGTAATTCCAACAATATAAGCCATCAGATTCCTGATAGCAAATCTCCCCCATTTTCTCTCCAGCTTATCGATCCACATTTATAGTGTTTTCCTCCTGTTTATACAAAATCTGTTTAAGCTTCGCTGAAACAGATTTGTGTTTCATTGATTTTCTTTGCGGCGGAAATAATCTACATTAATGTTTATCCGCCGCAATTATTTCATAATTCCATCAAGCATAATATCTTATGATAATATAATCTCCCCGCTCCTCAAAACCAAGAGCCTTGTATGCACAGAGTGCCGGGGTATTCTGCTTATTTACGATAAGAGTAGGAAGTTTGCCCCTTGTTCTTATCCGCTGGCAGAGTTCAGATACCACAGCCTTGCCATAGCCCTTTCCCCGCTCTTCCTCTAAGGTATATACCGCCCCGATCTGGTTGGTATTTGGAGTTACAGCCTGAATACAGGCTTGTGAAACCGGCTTTCCATCAATTTTCATAACTATGAATTCTTCTTCTTCGCCCTTCTGGGACAGAAGCAGTTTAGTGCCCTCCAGGGTACGCTCCGCATCAAAGCCTCTCAGATAGGCGTCCCTGACAAAGCTTAGCAGCTCTATGGGACTGCTTTCTGAAACATCGATAAATTCGGAGCCATCCAGTTTAAATACTGCCGGTTCAAAATCGACATAATAACTGCATTCCTCAAATCCTCGTATATATTTGCCATGCTTTGTTGCATCATAGAGCGGCCTGATGATCCGCTCTGTTCCAAGCAACATACTAAATCTTCTGATAAGCATCAGCTGTGAAAAATATGGAACTGCTTCAAAGGACTCGAAATGAGGAAAACAATTTCCCAGATTGTAAAAGGCTATAACACCCTTCAGGTCATTATCCCTGAAATAGCCGAAATAATCTCCGCAGCGCAGTATTCCATTTTTGTTCATTATCCCCGCATGCTCT
>CAZNMO010000310.1:1641-4065 GCA_964574195.1 uncultured Clostridiaceae bacterium | reverse complement strand
ACTGCCGAGTCAGCAGCCCCTCAGAAGAACAGGCATCAAGCCTTGAAACGCAGGTTCAATACTATACCGCAAAAATTGCAGATTTTCCGTTTGGGAAAAACGCTGGGGTGTTTGCAGAAACTGCGACAGGCAGGAATACAAAGCAGCGGCCGGCTTTTAGAAAGCTCATGACAAAATGCCGGGCCGGTAAGGTGGATTTGATCCTTACAAAATCTATTAGCCGCTTTGGAAGGAATTCCTTGGAAACCATTCGAGCATTAAGGGAGCTTCGCAGCCGGAGTGTGGATGTTTACTTTGAACAGGAGAATATTCATCTGCTTAATCCTACCGCGCAACATGTAATTGAAATCTACTGCGCATTGGCACAGAATGAGAGCGAGAACAAAAGCCATGATATCAGCTGGGGGATTAAAGAAGGATTCAGGGCGGGCATCTCGGGATATCAGAATTTTGCCTGTTATGGGTATCGATATGACGAAGCAAAGCAGACTCTTGTAATCGTATCCAAGGAGGCAAAAGGAGTCCGCATGATCTTTGATTTGCGCCTGCAGGGATATAGTCTAGGGACAATTTCATCAGAACTAGGAAAAAAGAAAATTCCTTCACCGACAGGAAAGCCTGTCTGGAGCAGGGAGTGTATTCGGAAAATACTGCGCAATGAAAAATATGCCGGGGCGGTGATGCTTCAGAAAACATATGTGGAGGATTTCTTCACAGGTAAGCAGAAGAAGAATACGGCGCAGCGGGAGAGATATTTGTATAAGAATAACCATGCTGCGATTGTATCGTGGGATACGTTTGAAAAGGTGAAGGAGTTATAAAAAAGGAATTCCTCAATGTAGCAATTATGGGGAGTTCGGACGCATAGGAGATTAAATAACATGAATGAAATGGAGACGAAAAATAAAAATTATCCTTTTGAAGAATATTTTCATGCATCTAATATAACAGATGAAGTGAAAAAAATACTAGATATTTCGGATATTGTTGTATTACCGCAAAAATACAATATAAATGAATTTTATTTTGCGCAGGAATCAGTTAATTTTATAAAATACTGTAGAAAGAATAATCAAAAATTGAAAACGGATATTTTGGCTAATGAGAATGGAATACCTATAAGGGCGTTACATTCATTTGATATATGGATGCCGATTATTTGGATAGCATCCTACATTATCTTACCAACTGCCATCGGCTTGGTAACAAATTATATATATGAAAAAATGAAAGGAAGAGAACACGAGGATGTTTCGGTAAAAGTGTCATTTGTGGTAAAGAGTGGAGATCAGTTGAAAGAATTACATTATGACGGCGATGCTAAGACTTTTAAAGAAACATTTGAAAAGATTGATATTAATAAGTTGTGAGGTTAGCTATGCTAAAATATTTTTTTGAAAGTAGCGATTCTACTAATGTTAAAGAAATAATTGACTTGATAAATAGCAAGAAAAAGAGATTAAATAATAATGACTTCTCCGATCCTTTCTTTGAAATTGAGCAAGGCAAAGTATATTTGGAAGAAATTAAAGGTAATGCGATCAAATTCAATAATGAAAAAATGGCCAATGCTCAATATGTTGTTAAATTATATTTAGAGTTATTTTGTAAGTTGGCCTCTTATTTTGAAACTATAAAAAGTTATCAATACAAACGTTCTTGGGACATATTACAGGATTGTTTTGATATAGCAATATGTATTGGAAAGTTTGTTCCGGTTGAAAATAGATACGAAATACCGACTATAGTGGAACTGCTGACAAGATATGAAGAGTTATACCCATATAAAGTATTTGGAAGTAGTGAATTTGTTATAAATAAATCTCACTGTAGCATATGCGGATTACCAATGCAAAGCCTTGAATGCCCGCATATTAAAGGAGAACTGTATTGGGGAGATATGGCTGTTGAAATAATTGATAATATCATAACATTTCAAGCGGTAAGTTTGGTAAGTCATCCTTTAGATAAAAGATGTGTGATCGAATTAGCGGATGATACGCGTTCTGAAACTGAAAAATTTAAAATGTTGAATGAGTTTCTCTCACTTGATATACCATTCCTACAAATGTTCAATATGAAAACACGAAAGGAATATAGAAAGAGAGAGGATATAAAGATTGTTGGTCCTAATGAATTATGCTCATGTGGTAGTGGTAAAAAATTTAAAAAGTGCTGTGGCCAAACGCTATATTATGAACATTTGCATTGTATGGTTACACTATTAAACCATGTTAAATTAATTATGTTATAAAGTTTATTCCAATAAACCACTCCAATAAACTGATAAGTATTTTGAAAGTTAGTAAGGCTTATGAAAAAGAAACTTTATTAGGTCAAATGTTTTTATGAAGCTTGCACGATAAAAATATCAAGCCAAGATTAGGCTAGCTGACAACGTATGATTATCAGACAAAAAAACGC
>CAZNMO010000310.1:0-1631 GCA_964574195.1 uncultured Clostridiaceae bacterium | reverse complement strand
TACTGTATGACGGTGGGAAACTGCATCTATTTAATAAATTCAAGAGAAACCCTTACATATAGTGGATCTGAACACATTATTCCAGCCGGATTAGGAGGGATGAAGAAACTTCCAAAGGGTACTGTGTCAGACGCAGCTAATCGTCTGTTTTCAAAACGTGAGGCAATTGCCTTACGGGAGACATTTTTGTCTATAAATCGGAACAATAATGGCCCTGGAAAACGGGGATCAGATCATGTCAAGAAGGTAAAATCTCCTCGGGTTGGCTTGTTTGAGGTACAACCTGACCAGTTACTTGATGAAAACCAACTGGACGCTATATATGCACCAGTCCGTTTGGGCTTTCTATTCTACGGAGAAGTTCAAATGATTCCACAAATTCTTTTTCCTATTCGTCCAGACTGGTCTTTCAAGTGGCCAAGAGTTGCAACCGGAACTATTTCTACAGATGAAATAAAAACAACAGAGATATTTATTGATGAACTAAACACTTTCTTAAAAAAGTCAGATAAAGAACCTCAAAAAGATTATAAAATTATTCGTTCAGAATTAGTAAGAGAGGACAAATATTTTCTGTTAGGGTACCATAACTACATTTGGTATGTGAACACTTCTCTTACAGATAAATTTGTCTTAAAATTTTTTAAAGTGCTAGAGAGGGAACCGCTACCAGGATCCATTCCGGCCCTCCTCACAACTAAGGCAGTTTATCATTATAATATGATTTTACCAAAAGCATTAGATGATAGTTTCGGATTCATCTATGCTAAGACTGCTTTTAATGTTTTAGCTTGTTTGAAGAGTGCTGATTATGTTAGAAATAAGCAATTTGATGAGATCCGACAAGCAATCGTTGATGGGAGAAAGCTATTTGATTATAGCATTAATCGATCTATGCCTCAGTGGTTAGTGGAGTGGGTAAATAGAGAAGTAAAATCAAAATCACATTTTGTTGTTATTCATGGACATGACCAGCTAATTGAAGCCTATGTAAGCTTTTATCGTGAACCATTAAATACCTCAATATGTTTATCACGAAACTATCAGGGTGAGGAATTTAAAGGATTTTTTATTTGTAATTATAAAGAGCACTACGAAAAATATGGAGTTTTAAGTGGTTTATAAACAAATGTATAATTTCCTATTATAGCAATTAGGGCAGTTGGTGTTAATAATCGGCTAACGTTAGAACTTTATATCTAATTAAGTAATAGAATAATCGATAATTTAGAAGGAAGCGTATTCATTTTGTTAATTGTAATACCTTTATCAAGGTTTCATATTGAAAGCTCTATTGGGCTAAAAAATAACGCTGAGTTCAAAATAGGCTATTAATGAAAATGGTAATATATTAATGCTGCATGATAGGAAGATTTCTTAACAGATACGGCCGGATATATTGAGAATGATAGCGCTTGCTCAAATTGGGCTTCGGATAGATTGTATAGACTCTCATATCCCGCATGATCCTGCGGACTCTCTTCCGGTTGATACATAAATTGTCGTCTCAGCGGATGATCTCGGTGATAGTGCGGTAGCCCCAGGTTGGATGAGCAGTGTGGATCTCATCGATTCTTCACATGAGAAACAACTTCTCTTCGGAGACGGTTCGCTTTTCCGGAGGCTCACGG
>CAZNMO010000309.1:0-4072 GCA_964574195.1 uncultured Clostridiaceae bacterium | reverse complement strand
CAACTCGGTGCAGGGAACAGCCTGTAGAGCGAGTTGCTTTATGTTTTTAAATTAAACATGAAATTAGCTTTTGTCAATCAACTAGGCTCAGATCAGCGCGGTGCGATAGGCTCATTTTTCTGCATTTTTTATTACTGCACATTGACCCTATTTATTGATGCGGTCATATTGCCGTTTTTGGGGTATTTTTTTTATTATCTTATATGCCAATTTTGGTATTAAATCTATGTTTTAACTAAATAAAAAAATATTATTTTTTTGAAAAAGCGGCATAATAAAATTTCCTTTTGATGTGATGGAAAAGGTCGCCTATAAAAATAGAAATTAGATCGCTCTTTCAGTAGAATCCATTACATTCAACTAAAAATACTTTTGGATTTCGTGGTATGTCATCATTTTTCGATTTAATAAATACATATAGAACAACTGCCAAAACAGAACGAGAAAAAGGCACATATTTTGAACAGCTTTGCATCAAATACTTTTTAAATGAGCCATTCTACGCGGATTTGTATGCAAACGTTCAGCCATATACAGATTGGGCACATACACAAGGTCTGACGGGCAATGACACGGGTATAGACCTTGTTGCTACGACCAAAGACGGCGAATTTCATGCGATTCAGTGCAAGTTGTACGATGCAAACAGCAAAATACCTAAAGGTGACATTGATAGTTTCATATCAGCGGCATCAAAGACTTACTTTAAGCGCCGCATCATCGTTAGTACGACACATACATGGTCTGAGAATGCACTGGCAACCTTAGAAAACCAAGACCCACCTGTCACTAAGATTGACCTTGAAACTCTGGCACAGAGCGCGATTGATTGGTCGCAATTTGCGGAAAAGAAAGAAGTCATTTTTAAGAAGAAGAAAGAACTTCGCGATCATCAAAAAGCGGCACTTACTAGCGTTAAGCTAGGGTTGTATGAGCAGAAGCTAGAACGTGGCAAGCTGATTATGGCTTGTGGTACAGGTAAGACCTTTACCAGTCTAAAAATTGCAGAGGCATGTGCAGGTAAAGGCAAGCGTGTGTTGTTTCTTGTTCCGAGTTTGTCATTGCTGTCACAAACCTTGACGGAATGGACGCAAGAGTCCACCACGCTGTTGCATAGCTATGCGGTTTGTTCGGATACTGAGGTGGGCAAAAAGAAAAATGCCACGGCGATTGATGCCGTCACCACACTTGAGCATGAATTGCAGTATCCAGCGACAACAGATGCGAACAAACTGGCTGAGAATGTCGAAAAACATCACGATGATGCACACATGACCGTCGTTTTTTCGACTTATCATTCGATTAATACGGTGTCTGATGCGCAAAATGACCATCAAATGGCTGAGTTTGACCTCATTATCTGTGATGAAGCCCACCGTACCACGGGTTCGACCCATGACAGCGAAGATGACTCAAACTTTGTGAAGATTCACGATGGCGGCTTCATCTTGGGCAAGAAACGTCTATACATGACGGCGACTCCACGTATCTTCTCTGATGAGGTGAAGAACAACGCGACGGATTACACGCTGTTTTCAATGGACAATGAAAAGTTGTTTGGTGAAACGCTGTATACCATCAACTTCTCAGAAGCGGTTAAACGTGGCTTGTTGGTCGATTACAAGGTTATTGTATTAACAGTAGATTCTGACACGATCATTAATAAGATCGGCAGCACCATCACTGAGAACAGTGAAATTGTCGTAGATGACGCAGCGCGGATTGTCGGTTGTTGGAAGGCATTGTCTAAGCAAGGCATCCATGCCGATGTCGAGGAAGACACGAACCCAATGCAGCGTGCATTGGCATTCTGTCAGGTGATTGACCAGTCGGAAAAAGCGAGAAAGCACCAAGTCAGTTCTACTCGTATTGCCAATATTTTTCAGACGGTTGTAGAAGCCTATCAAGATGCTGAAGTTAAAGAAGGTAATGAAATTTCGCATCGCCTGATCTGCGAAGCACAGCATGTCGACGGTGGTATGGGTGCAGATCAAAAGGAGCAAAAGCTCAATTGGTTGAAAGCTACACCTGAGCCACAGCATGATAAAGATGGTGTAGAGCATCCTATTTGCCGCGTATTGAGTAATGTGCGCTGTTTATCTGAAGGTGTAGACGTACCTGCGCTTGATGCAGTGCTGTTTTTGACCCCTCGTAATTCACAAGTAGATGTGGTGCAATCAGTAGGTCGTGTTATGCGTCTTGCTGAAGGTAAAAAGCGCGGCTATGTGATTTTGCCAGTCGTGATTCCACCGAATGTCGATCCGAATAAAGCCCTTGATGACAACCAAACTTACAAGGTGGTTTGGCAAGTGCTGAATGCACTGCGTTCGCATGATGACCGCTTTGATGCCATGATCAATAAAATGGACTTAACAGGTATTGATCGCTCGAAGATGGAAGTCATTGCGATTACTGACAAAGTTACGGCAAAAGCGAAGAAGAAAGCGGCGGGTAAAGGCGGAACAACTATCGGTACGGTAGGCAAAAAGCCTAAGAAATACGAAATAGAAGATACTCAACACTCTTTTAGTTTTGAATCGGGTGAGATTGAGCGCGCGATTGTTGCCAAAGTGGTTAAGAAGGTGGGAAATCGCCAGTATTGGGAGCAATGGACAAATGAAATTATTAAAATTGCTGAAACACATATTAGACTTATAACGAATATTCTTGAGCGCCCTGACTGCGAAAAAGAGCGTAAAGTTTTTGAAGAGTTTGCGAATGAAATCCGTGATGATTTAAACAATGCAGTATCGGATGCTGAAATTATTGAAATGTTGGCTCAGCACCTTATTACTAAACCTGTTTTCGATGCTTTATTTGATGAATATAGCTTTGCCTCACGAAATCCTATGGCAATGGCAATGCAAAAAGTACTTGATGTATTAGATCAATACCACATTGACAGTGAAACAAAAGCTTTAGAAAGTTTCTATGAGAGTGTTAGATTTAAGGCTTCTGGAATTACCGAAGCTTCAGGTAAACAAAAGCTAATCCTAGAACTTTACGATAACTTCTTTGCTAAAGCATTTCCTAGAATGAAAGAGCGTTTAGGCATCGTCTATACGCCTGTTGAAGTGGTGGACTTCATTCTTCACAGCGTCAACGATGTGCTCAAGCAAGAGTTTGGCAAGAGCTTTGCTGATGAAGGTGTGCATGTACTTGACCCATTCACAGGTACAGGGACGTTCATTTCGAGATTGCTGCAAAGTGGTTTGATTCCACCGAAGAAACTAAGCTACAAATACAAGAACGAGATACACGCCAATGAGCTGGTATTACTTGCCTACTACATTGCGGCGATTAATATTGAAGCCGTGTATCATAGCGAGATCATAGATGAGTACACGCCGTTTGAAGGGATTTGTTTAACTGATACTTTTCAAATGTATGAAAAGGAAGATCTGGTTGATCAAGTGCTTGTGGATAATAGTGCACGTCGTAAACGTCAGAAGTCGCTCGATATACAGGTGATTATTGGTAATCCTCCATATTCAGCAGGGCAAGATTCGGCAAATGATAATAATGCCAATATAAAATACCCTTTTTTAGAAGGTCGTATCAAAGATACATATGCAATGGAGTCCACAGGTAGCCTTAAAAACTCATTGTACGATTCATATATTAAAGCACTAAGATGGGCTAGCGACAGAGTTAGTGATAATGGTGTCATTGGTTTTATCTCAGGCAATGGATTCGTCGACAAACCTGTCATGAATGGCGTACGTAAGGTACTTCTTCAAGAGTTTTCCTCTTTATATGTACTTAATTTACGTGGAGACATTAGAAAAAATATGTTAAGCAAAGGACTAGCAAAAGAGGGAGAAAATATTTTTGACTCGGGAAGTATGACAGGGGTGGCAATATCTATATTAGTAAAAAAGCAAGATTATGAAGCCATAGGCAGAATTTTTTATGCTGATATTGGTGATGATTTAAAACTAAGTAAAAAGAAGGAACAGCTGTCTAAGGCGAAAAGTATTTTCAATCGAAATATAATTAACTTTGAAGAAGTATTCATGGATGAGTTTGGAGACTGGATTAATCATCGAGATTCTAGTACTCAGAACCTCAT
>CAZNMO010000308.1:0-4104 GCA_964574195.1 uncultured Clostridiaceae bacterium | reverse complement strand
AAATATCGTTTTCCCTTCCATTGTAATAGTCTCCGACTCTATTTTTGAATCTCTCCCACCACTTATATGAAGAATTTCAGCAGTTACTATATAGTTATCATTTGCCCCTTTATCAACAGCAACACCAGCAACAATTGCCATTTTATCCACTTCCCTGTAATTCCAGCATCCTGCAGTGAATATTGTGCTCATCAAAATTATAAGGAAAAGTATGATAGTTTTTATTTTTATCATGTATTCTAGCGCTCCTTGCCATTTTCATGAGCCTGCCTGGTTAAATCCTTCTTCCCAAGGATTTTCGGCCTTGATGTCATGCTCCACCATGGTGCACGGATCCATGCATCCTGTCCATCCTTGTTTTTTGCCCTGGTAACATTCATCATATAAGGTACACCAAAGGATCTGATACTAAAAAGGTACATGTATAGAACTATAAGAACCATGAAGAATCCATAAATCCCTAATAATGAAGATCCCAATAGAAGAAGATTCCTCCAGATGATAGTTGAACCTAAAAAAGGCATATTGATCAAGGTAGTGATTCCTGTCAGGGCAGTTACTATTATGACTGGAGAACTAACAAGCCTTGCATCAACTGCAGCCTGACCAAGTACAAGGGTACCTACTATGTTCACTGCCTGACCAATCGGCGCCGGCATTCTGGTACCGACCTCCCTTAAGATATCAAATATGAATAGCATCATAAATAACGATACCGACGTCGGAAATGGAACACCCTGCCTGGAAGCAGATATACTCAGGAGAAGGGGTGTTGGCAGCATTTCCTGGTGGTATGTGACTAGTGCTAGAAAAATAGCGGGTATAGCAGCAGAAGTTACTGCAGTAAATCCTCTGATAATGCGATTCAAGCTACCTAATATATAATTATTGTAATAGTCCTCATTTGCCTGGAAATTCTCAACAACCAGAAATGGAACTGTTAATACAAAGGGACTTCCATCAACAAACAGGGCGACCCTGCCCTCAAGGAGCTTGGCTGCAATTACATCTGGCCTTTCACTTGACCCTACTGTCTCAAAAGTTGAATATGGCGCATCTTTGATCAGTTCTTGTATATATCCGGAATCAATAATACCGTCAATTTTTATTTTATCCAGACGCTGCTCCAGCTCACTGAGTATACCCTCCAAAGCCAAGCCTTCAATGTAACAAATGCAGGTCTTTGTATGCGTTCGCTCTCCAATCTCCTTAAATTTGAATTTTAGATCGGAGCTTGTTATTTTACGTCGTACCAATGATAAATTGATCACTATGGATTCTGTAAAGCCTTCCCTGGGTCCACGAACGACCCTGGCAGATTCCGGCTCACTAATCGATCTTGTCTTCCAGCCCTTTGAGCTTATAATTAACGCATCCTCATATCCTTCCGCAAGAAAAAGCGTATCGCCATAAGCTATCGAGCCAACCATTTTATTGATATCAGTTTCCAGAGTCACATCACTTGAAATGATGATCTTCATCTGCAATTCTGCCAACAAATCATCACTATTAATATCTTTTGATAAATCGTTATTAAGAACTGGCTTGATGATATTCTCGTTGATCAATTCCATATTGACCATTCCATCGATATAGACAACACAGAATTTTGCAGTTTCTAACCATTTGCTTTGCAGTTCTCTTACTATCAAGGTTTCATCATCCTTGAAAATATCCTTGATCAAAGCTATATTATAATCTAGTGATTTATCCAAGCCTTTGATTTCATTTTGATCGTTCAATTCACTATCACTTTCTGCCTCTGTAAAATTTTGATAGAAAATTCCTTGTTAATGAAAAAAAACCAATATATAAATTATCTCCAATATTGTACTATTATACCCGCGAAGCAATTGGAACAAAGTGAGTTGTATTGATAAAATCAGAACTCAACAATTTTAAAAATTACTTTGATTTCCATTTTAAAGCATAGTACTCTTGTAGTGATGTATCGTATTGCTATTTAAAGGAGGAAATATTCATGGATATTATGCTTGAACAGATGCCGGCATACCGGATGGCTTTTATCAGGAAAACCGGCCCTTATGGAATCAGTAATATACAGACTATGGAGGACCTGAAAGACTGGGCAAGGCTTAACCACCTGTTTGATGATGAAACAATGATACTGGGGATCGCTCAGGATGATCCCAAAACTACCAAGGCTGAAGCTTGCCGTTATGATACCTGCATCGTTGTTTCGCAAGACTATCCACTGACCGGCAAAGGTGTACTGGAAGGAAATATTGCTGGAGGTAAGTATGCGGTTTTCAGAATTGAGCATACTGCAGATGCAGTCCGGCAGGCGTGGGCTGATATTTTCCCGGAATTGTCAAAACAGGGCTATCAGTTTGATGTAACAAGGCCGATAATGGAGAGGTATAAAGTCCAGCTGGTAAACAATCACCAATGTGAGATCTGTGTGCCTGTGATCTAGGCGCACCAAGAAGCAGCGGGGACGGTTCTTCTTGCTTGTGAAGCAAAAATACCGTCCCGCTGCTTTGCTATAATTATTAATTAATCGGCATATGGATAAGAAAAACATACTACTTCATTGTTATGAACCTCTGTAAAACAGTTGCCAACTCAGCCCTTGTAATATAGCCTTTCGGCACTATTTCGGAGCTGCTCCTGCCCTTTATCAGCCCTGCACCTATTGCCCACTGCATCGCATCAATTGCATAGCCGGATATTTCCCCACTGTCTTTATAACCGGAAACATCTCCCCTAACGCCGGTATCCTGCCCCGCTAGCACAGCATAGCGGTACAAGACTGTTATAAGCTGTTCACGGGTCATGCCGCTGTCCGGAGCAAACAAGTTATTGCCAATTCCCATTACCAAACCGTTATCATAAGCCCAGGCTACAGCCCTTGAGAAATACGAATTGCTCCCGACATCTGAAAAACCGGTTTCACCCTTTACCTGTGGCTCTTTGGCCAGCCTGTGGAGCATCGTAACGATCATTCCCCTGTCAGCTATGGCGTTTGGGCTGAATACTTCATCATCAGTGCCAAGCATTAGACCTCTCTGGCATACAAAGCTTATTGCTGAATAATACCATTCTGTTTCCAATACATCCTTAAAGGGATTCTCATACTCAGGGTCCGGCGAATTATCCCCTTCTGGTGTTGGATCACTGCCCGGGATGTTACCTGGTAAACTGTTGTAACTATTTCCGCCTCTGTCATTATCATCGTCATCATGCTCAACAGGGACAATGTAACCATTCCCGGTTTTATTAATGCCTATCGTATAAACTACAGCCTGTAAGCCTGTCTTCACAACAATCCTGAAGTTATTGCTTCCGTAAGTCAGTGAGCAGGGAGCCGTTGAGGATACTTCCATGCCGTTCCTGTATATGCTGACTATGGAAGCCGGGTTCTCAGCCACAGCGGAGATGACTGTCGTATTCAAATTCTTTACATTAATACTATATGTGTAGGTATTTGTTTTAAAGTCCAAAGGAACACCGGTGAATTTCAGATCCGCAAGCAGATTGCTCCCATCGGATACAGTAGAATATATCACTTCACTGGATGCGCCTGCCTTGCTGAAACTGAAGGCTGCTTCACAGGTCTCCTCACCGCCTATGGTGACAAGTCCATTTCCGACCGCCGTAGCATCATAGGACTGCTTTGTATCAACCACATTGCCGTTACTGTCTCTCAGTATCACGGTGAAATTTCCTCTTTTTATTTCATTCATGGAATTATTCAAGGCAGCTATCTGGACAATTGTGTGCCCCGACTCCGCTTCCATTGAAGTTTGAATAGATACGGGCCTTTTGTTCTTTTCCAGCAGGCTGTATATCCTTGTATAGTCAGAATCATTGGAGATATCCGCATCAGCTATTGCCGAGCCCATTTCCTCAAGTACGACCCTAAAGAATATCATTGCTCCGCCTTCAGGAAGCTCACCGTTTTCATCCAGTATCCCCTGCAGCTCTGCTTCGCCCAAGGTGATACTTTTTATAAACTTACCCTCATTGATCATATTCAAGCTTTCCGCATCAGTTATCAATTCAGTCTTTATGGGCTCTTCCGCAAAATCCGGTGTATCGAATACCAGCAGCCTAACAGTGTTTTTTACTTCCTTAAGCCTT
>CAZNMO010000307.1:0-4107 GCA_964574195.1 uncultured Clostridiaceae bacterium | reverse complement strand
TCACCCGCTCCTTTACTGCTTGCATGTCAAAGTCAAAATAGTCCATTGCATCTACCTTATTCACCAACAAAACATCTACAATAGAAAACATCAAAGGGTATTTTAGCGGCTTGTCATCCCCCTCCGGAATGCTTAATATCATGGCACTTTTCGATGCTCCCGTATCAAATTCAGCAGGACAGACAAGATTACCTACATTCTCCAGTATAACCAGATCCATTCCCTCTGTGGAAAGTCCCTCCAAACCCTGTTTGGTCATCTCCGCATCCAGATGACACATGCCTCCGGTATGCAGCTGGATGACCTTTGCGCCAGCCTTAGCAACCAATTGTGCATCTACATCCGAATCGATGTCCGCCTCCAGCACTCCGATCTGCATTTCAGCCTTCAAAGCTGCTATTGTCTGCAACACAGTAGTTGTTTTACCAGATCCCGGAGATGACATCAAATTGAGCAAAAATGTCTTCTGCTTCTTCAGACCTTCCCGCAGCAGCATTGCCTGCCTGTCGTTATCCTCAAAGACGCTCTGCTTGATCTCCAGTACTTTAAATGTGTTCATCCCGCCTTCACCCCCTGGTATTTACAAGCGTTTTCACAATTCGAAAAACATAACGCTTGTTATGTTGTTGATTTCAAATTACCATATTGACTAAATATTGTCAATCGGCAAAAAAGCACAGAGCTGACTCATTAATGGATGCTTTAAAAATGTGCTCACCAGCGGGTCAATTTATATAAGTGTCAGATATATAACTTAAGATACTATTCCAATACAATAGCAAACCCCTGTTGCATTAATACAACAGGGGTTCAAACTTCTTAACCAACTGTTCACACCCTTAACGAGCCACGGAAACCCCTGGAACCATAGTAAGCTTCCGCACCGTTATGATACACAAAGACAGTACCATAACGAAAATCAGCAAATATTGCGCCACCAAGCGCCCTGATCTCAGAAGGTGTTTTCACCCAGCTGGATGTTTTCATATCAAAATCTCCAAGTTTCTGAAGCTCTCGGTATTGTTCCTCTGTTAAAAGCTCGATACCCATGAAAGCCGCCATATCAACAGCACTATTCTCCGGTTTATGCTCTTTCCTTGACTCCAGTGCTTCACTGTCATAACAGACACTTCTGCGTCCTTTAGGACTTTCCCCAGAACAGTCATAAAAGATGTATTCACCGGTCTTGTTATCATAGCCTATAACATCTGGTTCACCGCCAGTTCTTTCCATTTCATTCAATGACCAAAGCTTTTCAGTATTACCCTCCAGCTTTGTTTCAACCTTTGCCCATTCAATATTTTGATGGCGGTTCATATTTTTCTCAAAACGGGCTTTTAACACTCTGAGTAGTTCTGTACATTGCTCGGGAGACAACTTTCTATTCTCTTTATCCATAATGAAACCTCCTTTTGTTGGGTGACAGTCTATCAACTTATGATTATTTTCATCGTTTCTGTCTAAGTATATGATTGACGGGTTAATGATTTTTCTTGTATTTGCTTGAAGGTATATAATTAAAGAATATTTATTTTATGAAAAAGTATATCTACTTCAATTATATTCCATAATATTACATTGGTAAACTAAAATAAAGGATATGCTATCTCACAACGCAGTAATCTGTTTCTAGGTTTCAGAACAGACAGACTGGCACTTACTCTACAATAAATACCAAATGCTTTATTTTTATTAGCAAAACAGCCTAGAAGCGTTATTACAACTTGCTTCTAGGCTGTTTTGCATTATGGTTGGGTTATGTATGACAACGACAAGTTTAAAAGTTACAGCCTCTAAACGTCGTGCCTGGCATTTGAATTTTATACTGCTGCTGTGCTTTTTGCCATTTTGTATTCGGGTGCTGACGGATCGTCTTCCAGCTTCATTATTGTTATGCCAAAATATCCATATAGTATTGATACGAATGGGTTGATCAGGTTTAGGAAACAATATGAAAAATATTCAAATGTCGATACACCTAAATATGTTGTCATCATCGCACCACATGTATTCCACGGAACAAGAGGTGAAGTCAGTGTACCTGCGTCCTCCAATGCTCTTGAGAGGTTTCTGGGAGCTAAGCCCCTTCTATGGTATTCATCTTTAAACATTTTACCCGGCAGAACGATTGACAGGTATTGATCCCCTGCCAATACATTGACGAATATGCAGGATAATACTGTAGCTGTAACCAAAGCGCCTGTACTCTTTGCATAGTTCAGTATGCCTTTTGCCAATACCTCCAGCATACCGGTTCTTTCAAGTATACCTCCGAAGGTCAATGCAGCAAATATCAAAGATAGAGTCCAGAACATAGCAGTTAAGCCGCCTCCAGATAAAAGCTTGTCAATAACTTCATTTCCTGTTTCAGATGTAACTCCATTCATCATAGCACCAACAACATCACTGAAGGTTTTGCCCTGAGATATAATCCCTGCTGCTCCTCCAAGCAAGGTACCAATAAACAAACCCGGTATAGCCGGAGCCTTCATCGCAACCATTATAATAACAATAAAAGGTACAAGAAGCAGCCAAGGTGTAATATTATAACTCTCTTTCATCAGTCCCAGCAATGTATCTATGGCGGCTAAATCAAGCTGTTTGCCGGCAAATCTTGAACCTAATACAGCAAAACCTATTAGTGCCAATACCAGACTTACAGCTGTTGTGTATACCATATGACTTACATGATCGAACAGTTTGGCTCCAGCCATTGCCGGCGCCAGGTTGGTCGTATCTGACAACGGTGACATTTTGTCGCCGAAGTATGAACCTGATATAATTGCACCCGCTGCCATAGGGGCAGGAACGCCAAGACCTGCTGCAACTCCCATAAGTGCAATACCTACGGTACCCGCTGTAGTCCAAGAGCTTCCTGTTGCAAGAGAAATTACAGAACATAGTATACAAGCGGCGACAAGGAATAACCCGGGGGAAAGTATCTGCAAGCCATAGTAAATCAAAGTCGGCACAACACCACCCTGCATCCATGTCCCAATAATCATACCGATAATAGCTAGAATTAGAATTGCCTGCATTGTACCTATGATATTAGCGACTATACCTTCTTTTACTTCCTCCCAGGTATAACCTAGTCTGTAAACGGCAAGCAGACCTGCCAAAACTGCACCTATAAGAAGTGGTATATGCACATCTCCAATGCCTGAATCAAAAGCCGGAATGACGGCATACATAATATTAGCCATTGTGAAGACTATTACAGCCAATACCTCCCACATGTACGCTTCTCTTTTCTGTTTTACTATTTTTGTCATTGTTATACTCCTTTCATGAGACCGATTTTCTTTAATACGGCATATAGCATGACTGATACAATAACAAGTGTTATTAACCACAATGACTCATGAAAACCATTCAGTCTTGACAATATCTTGTCAAAAACTGCATTTCCAAACTCCAGTGCACCACCATAAAGCGTATTAACCAGAATATCAGCGAAACTGGTGCCTTGAAAAAGATTTGCAAAGATTCCATTAAGAAATACCCCAAGTATTAAAGCCGGGACTGCCGGGAATTTTCTGATTAACATACCAATAACTATTATAGGTATTATAAATACTGCCGGATTCAGCTTATACGCCTCTGCTATTGCCGGACTCTGCGTCATATAGTATACAAATGTAGGAATCCAACCTGATACGATTGACGAGCTGATGAAGAGATTAAAGACTGCAATAAAAACGACAATATCCATAGCTCTTTTTATCCCGTTGATCATTTCCTCCTCAATCTCACCCCAGGAATAGCCACATAACAATGTTGCTACCATCACGGCAAAGAGTACGCCAAAAGTTAATGAAATATGAATGCTGATTTCTTGCGCACTTGTGAAATAGAGAATAGCTAAAGTAGCAACGACAGGAATTATTAATTCCCACCCTTTAGCATCTCTTTTTTCCTTTACTTTAGTTGTCATTTACACTCCCCCTTTTTTTCTTTATATCCATTTTATAGTCAAATTGTGTGGGTAATATCAAATACATATGTGAATTCTATGTGATTGCTCCCATAAATATAAAAAACCGCATAAGTGAACTGGTATAAAGATAGTAGACACAAAAAGTCTACTATCTTTTTTCTTTGGTA
>CAZNMO010000306.1:0-4150 GCA_964574195.1 uncultured Clostridiaceae bacterium | reverse complement strand
CAACTTACCCACAGCATACTCAATAGAAAACCTTCCATCAGATGAACCATGAATAAGATGTGCAGCTACCGACAGATTTTTCTTCAGGTCCTCATTTTCCTTAACCAGCTCAAGAACCTTCTTTCTTCCCACATAGCCATACTTTCTTATCAGTTCGTCGTTTTTATTATCTTCCCCGAACTTTCTAACACCAGGTGCCAGTATAATAAGCTCTCCACCGTCGGCAATTGCCATCCTTGTTCTGTAAATTGCCTTGTTACCCAACCATGTGCTCTTGAATTCCTTTTCATCAAGATATACAACTACCTTCTTTAAAGGTGTTTCAACAAAGGTAAGGTTCTTTTCCTGACTGAGCTTTACTGCTTCTTCAAAAGGCTTTCTGCTTCTTCCGATGAAAAGCCCATGAATGCACACATTCCCCTCTGCCGCAGTGGTGACTGTCAAAGCATACATCAATGGAATATTCTTGATAAAGTTCTCTTCTGCGTAATCAAAGACCTTTCTTACAGGGGTAGCATCCCTTCCCATAATTCTTTCCATGCCATAGAAAGCGCCCAGCATATGAGAGCTGTTGATCATGCTGCTTCCACCGCAGCCTACGAATATATTTTTGCTGTAATTGGCCATTCCTACTACTTCATGAGGAACAACCTGCCCTATAGAGATTATTAGGTCATAACTTTTGTCCAGTAAGTGTTTATTTATCTCAACGTCAATGGGCTCATCAACCAGACCTTCGGATATGCTGTTGACATATTCCCCGGGGACCTGGCCTATTTTTACAATATCCTTTCTCCAATTATGTACCACCATACAGTCCATGGGAACCCCTTCGCCGAAAAAGTTCTCCCACTCCTGGTGGCTCATAGGCTCGTGAGTTCCAAGGGCAGGCATTATTTCCACCTTGCAGCTGTCCTTCAACATTTCGTAGTACATCGCTGTAATTTTCCCTGCTCCAGAATGCATCCTTGTAAAATCAGGAGGCAGAAGAAGGACCTTCTTGAGTTGTGTCTTCTTGCCTTCGATGGACTGTTCAAGAGCCTTAAGCAGCTCATTATCATTTATTCCGGCTTCATCGGATGCTTTGATTAAAATTTCATTCATAGATTCACCCCGTTATTTAACTTACCTTTTCACTCTTGCATTTCCTTGCCAGATGCTCCAGATCTGCTCCTCATCATCCGGCTGGGCATAGTCAGTAAGGAAGGTCGTTGCCAATGCTCCACTTGCCCAGGCGAAACGGACCCACTTCTCCGATTCCCAGCCCTTAAGAATAGAGTAGAGCATTCCACCTACAAAGCCGTCTCCGCCTCCGATGCGGTCAAGAACGGTTATTTCACGAGGTTCCGCAACATACCAACTCTCACCCTCCAGCAAAATTGCACCCCAAAAATGGCAATTTGTGCTTATAACCTGACGAAGGGTGGTTGCATAAACAGAAGCATTTGGAAATACCTGTTTTACACGGTTTATCATAATTTTGAAGCTTTCAATTTTATCAGAGATATCTTTTCCGCCAGCTTCAGGTCCTTCTATCCCAAAGCAGAGCTGGAAGTCTTCTTCATTTCCTACCAGAATGTCTGAAACGCTTGCAATCTCGGTAAAAATATCTCTAAGTTCTTTTTCTCTATTCTTCCAGAAGGTTGCACGATAATTCAGGTCAAAGGAAATTCTTGTCCCGTATTTTTTTGCAGCTTTTGCAATTTCAAGACAAAATGTACTTGTTTCAGGAGAAAGAGCGGCTACCAATCCTGACAAATGCAAAATCTGAACGCCTTCCCTGCCAAATATGCGATCTACGTCAAAGTCTTTAATATTAAGGGTCCGACCGACTTCGCCGGCACGGTCGTTATGCACTCTTGGTCCACGAGAGCCATAGCCGCTGTCCGCGATATTGAACTGGTGACGGTAACCCCATGGCCCTCCCTGAGGTACTTCAACACCCTCATAGGACATATGGCGGCTTGCCAGATCATTTTTTATAAACTTCGATATTGGGCTGTCCTTTACAAAAGTTGTAAGCACCTTGACGGGAAGTCCGAGATAGGAAGAAATGCTTGCTACATTAGTTTCTGCACTGGTAGCCTGCATTATATATGTGTTGCTGCTCTGAACAGGTTGTCCGTTTACGGGAGTGATGCGCACGCCCATACTCGTAGGTACAACCAAGGAATATTTAAAATCCTTTCGTAATTCCATATTTCCCCATTCCCCCTAAAAAATTATATCTTTAATCTATTTCAAATATATAGGACTGTATTCTGCAGCAAGCCTTATTGCCTCCTCCATACTTACAGAGCTGGCTATTCCCTTGCCGGCAATATCAAAAGCTGTTCCATGATCAACCGACATTCTTAAAAAAGGCATTCCTATGGTTAATGAAATTGTCTTTTCGAAATCTACAGTCTTGGTGGCTATATGCCCTTGGTCGTGATAAAGCGATAAAACAGCAGCATATTTTCCTTTTAATGCCTGATAAAACACCGAATCTGCCGGGATTGGCCCTGCGACGTTTATTCCTTTGGTGCATGCTTCATATATAGCTGTTTCGATCTCGTTTGCTTCCTCATTACCAAAGCTCCCGTGCTCACCATTGTGAGGGTTAAGCCCGGCAACTGCCAGTAGACCTTCCTCAAGTCCGAGCATTTTCATTGCATCTCTGCATTTTATAATGTACTCGACAAGCTTATCCTTTTTTACCAGGCGGCATGCATCCATCAATGAAACATGCCTCGTCAGGAAGAAAACTCTCATGTTGTGAACCTGGAACATCGTAAGCGGATCTGCTGTGTTTGTGAGGCCGGCAAGCATTTCCGTATGGCCTATATAATCTATTTTTGCAGCTTTGATTGCTTCCTTATTAATAGGGGCAGTGGCAATAGCATCAAGCTTTTTAGCTTTTGCAAGCTCAACAGCCTTTTTGATGAATTCATATGCGGCAGCACCTGCCTGTGCCTGAATCTTACCATACTCCAGAGCGGTTGTATCTACATCAGCATGGGATATGACATCCACAACTCCATATGAGTATTTAGCTTCCTCAGGCTCGCTTATTGCATTTATAGTCAGTCCTGTTCCAATGGCCTCTTCAATTTTCCTTAATACTGCAATATTGCCTATGACAAGTGGCTTACAGCTTTTATAAACCTCTTCGTTTCTTAACGCTTTGAGAACTATTTCCGGACCTATGCCTGCAGGGTCTCCAATAGTAATACCTATAACAGGCCTTTTCATTTTGAACACTCTCCCTATCAAAAGATATACTGTTCAAATAACTTGTATGGCTAATATGTATTATTACTAAACCTCGTAGGTTGTTGAAGCTGTGCTGCCACCCTGTCCCGTCCAGTTTGTATGGAAAAACTCTCCGCGATTTCTGTCAATGCGCTCGTATGTATGAGCTCCAAAGTAGTCGCGCTGGGCCTGCAGCATATTTGCCGGAAGCCTTTCGCATCTGTAGCCGTCATAATAAGAAAGTGCTGTAGCGAAGGCGGGAATCGGGATCCCGTTTAACGAAGCAGCAGACACGACTCTTCTCCAACCGTTCTGTGAGCCTTCAATTTTATCCTTGAAGAAGGGATCAAGTAAAAGATTGCTCGAATCTGGCTTTTTATCAAAGGCCTCTTTGATTTTTCCAAGGAATCGTGACCTTATGATGCAACCTCCGCGCCACAATAAAGCTATACCGCCATAGTTAAGCTTCCAGCCGTATGTCTCTGCGGCAGCTCTCATAAGAGTATAGCCCTGCGCATAGGACACGATCTTTGAAGCATAAAGAGCGTTTTTAATATCATCAATAAATGCTTCCCTGTCACCCTCAAATTTTGGCTTTGGACCTGTAAGGATCTTTGAGGCAGCAACTCTTTCTTCTTTAATTGCCGAAAGGCAGCGTGCATAAACTGCTTCTCCTATCAGGGTCAGCGGTACTCCCTCATCTAGGGAGGCAATGGATGTCCATTTCCCTGTACCCTTTTGTCCTGCAGTATCAAGGATCTTATCTACAATAGGCTGTCCGTCGGCATCCCTATAGGCAAGTATATCTCTGGTTATCTCGATAAGGTAGCTGTCCAATTCCCCTGTGTTCCACTCTTTAAAAATCTCGTGCATCTCATCGGCAGACATGCCAAGATAATCCTTCATCAAATGATAT
>CAZNMO010000305.1:0-4183 GCA_964574195.1 uncultured Clostridiaceae bacterium | reverse complement strand
CGTTGGCCTTGGCCCACTTCAGGGTGACCTTCTTGATCGAGCGGTTCTTGATCGTACGGCAGCCCTTGAGGTGGTACTTCTTGCCGTACTTGGGTGCGATGTAGACGGACTTCGTAGCACGCGGCGCAGCCGCCGCCGGCAGGACAGTCGACACGGATGTCGCCGCCGCGACGTGCGATTGCACCGGCGCGGTGGTGTTCTGATCTGCGGCAGCCGCCGAGATTGCGAACGTGAGCGCCACAACCAGCGCAACGGATGCGACCACGAGCGCGAGAGTCCTGTTCTTCACGATTCCCCCTACTTGATTCCGGAGACAGGGCCGACCTGGCGCTGACGGCCTGAGTGAGCGAAAGGGATTCGGATGGTGCGACAGATGCGGGACTTGGCGTTCGAGATTCCGAGCAGTCCGCACCAGCAGAACCCGCCCTTTGTCATGCACGCACCCTGACTGGTCTAGGGACCGCTGGGCCCCAATGTCAGCACCGCAACTAGTCTAACGCTGGCGATGCCCGCTGACATCCGGGGGGGGGGTTCAGATACTCTCAATGCCATCCGAGCGTCGTACGGGCAACCTTGGCGCAGCGAGTCAAGTTGATCCCCTTGTCAGGTGTGTCTAGCGGTCGACTTGCACACTGCCACCGCCCTTGCGGCTAGGCCACCCTCAACCGCCAGCCGTCCGTAGACGGCGTTGCGACGCGCGATCTCGAGGCTCTCTAGCGCCGCGGCGACATCCGCCTTCTCGATTCCGGATCCAGCACGAACGATGTAGTCTTCAAGGTTCTCCAAGTCTCCCCCGTCGCCGTTTTCGCCCAAGTAGGCAACGGCGTAACTACGGAGCCACACCGGCCGATTGTGGTCAAACGCCCAAGCACGGCAAAGTGCGGTCACTGCTGGCGAAGCCAGCCCCTCAAGGTGGAACCACCGCAGCAGCTGGTAAAGCTGGTAGTCGTACAGACTCGCCCCGCTGCTCCCCATGTAGTCCTCAATCGAGGCGAGTTCAGAGGCATCCAACGTCACCTTCGAGAAGTAGCGCAGGATGGCAGCTGTCTCCTCAGGCTTGGAGCGCAGGAACTGCAGCGAGCTATCAACCGCTACCCTCGATGACGCCTTGCCGAGCCGCGTCAGCAAGTAACGGAACACCGTCTTGTCGAACGGCTCACTGGCGAAGAGACCGAAGTGCTCTTCAAACGCCCGTTCCAGGATCTCCGGAGGCGGTCCCACCCGCGACTCGAGGAACTTGTCGATCTCCCATGTTGGAATGTAGTCGACGTCAATGCCCTCTTCTTCCGCGATTTCCGCAATCAGGGTATCCGCAATGTCGCGGATGATTGCTGCCACCCGGTCAACTTCCGTCGTTGCGTCTGACTTGTTCAGGATCTTGGTCTTCGCGGATTGCAGGCTTAGACCGCGCCGGTGCAGCAATTCGGTCAGTCGTGCAATTGCCCTACGGCCCTCGAGCTTCGATGGTAGGAAGATGCGGAAGTCATCCACATACCTGAGATGCGAGAACCCGTCATTCGCCAAGTTGCGATCCACCGGCTCCAAGAAGAGCTTGGCCAGTAGGTGGCTTGCCGAGTAGCCCTGCGGGATTCCCCGGCCACGAGGATGTGCCCATGCGTTGAGGCAGTCCGTCAGGAGACGAATCTCGTCAGGCGCGTCGTGCACCTGCCGAACATCAGACATCAAGCGCTTGATGTCGATGTTGTCGTAGAACCCCGTGATGTCCGCAATCAGAAGGAATGAGACGCCCGACTCCAACTTCTCAAGGGACCGCTTGCGCCATTGCGTCCAAAGACGGAAGTCGGTCTTGATCCATTCGGGATCATCCGGATCTGGAGCGAGCTGGTACGAAACGTCGGGCTCGCCGCGAAGGTCGAAGATCTGAGCGTGCAAAGCCGGGAACACTCGACCAATCAGGACGTTGTAGACGACTTCGTCCTCGACTTCCAACACCGATCCAGGCCTTAAGAGACCGTTCGGCTTCGGTGCCCAGCACATCTGGCTTGGCCGCGGCGTGTAGCCTGCCAGCAATTCCGCCTGGAGCTCAAGCAGCCACGCGTGTAGGTCGAACTCAACCCAACGCTGCACATGCGGGTGGTCAACGAAGCGATGACTGCCGTGATCCACAATGGTTCGAGTCCAGGCGAGGGACAGCTCGTCAAGGCCCACGTCTATCGACGGTGCTGGCATACCCCCTCCTCTCTGACCAAACCTAGCGCCTGAGTCATGCGGCGCAGTGCCCTCAGTTGGATTCTACGTTCTGGCCGTCAGCTTGATACCTATCGTGGGCATCCCCGGCCGCTGTGACTACC
This sequence comes from uncultured Clostridiaceae bacterium, assembly GCA_964574195.1. Classification (GTDB taxonomy): domain Bacteria; phylum Bacillota; class Clostridia; order Lutisporales; family Lutisporaceae; genus BRH-c25. The sequence goes on along the minus strand of CAZNMO010000305.1, from coordinate 1,871 downwards.
CGTTGCGCAGCTCCACAACAACCGACTCGATGATCTCGTTCCGAAGCAGCGTGGGATCCATTCCCACACTCAGCAGTGCGTTGCACGACGGGCACGTGTAGGCGACCCCATGCCATTGAGGCTTGTAGTTCTGGTAGATGTCCATCGCTTGCAGGTTGACGTGTGAGACTGGCTTGTCGCAGTTTGGGCACTTGGCTGACATGGAGTCTCCAATCTCCTGGGCCTCGTAGCCTTGCCGTGTCCGCTCGATGCGTTTGTTGGGCGCCACTACTCCTCAAGATACGGAAGAAGATCGCCCTCCTCATCGTGACGGAAGATGTCGTCATAGAGTGTGGATAGTCGTTCCGCCTCGTCCGGCTGCGAGGCCGATCGAGAGAGACTCAGAAGCATCGCGCTGAAGGGGTCGCTACTGACAGTGGTCAACTGATCGAACTGACCATCCGCGCATGAGCCAGGTACCCAGAGAAGCACATCCGCCTCGTAGTTCCATCGGTTGTAGTCGTTGCGATACGCCGGGCCCGTGAGGTTGCTGCTACCGACGATTCCAGCCATAGGCGTACCTTGGGCATCGAGCCGGAGTGCGATCTTCGCGTGCCAGTTCCGTTCACGTGCGATGTAGGCGGTCGTGGGGATTCCCCCCGCCCTGAGTCCAAGAATGAAGTCGCGATACTTGGTCTCCCAGTACGGCCACTTGGCGTCGTCGCCGAGTTTGCCGGCGACAGTCACGACGCCGTTTCCCGCCAGTCCAGCTTGAATCGCGGTCAGCAACCCATCGCCAAGGATGCTGTAGCCGTTCGGATCCTCCCACACGTAGCCAGTGCACAAGACAAGGTCTCCGGCGTCCAGGCCGCATAGTCGCAAGAGCGCCGCCTTGAAGGGTGCGGCGTCAGCGCCCCGGCGCAGGGTCACAAGAACTCCCACAATCCCTCCCCGCTCGTGCGCCCAACGTGTTGCGCACGAGCGGCGGCCCATGCGCTCAGGAATCACTCTAGCTCACGCCGTCCGCTCGATGCGCTTGCTAGGCAGGAGAGGGCAGCTACTTCCCCTTCTTGGCGCGTAGCTGCTTTGCTTTGGCGGGAGCAACGTACAACACGTGCAGGAACTGCTCAGCCAGGCTGATGACTTCCTCAGCGTCACTGCTCGAGACTTCGTCTCCGTTAGGGTGGGCTGCGTCGTTCCCGACCCACCTGACGACGTCCGCCCACTCCTTGAGATCGGTCGTGATCATGTGCGAGCTGGCGAGCTCAGCAATCTGGTCGACCAGGCGATCCTTGGTCGCGCCCTTTTCGATCGCGGCAGCCTGCATTGCCCTTCGCGCCATCACCGCAGCTGCTCTGTGGCAACCGGCGGCGAAACACTGCTTGGCTTCGTCCAGATCGCGGCGGATTGAGTCGGGGACGGCGGCATCGGTTGGTGTGGGGCGTTCCGTGGGATACACGATGTCCGCGTCATTGTTCACAAGCACGGGGCTCCCGCAGTAGTTGCAGACCCCAATCCACCACTTGTTCAGGTAGTCCTTCTGCCAGACCGCGTCCACTGTCCAAGTGTTGCGCGCGTACGAGACTTGGACAGGTGCTGGCTCGAGCGAGGTATGTCGGTGGCAGAACGGACAGTAGATGGACACAGCCATTCGGGACAACTCCTTCTCTGCCTAGCAGGCATTTCAACGGTCTGCGTATCCAGAACCCACAGTCCGCGCATACACTTCTGCAGACCGCTCCCGCCCTCCTACAAATGCGCGTGGAACCCCGTCTCCACGTGGCTCCCGTCGCAGAACGGCTTGTTCTTCGACTTGCCGCAGCGGCAGAGCGTCATTCGGTTGCGCACCTCGTAGGGCTCGCCGTCGGCCGACTCGACCTGGATCCCGCCGC
>CAZNMO010000304.1:0-4196 GCA_964574195.1 uncultured Clostridiaceae bacterium | reverse complement strand
CCTGGCAAAGCACTTCTGAGCGTATTAAGCTTTCCGGCTCATTTATTCCAAATAGCAGCCGCATACCTGTGGAACTGCTGAATCTGGGATTTATTTCAAAAATTACCGGCATTCCATCTTTGAGGCGCAATTGAATATTTATAGCCCCATACGCTCCCAGTGTACTTGCAACTCTGGCACAGTAATCTGCAATGTCGTGATAACCATCAGAAACTGCAGCAATAGATACTCCTTCCTGCAAATATCGCCTTAAAGCGATTTTAGAAATAACATTTCCCTTTTGATTAATACAAATCCCCACGGTAAACTCTTGCTCCTCATCTGTGAGGTATTCCTGTATAATTAAACTCTTCTTACCCTTTATATTTTCAAGCAGCTGCTGCTTATCCTTAAGGAGATATACCCCTTCTGAGCCACGTCCCATACGCGGCTTGACTATCAAGGGAAAACCAATGTTATTTATAAATACAGAAAGCTTATCCTCTTCCTCAGGATATCTGATACTTGCCGGTATCTGAAAACCGCAGCATGACAAATGGAACATGGTCAGCCACTTATCACAGCAAATCTCCAAAACTCTAGGAGAATTTACAAACACCTTTGCTCCAGTAGACCTTTCCAGGGATTCTCTATTTTTTGCATAAAATGAAAGCTCCGCTGTAGAGCCGATAAATATTGCTTCAATCTGATGATCTTTACAAAGGTTTTCAATAAACATATAATAGCTTTCTTCGGCTGCTGCCTTGGGAGCGATAAAGCCTTTGTCGGCGAAAAATAAACCCAGGGAATATGGGTTAACGTCAACAGAGATAACTTCGATAGCCAGTGAGGAGGCTTTAAGTGCCCTGATAATACCCAGCCCGTATACCGAACCTGCACCTGTAACCAATACACTTAGAGGACTATTGATTTCCTGCATATTTTTGTATGCTGCTGACAATGTAATCAACCTCCTTTTCTGTCAATCCCGGGTGAATAGGTATTGAAACTACCCTTTCAGAAGCTTGTCGGGCATTTGTAAAGGATCCGAGGATTTCTCCCTGCCGATACAGAGGCTGGTCAGGGATGGCTGTAGGATAATGGATGCCATACCCAATATCCTGTGCTTCCAGGAACTTTATAAAACTGCCCCGGTTATTGACCCCAAGGGTATATTGGTGATATACATGCTCAAAACCCGGTGTGCATACAGGCTTGATAAAAGCGGGGTTGGTTATATCCTCCGAATAACGGGCCGCAATGGCTTTGCGCCTTTCATTGAAGCCAGTCAACTTGCGCAGCTGTTCTATGCCTATTGCTGCATGTATATTGGTCATCCTGTAATTGTACCCAAGCATATCATGCCGGTACTTGGCTGTCTGGCCATGGTTTATCAAACTCCTGGCCTTATCTGCCAGCTCTTTGTCCCAGGTCGTAAGCATGCCGCCTTCGCCGCAGGTCATGTTTTTTGTAGGATAAAAGCTAAAAATCCCAAAGTGCCCAAAGGTTCCGACTTTCTTGCCATTGATTGACGCACCGTGAGCTTGTGCACAGTCCTCTATTACCGCCAGGTTGTATTTATCGGCTATTTTAATTATCTCTGTCATACGCGCGGGATAACCATACAGGTGAACTGCAATGATTGCCTTCGCATCAGGATGCTTTTTGATGGTATCCAGCAGCTCTTGAGGCGAAATATTATAATCCTGCAGATCAATGTCACAAAAGACAGGGACAGCTTGCACATAAAGGATGGCATTTGCAGTTGCAATAAATGAGAAAGGTGTGGTTATCACTTTGTCCCCCGGTTTAATACCCAAAGACAGCAGTGCCGCATGAAGGGCCGAGGTTCCGGAAGAGGCGGCAACACAATGCTTACTGCCCAGGAATACGGCAAAGTCCCGTTCAAACCTTTCCACATATTCTCCCTGGGCTAGCTTTCCACTGGAAAGAACTTCATTGACCAGCATTTGTTCCTCTATACCAAGCAAGGGTTTAGCCAAAGCAATCAATCATTACACTCCTCATGAATTTTTTTGCACAGCTCGAGATTTAGCCGGTGACCGGATCTGACGCCTATTACATGACCCAGCAACTTTTTTCCTAGCAAGCCAAGATCGCCTAAAAGGTCCAGAACTTTATGCCGGGCAGGTTCATTGGGCCACTGCCATTTCTTGTTCTCAACCCCGGATTTGATCACCAATACGTTTGAGCTGACCTTCCCGGTCAGGTTTACTACTTCTTCAAGCTCCGACTCAATTATATAAGAACGGGCATCCGCCAGCTCTTTGACAAAGGTTTGAGGCGTTACATCCATTTCAGCGACTTGAGATAATTGCGGAAGATTAGGATAATCAAGCACATAGGTTAACTTAAACCCATCATATGGAAGAGCTATCAGCAGCTTTTCATATTCCGTATCCTCTAGTCTTTCGCGTTTATATACAATAACAGGCTTGTGTATTTTTATCCATTCCGCCTTAAAGGGTTGTTCCACTATCCCAGCTCCAGTTAGCGACCGTTTGAACTCTTTACTGCTGTAATCCGGCGTCACGGGCAGGCTGGTCTGTTCAAGCTCAATAAATACATTGTCCAAACCTAATCCTGATATGGCTGCCAAAGCATGCTCTGTGTGTTCAATGCAAACATCTCCATCAGCGAGAGAAGTCCATCTGTATTCAACCTTTGCATTTTCAAATGAACATTTTACTTCCGGGCGGCCCGGCAGGTCATTGCGGATAAATACAATTCCAGTATCGGTTGGGGCAGGGCAAAAGGTGACCTTTGCATCTGTTTCACCGGATATACTGGTGCCCAGTACAGAAACCTTATGATTGATAGTTCTCTGGTTACACATTCTAATTCCTTTCATTATAGCTGCATGAATTTCAAAATCTGCCCGGCGCGCTCCTTATAAGTGTGCTTTAAATAGACCTCCCGCTGCCCGTTTCGAGCTATTGTATGGCGCACCTCTTCATATTTCAAAAAATAATCAACAAGCTTGACTGTATGCTCAGGGGAATATGAACATGTCAGATGAACATTATTTGTAAATAAATTATTGACAGACTGCGTCGGTACTGTAAGCAAAAAACCGCCTGAGCCCAATACTTCATAAGTCCGGGAGGTTAGCATCGCCTGGTCATTTTGCAAGCCTATTATTATTCTGGCTGAATTGTAAACCTTGTTTGTTTCCTCATAGGGCAGCTCCCCTTTTAGCATATGCTTCGGAAGCTTAAAACCCATCAGTTCCTCGTTGAAACGGTCCCATCTCTTACCCCATATCGCAAGGTTATAGCCCCTTTCGACCAAGGGCTTTAAAAGTATCTGAACGCTATCCTTTCGATAGGATTTCCAGGCTTTGCCGCCGTGGCCGACTAAAGCCACATCATAATCATATTTACTGCTTGGAGGTTCATACTTATTGAATGACCGATTGCAGCCAAAATCCAGATGCCCGGCAGGAAGCCCCAGCTCCCTGTATTTATTTATGCTATCAGGATGTATGGTCATAACTGCATCAGGCTTATAGATTTCAATACACTTGAAGGAACACTCTTCGATCCATCTTGGATCTTCAGTTGCCCAATAGACATGCTTCACCTTATATTTAGCAGCTCTTTTGACAAGCTCGTCTATATACTCACGTTTATGCCGGCGGTAAGCCCATCCCGTTGTTAGCATAAGGTCAGGCCTAAAGTGGTCAATTGCCTCTTTTATAGAGCTTCTACTTAAATCCCTCAGGACAAAAACAGGGCAGTTCAATTCCCTAAAGCCCTGCGGCAGCCCAAGAGTATATTTCGAATCATGTGAAAAAAAAAGTACCCTGATCATACTTGCACCTCTCGGAGCAAAAGCTTGCGTGTGCCCTCCGCTCCACAGTTAAATAACATATCAACTATAGACAGATTGGGGATAAAGCTGCCCCAAAGCTGCGGATATGTTACAGGCTGATAGTCCAGATATTCTAGCTTAATGCCTTGTTTTTCGAAAATCTCAGGTTGATTATATGTCCTCGCTCCAATACCGGACAGGTAACAGTCAGCAGAAAAGTGGCTGCAGATTGCAGCTATCAGTTCATTTTTTCTAAGTTGGGCAAATTGAGGTAAAGTTGATAAAAAAGCGAGCTTTGTTTTAAGTCCCAGCAGGCCATGTACAAGTCTGATAAAAGCTATGTTGGTATCTATAAGATATCCGGTATCTTGCAATACCTGCTC
>CAZNMO010000303.1:0-4201 GCA_964574195.1 uncultured Clostridiaceae bacterium | reverse complement strand
GGATGGAAGAAGATGATTTTTTTGAGCGTTTAAATTCCCTGAGATTATTTTTCAGGGAATTTCATTATTTTGGAGGTCTTTTTATGAACAGCAAAACAAACAAACTCGTAAGGATAGGAGTGCTCTCAGCCCTTTCAATAGTGCTGGTAATGCTTGTGAAATTTCCTATCATACCATCGGCGCCATTTCTGGAATATGAACCCGGTGATGTGCCAATGCTGGTGGCAGCCTTTATGTACGGTCCGATGGCAGGCCTTGCAATGACAGTTATCGTCTCAACCATACAGGCCTTTACTGTAAGTGCGGCAGCCGGCTGGGTAGGACTTGTAATGCATATAATAGCTACAGGGACCTTTGTTGTGGTATCTGGCAGCATCTATAGAAGATTCCACACCTTCAAGGGAGCCTTTGCAGCTCTGGCAGCAGGTTCCATATGTATGGTACTTGTGATGATACCCTCAAACCTGTTTTTCTCGGTAAGGTTCTACGGTATCCCCTATGATGCAGTAATGGCTATGTTGCCAACTGCAATACTGCCTTTTAATCTTATCAAATCCCTGGCCAACTCACTCATAGTTATACTGGTTTATAAACCCCTGACCAGATTCCTCAAAGGTACGGAGAAAATACAAAAGAATGCAGCTTAGCATAAAAGGACACCCTCAGGTGTCCTTTTTCATGCTTCACTCCAGTTTGCAGGATATGTTACATAAAAGAATTTTACATACCCGGGTGCCGAGAAGCTTATGCTGCTCCCCTTGGGAATCATGATGACATCACCGGCATTTCCGGGTATCTCCTCGCCTCCTGTTTTTATAACTAGGGTGCCTTCAATTACGTAATCCACCTCATCATAGTTGAGGGTCCAGTCAAACTCACTGCTCTCCATTTCCATAAGCCCACAGGCAAGATTCCGGTTTTCCTCTAGCGTGAGCATATCCTTTAGGAATACCTTATCCCCGGCTTTTCCTGTGTCAAAGGGCTCACATCTTACTGAGCTACCCCTGATTCCTACCACTCCGCTCCTGGCCGCCGTCTTTTCCGGCTCATTGCATCGCCTGTGGTCAATATGCTCCAGCAATACCTTTCTCACGATATCAGCTACTATTTTTTCATCTATATTGTTCATCTGCTTTCCCTCCGGTCAGGCTTCCAGCTTCTTTTCAGCTGTCTTGCCCAGAGTACTCTTAGGCGCTATCAAACTTGCCACCATAACTGCCGTAACGCCTGCCACCAGCTTTCCTACGATCATGGGGAATATCATTTCTCTGTTGACCCCCGCGGTAAAGCCCAGGTGATCACCAAAAACAAAGGCTGCGCTGACAGCAAAAGCTACATTGAGTACCTTGCCCCTGTCATCCATATCCTTCATTAGACCGAACATGGGTATGTTGTTGGCCAGTGTGGCAACCATGCCTGCAGCGGAAACATCATTCATACCGAGCATTTTGCCCAGCTTGAGCAGCGGATTCTTGAAAACCTTGGTTATGAAGAACACCATTGGGAATGCGCCGCAGAGCATTATTGCAATGGAGCCGATTATCGATATGCCATCAGATATAGGAGCCATTCCGGGTATCACGACCAGACCGGTCAGCGTCTCAATGATAATGGCGGCTGTTGCCAGTGTGATAACCACTACGACGCCTTTTCCGAAGTTATTGAAGCCGCTTATCATCTTGCCGGGTATCTTCCACAGACCGATGGCTATAAGCACCGACACGATTATGATCGGAACCAGATTGCTTATGATCATGGCAATGTCATAGCCAGCTACAAGCCCGCCTACAAAGCAGCCTATGGGGATGGTTATCATTCCAGCCAATACTCCTGATGCAAGGAATTTGTGGTCTTCCTTATTGATGATCCCAAGTGCAACAGGTATTGTGAACACTATGGTGGGACCCATCATAGAACCAAGTATCAAACCTGCAAATAGCCCTGCTTCCTTTGTCTGCGCAAGCTCTACTGCCAGGGGATAGCCTCCCATATCGCAGGCAAGCAGCGTTGTTGCAAACATTGAAGGGTCCGCACCCAGCAGGGTGTAAACCGGCACAACCACAGGTTTTAGAATGGTAGCAAGCACCGGCGCCAGTGACACGACTCCGACCATGGCAATTGCAAGAGAGCCCATTGCCATGAAACCTTCGTCAAACTTCTCTCCAAGGCCGAACTTGTTGCCGAAGCATTTGTCCAAGGCGCCGAGAGCCATGAAAACTACCATTATATAAACAATGATCTCATTTATACTCATTTTTTTACCCCCTTAATCATAATAGGCTATCAAAGACCTCCTTGCAGGGAGAAGGGATCACACTGCTTTCTACAAGTATCCCGTTCTTCTCAGCATGTCTTTTCCCTTCTGCTATTGCTTCTTCCACAGAGCTGACATCCCCGGCAAGAGTAAAATATGCTTTTCCTCCTATTCCTACTCCCAGCCTTATTTCCAGCAGTTGTACTGCGCCTGCTTTTACTGCCGCATCAGCTGCGGCAATTGCACCGGCTATATTGAAAAACTCCACGACCCCAACTGCATCCTGCTTTTCGATCCTTGTAAGGCCGCATATGGCCGGAACCAGCTGCGGACTGGCACTGGTCAACAGCATCTCGTCAACCACATACTGGGCCCCCTTATTATGGCCGGCATTGAAGGAGGCTTTGACTGAACCTACATCTCCGAATACCAGTATTATAAATTTACCCGGGCATACCGGCTTTGAAAAAAGCAGCTTCACATCTGCAGCCTTTACCATTGCATCGGCGGTTTCTATGCCCCTGGCTATGCTGTTGAGCTCAACGAATCCTAAAGTATTGTTCATATTTCTCACCTCACCTCTGAGAATCAATGCATATGGAGCTGCCGCTTATACTATCTACGATTCCGTCAATACTGGCATGTATGTTTGCACCCGTCTGGCCGTATTCAACTGAAGCTATAAGCTGTCCTACCTTCACCCTGTCTCCCTGCGATACTACCGGTACTGCAGGAATGCCAATGTGCTGCCTTAGCTGTATGCATACCCTGTCAGGCTTCAGCTCAATGACTTCATTCCCATGGGGGCTCTCATACCTTGACATGTCAAGCCTGCTAGTCAGGCGTGGAAGTGGTATCTTCCTAAAATCCCTGATCGCAGTGTTGGATAGGTTTGGCGGCGGAAATACGGGTATAGCCCCTTCAGCTCTCAGGCGGTTTTTGATATATATGTTTACCCTTCTCGGAGACAATCCCATAGGACATGCATATAGCTCACATATACCGCACTCGCTGCAAAGAAACGCTTCGTTGTATACGGAATCCGCTCCGCTGCCGGATGAAATAGCTCTCATTATCCGATGGGGTCTTAACTGATGCCCTAAAAGATACCTGGGACAAAGCTCGGTACAATATGAGCACTGTATACACACTGACCTCGCCTGGTTAACAATATACTCCATTGGCATGGAAGCCCTTCTTGCCAGGTAGTGGTCGACCGGGAGTACTATGATCCCGCTGTCTGTTTTACATATATATCTGTCATATAGCTCATCATGACTGAACATTTTGCCCATCATGGGGCCGCCCATTATCGCCGTGCACGCTTCCAGCTCAGTTCCACCGGCTGCCCTTATGCACTCGGCAGCAGAAGTACCTATGGGTACTTTTAAGATCGAAGGCTTCCTCACCATACCTGCTATGGTCATATACCTTGAGGTCACAGGCCTGCCCATAACAGCCTCATAAATGTTATAAACAGTATTGACATTGACTACGACCACTCCGACACTGAGCGGGATCCCTCCTGGCTTAACAGTCCTTCCTGTTGTCTCATGCACGAGCACATGCTCATCACCGGCAGGATATACACCGTCAAGATAGAATAGCTCTACTCTGCTGCTGCTTTGAGCTATTGCCGATTTAATACTTGACGCCTCATTCACATATTTCCTTTTCAAGGCAAATATCACATGAGACGCTTTGACAAGCTCACCGGCCAGGATTGAAGCATGAACAAGCTGTTCACCTTTATTCCTCATTAGGTACTGATCTGTCATCAGCAGAGGTTCACACTCAGCTCCATTTATTATTAGATACTCTACCTTGCAATCCAGCTTCCTATGTGTGGGAAAACCCGCTCCTCCCGCTCCGACAACTCCCGCTTCGTATATTTTTCTCAACAGGTCCATACTTATCACCTCGCAAAACGCCTTGCACCTTAACCTT
>CAZNMO010000302.1:447-4205 GCA_964574195.1 uncultured Clostridiaceae bacterium | reverse complement strand
TATCAGTGGTCGGAAATACTGATACACCCAAAGCCTTGAATCCAAGTATGGAGTCCTTGTCTCCAATAACTCCGATCTTATACATATACATCACGTAGCCTTTCTCTTATCAATTCATTTGGAATCTCGTTGATTTTTCCGACCATTATCATCCTGATTATCTTGGCTTCGTTTTCTTTGGCCATCAGATAACCAACCAGAGGTTCGATTCCAAATGCTACAAACTTACCCTTCTTGGCGAGTTCAAATATAAAATCGTCAGAAAGCTTCTCAAACTTTGTCAGGGATCTTGTCTTCATATAGCTGGATATACCTTCCTCCACAACCTTACCGTAATCCTTGTACGCCAACCTCTCGATCAGCGTCTCATAGGATTCGTCGAATACGTCATTGAAGAATCCATAGTCAAGCTTTCCATTTGAAAGAATGACCTTTTTCAGTAGCTCCCTGCCGTAGCCCATTGCCTTTACCCTAACAAGGGTCTTTATGTTGATCAGGTCTATCTGTGACGAGATATAATCCATCAAGAAACTGCTCTTGTTTTTCTGCGCAGTTTTGTACATCAGCTCATACAAACATTTATCCAGAGTCACGTCAATAAGCTGAGGATCGGGATATACCGTCAGTTCCCCGATAAGTACCTCCACGCATTCCCGAAGCATAGGGTCCAGATCCCTGAAATCCCTCTCTTTGACCATCGCCTTAATACGCTGCAGGGAGATTGTCCCTATGGCGCTTAACAGCTCTTCGTTCTCTTCGCCGAGGAAGCTGCTCTTTAAAAGAGTTTTCAAATTATGAACATCATACCTCAGCATGAACAGATTGGTAAGTTCAGGAACAGGGGATATATCTCTAAGGAGCTCATACGTTTTCTGAAGCTCCTTGGAAAGAACCATCTCGTAGTCTTCTATGCTCTTCATTTCAGAAATTGAACCGGCATATTCTGTTTCGTAGAGGATTTTAATGATCTCGTCTGTATTTTTGGCATCGATCATTCTCTCGATCTTTACCTTATCCAAAAGTTTTGTTTCCAGTGCTCGTATTCTGGTGACAGCATATAGGTATTTGTCTTCACCCATTGAGCCTATCCTCCTTTCTTCCATTAACCTAGTGCTTTTTCTTGGGTTTATCCACGGAAGAAAATCTCAGCTACCTTAGGTTCAATTTCATCTCTGTAGAGCCTTATTACAGCTTCAAAGGAGTTATTCACTTCAACTCCCTGGCCCACCAAAATGAATCCTCCTGAAATATTCCTGGTTTCATCCGATATTTTGATATTGCCTTTTTTGCCTGCTGCCTGGAGAGCTTTGTTGACCTTGTCTAGGAAATCTGCAGACAGCCTGCTTTTTCCATTTTCAGACATGATGAGTGTTTCATCACCATTTTCAACAGAAGCCATTAGCATATCAAAGACAACCTGCTCATATTTTGCACTGTCGAGGTTGTTCATCCTCTCAAGTGCCTTTGCAAATACATCTTCAATGGATTGCTGTTTTGACGCAAGGATGTCCTTGCGCATCTCAAGCTCAACCATTGAGTTTATTATTCTTTTCTTCTCATTGATGTCATATACTGATTTTTGCGAAAGCTCCTTTACTCTCTGGGCTGCTTTCTGGTTTGCCTTTTCTTTGATCTCATTGGCTTGGAGTCTCGCTTTTTCCAGTATTTCGTTCACTTTTATATCTGCATCCTGTAGGATCTTTTCTTTGATCTTCTCTACTCCTGCCATCTAAGCCACTCCCTTATAGTTTGATGCCGTTAAGCATGAGGAATGAAGCAAGAAGTGAAAGAACGGCATAGGTTTCAACCATTGCAGGATATATCATGGCTTTACCGAATTCTTCAGGTCTCTTTGCTATGATTCCGCAGCTTGAAGCTGATGCTTTACCCTGGTATATACCTGAAATAAGTCCTACAAGTCCTATCGGAAGGCCTGCAAGGAAGAGCATGAGACCCTGTTCAATGGATACAGGTACTATAGTTCCAAATACACCAATTTTTGTCCAGATAAGGAAGCCGATAAGAAGTCCGTATATACCCTGTGTTCCCGGAAGTGCCTGTAAAAGAAGTGTCTTACCAAACTTGTCAGGATCTTCTGTTATTACTCCACCGGCAGACATACCTGCTATACCAACACCAATTGCCGATCCGCAGCCTGCAAGACCTGCTGCTATTGCCGAACCAAGAAATGCGAGCCACAAACCTGAGTTACCCATTAATTCTACTATACCATTCATTATTTATTGCCTCCCTTTGTAATTAAAAATAATTTAATTTTGATTTCAATTATTCCTGGATATATTTAGTCTTGACCTTCAGCGGGTTAAAAGGCTTTCCTTCGCCTTCATAGAACTTACCGAAAAACTCAACATACTGAAGACGACTAGTATGAACATATGCTCCCAGTATACCCAGTGCGATGTTGAATAAGTGCCCTACAACCAGGAATATAACCATAATAAGCTTGCCTATCAATGTGCCTCCCATCATAAGTCCCATGGCATTGAAAACCATGGCTATAACGCCGGTCGACAGACACAATGCAAACAAACGTGAATACGAGAGTACATCACCAAGGAAGCCGCTTACGCCATACAATGCAAGTATGCCGTTCAGTATCCTCTTTATAAAGTTCTTCTCTGATCTTGCGTTAAAAAGTACTGTACCTGCTGCGCCAATGATGGCCATATACTTACCTAATGTAGCCAGTGCCGGCAGAGCAAGGAACATAAGGCCTGTCAACAGCATAAGCCAGAGGACCTGGTCATATATAGCGTCCATAATATGTCCTGACCTGATATTCTTATACATCTGGATGAAATATCCCGTATAGAGATGTATCACTCCAAGTGCCAGACAGAATATCAGCATTTTCAGGGGTTCCTCCAGTGGGTTGAACCAAAATGCCGAAATAGGAAGCAGGTTTCCAAACCAGCCGCCAAAAACAGCGCCCCATACAATGGCAGAAAGTCCACCAAAACACATGATACCCATAAATTTCTTCATACCGCCCGCCAGGTCATACTTCCAAAGTAAAAATCCTGTTACTGCAGCCATAATCGCTCCATAAGCAGCGTCAGTTATCATCATTCCAAAGAATACTATAAAAAATGGAGTCATGATAGCATTGGAATCGAGGCTTCTAGCATTAGGCAAGCTGTACAGTGAGGTAATCATTTCAAATGGCTGTACAAGTTTTGCGTTTTCCAGAAGTACAGGTATCTCATCCTCGTCACTTGGATCCTCAAACTGAACATTGTACTTGTCCGTAACCCCGTCCAGTATCTGGACCATCTCGTCTGTTGCCTTCTCCGGCACCCATCCGTGAAGCATAAATGTTTTTTCAGTCTTTCCAAAATCCTTTACTACGCTGGCTCTGTCTCTTTCAATAGAAAGAAGGTCAAAGAGTATTTCCAGATAACCTACCTCTGAAGCCATTCCCTCTGCCTGCTTGGCAAGCTCCGCCTTCTTGCTTTCCAGCTCCAAAAGGCTTGCATTGAGCTTTTCCACATTTTCCTTTGGAGTACCTGTGAAGTCACTGAAGCTTACCTTGGTCCATCCACACTGCTTCAGTAGCTGAAGTAATTTTTCCTCGCATGACTGATGGTATACCACCAGCATATATGAATTTTCCTTTTCCTCGCTTACCTTTTCGGCATAAGCCTCCAGCCCCTCAGCTTGAATCGAAGCGCTAAACTCTTCATTATATTTTGTAGGTATGAAGCCTATTAGAGAGTTAGTGCTATGCGTACTGCCCA
>CAZNMO010000302.1:0-437 GCA_964574195.1 uncultured Clostridiaceae bacterium | reverse complement strand
AAGAGGCAGCCATGGGGTAAGCTGTGCTATTGTGTTATGAAGCTTGGTCTCAACACTTTTCAGCTCTGTGAACTTACCATCTATGCTTCTGCAGCTTTCATAAATCTCACTGAGCTTCTTTTCGTTTTCAAGGTATTCCCTGGACTTTGCCTCATCTACCTGTACCTTGGGTGCAAAAAGTGGTTTTTTTGACTTGTAGAATCTGCCGATAAAGTCCAAAGAGAATTTCACCGATGAAAGCTTTGTTTCCAGCCTTCCTACCGTTTCATTGTCGCTGTCAGGCTGCAACTCCTCAAAACCTTGTTCGCCAATTTGCTCGACCAGGTTTAGGATCTGCAGCTTTCCAAATTTCTGTAGTTTGTTGATTATGGCATCCTTTTCAGACTGAAGAGCTATCATGGTGACCTTTTTCATATTAACTATTGCCATTAATCTTC
>CAZNMO010000301.1:0-4208 GCA_964574195.1 uncultured Clostridiaceae bacterium | reverse complement strand
GAAAAACGGTATGGATCCGAACATTCCGAAAAAAATGTTCAGATTGCATACCGTCGTTCAAGATTAATCAGTGCATTAAAAATCAAATATTTATTATACACTAGCAATGTTACATTTTTCTAGATATTCGTCACGTTCAGAATACTCATAGTTCTCAAATTCGTAATTATCTGGAAAACCAACAAAATCAGTACTTTTTTTTAATTGAAAATCAATAAGCTCTGAAAAGAACTTATTTTGGTTGTAAGCTGTCACTACTTCTTGAAATAAACATACAGACTTTTCGGAAAAACTATTAATATATTTCTTTATTTTTATTAAGTAATCATCTTCGATAGAACTAATATAAGCAATATATCCCTTTATTTGACAAACATTCTCATAGTTTCCGGATACAATGGCTCTATGAATCATACTTCGTACTAATTTTTTCATTTGATATGGAGCTTTTAATTTGTCATCTGAAATTGTTACACCTGTGATAGTTTTCTTAGTTTTTGGTGTTAAAAACCGGATTTTATTTTTATTTATTGTAAATCCTTCATTCGCAAGGATTATTGAAACCATATGGAATATTTTTTTTAATTCATATCTATTATTACTTGAAAAAGTTAAATCATCCACATATCTGGTATAAACAATATCTCGCTTTGAACAATATTTATGAAGGCGCGTATCCAATTTTATGCATAAAAGGTTAGAGAGATATGGCGAGGTTACTGCCCCCTGCGGAATATGACCATCACATGTGCAAAGATTTGTTAATAGCATAGCAACTTCCTGATTGTATCCTATCGATTTGAATAATCCATAAACCTTATGGCTTCCTAATGACTGAAAGAAGTTTTCAATATCAAGCTTCATAATAAACATATTTGCTTTATGTTTATCTGCATTTTTTGTTAAGGGGGAAGACATTCCTTTAATATATCCATAGCAATTGTTTGATGGTTTTATATTGTAAAGTATCTTGTTTAAAATCCAATGCTGAATAACTTTTAATGAGTAGACGGGAGAATAGATTAAGCGTTTCCCATTTTGTTTTTTGGGGATTTCAAAAGTTTTATACTTGTATTGCACTGTATTACGGCTGAGAATGTAAACTAATGAATAGCTTAAATGTAAATAGTCTGAAAAATCTTTCACTGATTTAATAACTGGTAGTCCTAAAGAATTTAATACAATTGTATTTGTTTGTTTCAAACTAGTAACCATAATAATTAAACACCATCTTTCTTACCTAGAATACCTTTGTCAACCAATCAATATTATTTTAATTAATATTAAAATAATATTGATTTTTGGCGAATCCTCTTAGAATGAATTAACTAAAGAAAGCGAACCACTTTCCGTAAAGTCTGTATTAATTTGCAAGCAAATATGTAAGACCAACAACGCTAAGAAAGATGGTGTTCATAACTTTGTTCAGAAAGTATTAACAATCTAATTGCATCACTCTTTTTCGTCTTACCTGCTAACTTAAGTGCCTTGAATAACCTTTCAAATTGTAACTTTCCATTTTCCGTTAAGCAATAGAAATCAGCTTTATAATTCGCTATCTTTTCAATTACTTTATCCTTATATAATTGCTTTAATGACGCAGAATAGAGTAATTCAAAGTCATCAATTTTAATGCTATATTCATTTACTATGTATCTCAAATATCTATTAAGATCCTGTACCGGAATTGTTTTAAAATAATATATAATTATAAGTATTAAATAATATTGTCCAATGATTGAATCAACATCTTTTGGGGTGCTATTTCCTTTTAGTTTGAATTTGTTTCGAAGAAGTTTTGACAATTTCCTATAAGTGTCTTCAAAATCTGATGAATAAAAAATTACATTTTCCTTATTTCTTTTTTGAATATATTTTATTGGCCCAATCATAATAAAACTCTTATGATTTTTATATTTATTTTGAATTAATGCAACTATTTTATCTTGTGTTTCATTATGATTTGCGAATGCTCCCAGTTCAACTAAAGCACCAGGACTTTTATCTTCACAAATAATGCAAATGACATCACAATTTTTAGCTAGAAACTTCTCCATGCTTAACATATCGTAATGTTTATTTCGGTTAAAGCAATCAATAAATAAATCCTCAGGATATATTATTTTAAAACTCTTTTCCACTTTTAATCTATCTCTTAATAAATCTCTTGCCGAATTTTCCTCTGCGCTTCCACAAAGAAATATGTTTAATAAAGATTCATCGCTGTATTTAAAAATATCTTTATATATGCATAAAAGTGCCTTTTTAGTTTTTTCACTTAAATCTTTTATTTCCATTAGGGGATCTCCTTGAAGAAAGAGAATCGTACTTGCAGATTTATAATAAACCATATTTTACTATTATTCAACAATATATACCATTATATTTAAGATATTTGGTTCCGTCTATAAGATTCCAAAATAGAGAAGGGGGGTAGAATCTCCCCCTAACATAAATATTCTTAGGCTCTATTCAAAGCACTAATAATACCTTCCTCCGTAAATCCATAAACAAATGTGGCTCCCGAATTTAAAATTGCTATTGGTGAATCGTAACTTCGATCTAATTTAACTCCTATAATTTTCTTTTTAATTGCTTTGGCTTTATTGATTTCCCAATTTTGCCAATTAAGATCTCCAATTTTATCAGAATTTCTATCTTTTTGATTGGCATACTTTCCAATAACAACCAGCAAATATGTAGCATCACAAATTTTTTGAGTTAGTACAGCCTTAATTCTACTGTAATCAGTACTCTGAATCTCATTTGGAGTTTTATCTTTTATAGCAAATTCAAAATTTGGATTTGCGTTCCAAGCTGCAATAAGATTCCTATAATCTTTGTCATGTTCATAGTCAAAACTAATGCATACTTTTTTCTTCGCCATTTTCGTTCCCCTTTCTTAAACCAAGATTTATTCCTTCTGGAAATAAATCTTCCGTTTGTAAGACTTCACTTATGCAGTTCATCTTTTTCTCCACATAATCGTGTATAGTATCACCTCCATTAACGATGTATGTTAATTCTAAAGATTTATCTGAAATTTTAATGTAGAAATCATTTGGTAAACATAAATTCTTATCAATTACTCCATATGCTGATCTGTTCCAATCTTGCAGTTCATCGCAAAACATTAATAAATAGGCAATTGGATGTTTTTCAGCATCTAGTTTTCCAATATTAAATGGCTTCTTCATTAAAACATGCCTATAATAATTATGAAGTAGAATTGCTGAGGCAGAATCAACAATAGGGTAATAAAAATATGCTGGATTCCATCTCTCTTTTTGAATTAAGAAGTAATACCATCTTAAAACTATTAATGCACTATAATAGCCATGATCGATAAAATGCTCTTCCTGCATTTTAAAAGCAAAATTATTTAGCCCTTCTTGTGATTCAATGATATTTATTCCGAAGCTTGTATTTAATTTATGGGATAATAAATCTATGGAATCAGATAAATTAAGAGGTTCACAATTTGGATATTTCTTAATAAACGCAGAACTAAATTCAGGTAATGGTATAATTTGAGGAAGTCTATTAAAATCATCGATATTATTAATTGACATCTTAACAGTTAAATCTTTTCTTGCATCATCACTATGCTGAGATACAAAATCAATATAAATATTTATCTGTTTTATAGATATTTCGAGCGGATATGCTATATCGTGAAATAAAGAGGCAATACCCCAGCGATAAAAGAATTCTTCATGTTTCGTATTATATGAATCAAAATAGCTTGATTCTTGAATTGTTTTCTCAAACTTCTTTCTGAAAACCTCATTCTTTGAATAGATGGCTAATCCTAAAATAAAAACATAAACTGAATGAGAATAATGATCTCTCTGTTTAAGTAATAGTACACCTGAATTTTCTTCATACGCCTTCATTTTTTGAATCAATTCTAGAAATGGATTCTGATCCTCTTTCACGCCTATCCAATATGCCTTAAAAAATGACTGAAATACTTTAAATGCATTTTTGACACAACTATCTGTTAGAAAATCTAATATCGACTGTTGAATTTCTTGTTTATAATTATGATTATTATTAATATCTTCCCAGATCTCTAGCTCTTTAAAAAAGTCTTCTATGTATACTATAATGTTCTTCATCAATAATTCTCCGATCTTTTAGTTCCAAGTTAATAAATGATATCCCCGTAAGCTTCGCAGTAAGACATAATAAGCGCTTAACCTAAT
>CAZNMO010000300.1:0-4220 GCA_964574195.1 uncultured Clostridiaceae bacterium | reverse complement strand
AATATCTTAATGGACATTTTTCCCTCCGCACTGTTTTAATTTCTGATTTAATTGTAATATCAAACAATTTTGTGTAAAATATTATACCATAACAGTCCGTTTATATCAAATAAGTAATTCTTCTGCAATTGCTATAAAAAAGTTCAGGCAATAAAACCTGAACTGATATGCTTGTATCTATTTTATTTCTCAATATACCCTTTAAGAGCCAGATACTGATCAAGAACAAGCCTGCTTATGTGGCTTCCGTAAACAGTAGCATCATGCTCTGTATAATAAAGGGGATCATCAGATTCTATCCTTTCCCTTTACCCGGAATATTTCCTCGTTTTCGTACTGTTTTAAATAAAAATCCTTAAATATTTACTAATTTGACCGATTTATAATGAAAACTTTTAAATTTCCTCATATGTCATTTTGCATACAAAATTATAATCATATTTATTATTGCAATTTCCGAATATTAAACCAATGTTACCGCAAAATTAAAAGCTATCAGAAATTTTTATACTGATAGCTTTTAATTTACTATTTAATTAAATAAATCATGTTCAAATGACTATCTGAAACTATTAGACGGTTTAAATGTTGCACAGTCTGTTTCTTCAGAATTCTTAGCATTACGATGCTGAACCTCTATCTTTTGCGCTGTGCAATGATCTCCCTCAGAGTAATAATGACAAGTATTAACAACGCATTTTATTCCGGGGTTAGGTGTATTAGATTTTTCTATTCTGCCTTCCATTTAAAATCCTCCAAAATATTTTTTTTAAAAGTTTTACAACTTTCTAAATTATTATGCCCTCTAATAAAATTTCTATCATAGTTTTTAAAATAAACCACGTTTAACACCATTATAAGGCTTTTATTAAATCTTCCTCTCTGGTTACAGGAAGTGAACATTCCTTGTTTTCACAGATGTAATAAGTCGTTTTGTCATCCTTCAAATCATACCCTTTGATAAATTCAACATCTTCTGATAATTCACCCCTTTCATTTTTATAAACAGCCAGCATTGAAGTATTTACAAAAAAATTTTTATTTATTAATTTTTGAAAATTCTTAATATCATCCTTTTCTTTTGCAATACAAATTATTTCCTTGGACGAGTATAGCTCATAAATTAAAGACATGAGTGCAAATGAATATCCGGCAGGATAATCAGCTATAAAACCGGACAGAAATTCTATTTGTCTGTAAGAAAGTTCTTCAAGCTCTGAATTTCCGGTCATTCTGGCAAGTCTTATCAAATTCAAGGATGCAACAGAATTGCCTGAAGGTATTGCTCCGTCATAAACTTCCTTAGGTCTGTATATCAAGCTTTCGCTTTCTTTGCATGTCATATAGAAACCGCTGTTTTCATAATCCCAAAACATCTTTATCATTTTTTCATTAAATTTTATTGCTCTTTTTAAATAATGAGTTTCAAAAGTGGCTTCATACATTTCTATCAAAGCCCATACATAAAAGGCATAATCATCTATTGTAGAATTTTTCAACACTTTACCGTCTCTAAATCTCACACATATTCTGTTATTATCATCAATGAGAAAATTTTTTATAAAGCGCAGTGCATTTTCTGCTGCATGCAAATATTTATCATCGCCAAAAGCTTTGTAAGCTTTTGCAAAAGCTGTTATCATAAGCGAATTCCATGAAGTAAGTATTTTGTCATCCTTGTGAAGCTTTGTCCTTGAAAGTCTGTAGCTGTATACATCTGGTATCATGCTCTTAATTTTCGAATCCGCTTTATCATAATTTTCGTTTTTAATAAGATTAGGGATACTCTTACCTTCAAAATTACCTTTTTTTGTAATGTTGAAGTAATCATTGAAATAATTTCCGTTTTCTTCACCCAATAAACTTATTACTTCATCCTGCGTGAAAACATAATACTTTCCTTCTTCCCCTTCGCTGTCAGCATCCTGTGCTGAATAAAAGCCTCCATTTTCATCAGTCATTTCCCTAAGCACATAATCAAAGGTTTCTTTGGCAATGCGCTTATACAATCCCTTTCCTGTTATCAAGTATGATTCAATATAAGCAATTGCAAGCTGTGCATTATCATAAAGCATTTTTTCAAAATGAGGAACAAGCCATTTATCATCTGTCGAGTATCTTGAAAATCCATACCCTATATGATCATAAATTCCCCCACGATACATGCTTTCCAATGTTTTTTCAACCATTTTTAACACATAGTCATCCTTTTCAAGTTCATAATAACGCATCAGAAATAACAAATTACTTTGTGTGGGAAATTTCGGACTTTCTCCAAATCCTCCATATTTTGAATCAAAGCTTTTCTCAAACAAATCCTTAGCAGCATAAATAAAGTCAATCGATGCTTTTACTCTATGATTTTCAGGTACATCCTGTTTTTGAATAATTTTGGTAATCATATTACTGGATTTCAAAATTTCTTCTCTGTTACTGTTCCATTGATTCTGAACTATATCAAGGACTTCCAGTAGACCCTTTGAGAATCTGGACCTTTTTGGCAGATATGTACCTGCAAAAAAAGGTTTTTGCTCACCTGTCATTATTATTGTCAGAGGCCAGCCTCCATGCCCGGTGAGCTTATGTGCAACATTCATATACACCGCATCTATATCAGGGCGCTCCTCTCGGTCAACCTTAATAGATACAAAATGCTCATTCAGAACTTTTGCAACCTCTTCATCTTCAAATGATTCATGAGCCATTACATGGCACCAGTGACAGGTCGAGTAACCAATCGACAGAAATATAGGTTTGTCTTCTGCTTTTGCTTTCGCAAAAGCTTCATCACACCAAGGAAACCAATCCACAGGATTGTATGCGTGTTGCAGAAGATAGGGGCTTTTCTCATTTATCAGTCGATTAGGTACTCTATCTGTTGTAGTTTGCATGGGCATCAACTCCTTTCTATTTTAAGATAGGATTATTATACCCAAGAAGTAACAAAGAATACTGTTGGGCAACAGTATTCTTTATTTACTTAAACAGTATATTTAATTCAACTCCACCGGCCACGGTCCTTTTATACTCAACGCACTCGAGTATTGTTTTATATAACTCGTTTTGCATTGCATAGGTTAAATTTGGGTTGGCAATCAGTTGCCTGAACTCCAATAAAACATTCAACTTTTCAGGATTCGCTGAGTCCTTTAAGAACTTTATCTCTGTTTGTATCCCAGCTATTTCATTGTTAAGTGAAACAATAGAGCCTTTTAACTCTAATACAATAACTTTGTACTCATCAACAGTAACAATCAACTCTATTTTTTAAATCATTTAATATGGGTATATTTGTTGAAATAATCTCGGGAGGTAAATTGCTCAAATCAAAAAACTTAACTTCTTTACTCTCCACTTTATCAGCCTTTAAAGTCCCACAAAAGTTATTAGTGATGAATACTGTATTAATGATGTATACTTCATTACCATCTGGATAAATCCAATGTTGTTCTTCTCCTGAGTATACATTAAATAATTTTAAGTTATCAACTATAAGCCCTGTTTCTTCAAAAACTTCTCTTTTAGCAGCATCTTGTAGTGATTCGCCTACATTAAGGCACCCACCAGGTATTCCCCAAGAGTTACTATCAGTTCTAAGTTGTAGGAGAACTCTCTTATCCTTATCCATTATTAGAACTCCAGCACCATTAATGTTTTTAGGTTGTTTATGCGTTAAGGTTATTAAATTCATAATATTCCTCCAAAAATCTAATTTAAAGTTTATTAATTAGAACGTAATATCTTACAATTGCGAATTAAATTAACGATAAATTACAATTTATCTGTTAGTCAAATATCACTACTTCTCAATATCCTACTTTGTTGTTCGTTAATATAAATTTATGATTATGACAGCCTTTAAGAATACTACACATTACATAATTACTTCGCTTAATACTTATCTTGAAAGTAGACGTACAATTTCATTTTTAATCTTTTCTTTCAATTCTTCTCTCTGCTCCTCATTCGGTCTTGTAGATTCATCAAACAATTCCTCATTTGACAATTGATATACCGAACTAACTATAGGAGTATCACCTTTTACTCTTGGATATAGATGCCAATGAATATGAGGACATCCATTTCCAAGTAGTTCATAGTTCATCTTATCAGGCTTAAATACATTAGAAACAGCCTCAGCTACTATAGACATTTCTTCAAGATGTGGATTGTCAACAGCAAACTAAACAACTTTTTTAAGGGTACTGATTTTATATTGA
>CAZNMO010000299.1:0-4228 GCA_964574195.1 uncultured Clostridiaceae bacterium | reverse complement strand
TCGAGGAAGGCCGTATAATGTATGGAATAACAACGGGCTTCGGGGTGTTGTGCACAAAGTCGATTACAAAGGAAGAGACTGCAAAGCTGCAGAAAAATATTATTCTTACACATTCTGTTTCCGTAGGAAAGCCGCTGACCGAAGAGCAAACGAGGGCGGTCATGCTTATGGTGCTTCAGAATGCAGGCCTTGGATATAGTGGTATTCGACTGGAGGTTCTGGATATGTACAGGCGGTTCCTGAATGACGGGCTCACACCATTTGCACCGCAGGAGGGCTCAGTTGGATACCTCAATATAGAAGCTCATATCGCCTTGGTATTGATAGGCGAAGGCAAGGCATACGTTAAAGGTCAGCTGATGACTGCACGGGAGGCACTGGACAGAATAGGGCTCAAACCTATTGAACTGTCTTCAAAGGAAGGCCTTGTACTGGTAAACGGCACAACAAGCCCTACAGCCCTTGGAGCGTTGGCATTATATGATATGTTAAAGGCGGCAAAAACCGCTGATATAATAGGAGCAATGACCCTTGAGGTACTGAAGGGCAATATAAAGGCATTTGATGAAAGGATAATGAGCATCAAGCCCCACGAAGATCAGGGCAGAACTGCTTCAAATATAAGGAGAGTGCTGGAGGACTCAGCGATAATCAAGCATTTTGAAGGTCACAGGCTTCAGGATGCCCTTTCACTGAGATGTATGTCACAGCTTCACGGAGCAGCTGTAAAGACCCTTATGGATGCGAAAAGGACATTTGAAATCGAAATGAACTCCTGCTGCGACAATCCTATAATATGGACAAAGGATGGCGAAGAGCAGGCAATATCCAATGGGAACTGCGATGCATCTTATGTTGGGATAGAAATGGATTCCTCCTGTATTGCAGCAACTGCTATAGCAAAGATGTCGGAACGCAGGAACAACAGGCTGGTAGATGGCAATATGTCTGAATATCCATGGTTTCTGGTGAAAAAACCCGGCTTGAATTCGGGACTTATGATACCGCAGTACAGTCAGGCTGGTATACTGAATGACATGAGAATATTATGCCATCCTGCAACAACGGACAGCACACCCACGTGCGGAAACCAGGAGGACTACGTATCCATGGGATATAATGCCTGCAAGAAGGCTGTACAGGTGGCTGAGAAGCTGGAGTACATCCTTGCCATTGAGCTGCTGTCGGTTTTCCAGGCACATCAGTTCATGGAAGAAGGACTGGAGCCTGCAAGCGCTACCCAAGAAGTTCTCAAGGAGATCAATGCCAGGGTCCCTGTAATGGAAGAAGATCTGTATCTTTACCCGTATATAGAGGAGCTTAGGGATATGATCCATTCTGGAAAAATCATCGGATTGGTAGAAGAAAAAGTGGGAAAGCTGGTGTAGAAGATGAAGGCTGATATCGATCTGCGAAGGATATTCCTTACTCCGCCCAATACAATGTTTGAGAGGATAGCTCTATTACTTATGATGGTTGCGACCTTTGTAATTTTTTTCCGTCCCCTGACCTTCACACAGATGGGACCTTTAGAAGCTATGCTCACTGCGGCCGCACCTTCATTGTCGATTTCCTGGGGATGGCTTGTTTTCTTGAGATCGGTATTCAGAAAAAAAGATTTTATGAAAAAGTAAGGAAACGGAGGAGAGCTTCATTTGGCGGAACACAACCGCCTGGTGGGGCTCTTTTTATTTTATAAAAATTAACAAAAGCTTTATATATTGATAATGGTTTTTTTACAATTAGTATGTAAACTGTAATTGGAAAAGGATAAAACCCATCTTAAATTGGACAGAGGTGACTATATGTCGAATGGTAGAAAAGAGGCACTGGAATACATAATTGACAACCAACAAATAAAAACAGTCTTTCAACCCATCATATCCCTGAGAGATGGAAGCATATTAGGTCATGAAGCCTTGAGCCGGATAACCTGTGAAAGCGAAATAAAGAATGCAGATATGCTTTTTAGTGTGGCCGGTGAATGCAAACGTTTATGGGAGTTGGAGCTGCTCTGCAGGACCAAGGCTCTTGAAGCGGCATATAAGTTTATGATACCGCCGTATAATAAAAAGCTCTTTATTAATGTAAATCCCAATACGATGCATGATGATAACTTCAGGAAGGGCTTCACAAGAGAATTTCTGATGCAGTACGAGATCGCTCCCCATAACGTGATCTTCGAAATTACCGAAAGAAATGTGATTACAGATATGGACGGATTCATGGCAACGATAGACCACTATAAAGGGCAGGACTATAGGATAGCCATTGATGATGCAGGGGCGGGGTATTCTGGATTGAACCTTATCAGCGATGTCAATCCCAACTATATAAAGCTTGATATGAAATTAATACGAGGCATTGATACGGATAGCTTGAAATTTGCGCTTGTCAAAGGAATGGTCGAGCTCTCCAAAGCATCAAACATCAGCCTGATTGCTGAGGGCATCGAAACCTATGAGGAGCTGGATACTCTGGTAAACCTGGGGGTACAGTACGGACAGGGCTATTTGATTCAAAAGCCGGATGCCCAAGTGAAGGAAATAGATCAGGAAGTATTGCAGGCACTCAAAAAAGTAAATCTGAAGAGAAATCATATATATCAGAGCAATATTTCCGATATATATATCAGAAATTTATGCACTTATACCCGTACCATTAATTCGAGGGAAAAGGTGTCAGATGTATATGATATATGTGTAAACGACCCGGACAGCTTTGGGTTGTGTGTTGTTGAGGATGATATGCCTGTTGGTATAGTGGTGCGGGAAAAGCTTGCGTTGAAGCTGAGTGGGAACTATGGCTATGCCTTGTATCAGAACAAGTATATTTCAAAGATCATGGATAATGATTTCCTGGTGGTAGATCATAGCACTCCGGTAAGTGTGGTATCTTCCATGGCTATGTCACGCCCTAACGACAAGCTGTATGATTTTATTGTTGTTACGGAAAATGAGAAGTATATAGGAACGGTCACCATTAAAGATTTGTTGAAGAAGACTACTGAGATAGAAATATCGGCTGCAAGACATCAAAATCCGTTATCGGGGCTTCCGGGAAACCTGATTATTGAGCAGAAGCTGAGCCAATGCATTGAAAACAACCTGGAATACAGTGTTGCCTATTTGGACATTGATAATTTCAAAGCATATAATGACGTATATGGTTTTGAAAATGGAGACCTGGTGATAAAGCTGCTGGCAGACATACTGAAAAAGCGGATTTCACGCGATCAGTTTGTGGGACATGTTGGTGGAGACGATTTTGCGGTTATTATATATAAATATGTATCGGAGGAGTATTTCAAGGATATAGTCAGGCAATTTGAGTCAGATGTGCTGTCTTTGTACAGCCAGGAGGATACGGCGAACGGTTATATAACTACAACAAACAGACATGGTCAGCTGGAAAGGTTCCCGTTGATTACACTTACTGTAGTTGCAGTCAACAACAGGGAAAGAAGCTTCAGCAATGTATTTGAACTGACAGCTATGTTGGCAGCCTTGAAGAAAATTGCCAAACAGAGTTGATACCAACTATTGATAAAAATTGATAATAATATTAACATTAGGATAAGTTTATGTAATAATATGAACCAGGGGTGATTACTATAAATAGAGCATTTAGAACAGTTGATAAAAATGGAGTTGTATATCTTGCTATCCCGGCCTTCGAGGAGACAGGAATGGTGAAGCACTGCTTTACGACCAGGCTTGGAGGTGTAAGTAAAGGAATATATGATTCTTTGAATACTTCCATCATAAAGGAGGATCCGCTGGAGAATGTACGCAGGAACCTTGACCTGGTATGCAGCGCCATCGGTATAGACTATACCAGGCTGGTATTTTCTGATCAGGTACATGGTGATAACATAAGAGTTGTTACTGAAGCGGATATCGGTAAGGGACTGACCTTGCCAAGCGATATAGAAGATGCCGACGGGCTCATGACCAACGTTCCCGGAGTGCCGCTGATAACATTTTATGCAGATTGTGTATCGCTTTTCTTTTTGGATACGAAAAATAAGGCGATAGCAGTTACACACTCCGGTTGGAAGGGAACAGTGCTTAAGATTGGAGCTAAGACAATAAAACAGATGAGTGAGGTATATGGGACAAAGCCTGAGGATTGTCTTGTGGGCATAGGCCCCTCTATTGGGCCGGAGTGCTTTGAGGTAGGGCCTGAGGTTGCAGAGGAATTCAGGAATGCCTTTGATAATTGGGCT
>CAZNMO010000298.1:0-4257 GCA_964574195.1 uncultured Clostridiaceae bacterium | reverse complement strand
AGTGCACCCTTCAAAACAACATAACAACATTCCTTTGGAAACAAAAAAAAAGAATAGGGAAAAGCCGGCTATCGGAATCGAACCGATGACTTTCTTAGCCGGGCGAACTGATCAACTTGCATGTGTTAAGCATACGACTGAAGTAGCATGATTAGACCTTCTTATCACTTTTTCGACTAGCTATAAACTTCAACCCCCCTTCTCTTACAACGATGGAGAAATAAGTAAGCAAGACTTTCTACCCTGCTTTTCTTTTCTGAAAAAATGGCGAATTACACCGAATTTTGCCTTCAACCAAGCCTTTCCGTTCCGAAATCGAGAAAGATCACTCTGAAAAGTAAGCCTTTTCTTATTATACGATATCTTCGCCATGGATGATAGAATTCCTCCTGGAAGCGAAGGCAGGAGCAAAGCCTATTGATTCACCAGTTTGCTAACCTACTTGTCGGCTACCCGCACTCTGTAACCAGAATAGGGCTCTGGACTTAAAACCACCCGCTTTTAGAAGTCTGGAAGGCGGCGCCTAAACTAGTCGGACTTGCTTGAATCGATAGGCTTACCGGACTTCTCTGTCTATTCAATTTATTTTGTTGCAGACTCTTCCCCACGCCTATTTCTTCCCCCGGCCCTGTAGTGGAGCTTGCCCCCCGCCCTAGGCCTATTGAGATCTTTCCCTGTGCAGGTAAATTTGGGCTCAGGAGGGGAATACCCGGTTCATCGGAACTTCAACCAGAAGAGGTAGGCTCGGGTTCCTGGTATAGGTATAAGAAAGCCAGTAGAGCTAAATAGAGGTAGACTGTACTTCTATGCGTACTGAGCTGAGGTCCTCCCCGCAGGGATAAACTATCTTTGCCATACTTCCTTGATAGGTGAGACTTCCACGAAAGAAAGCACGGATAAGAATAATCGTCAGTATGCAAGGACTGAGGAGCGAAGTAACTCGACTGAAAGGAGAGGAGCGTTCAGCCACTTGACTGGTTGGAGAGGGACAATGTAGTGTATTTCTCGAACGAAACGAGTTCCTTGTGATGTGTTGAATCTTCAATGAACTTCCATCAGCACTTCAGATTGATCTTGAGGAAGAACGTCTCGTGGATCTCTCCTTGCTTGTTAGAGAACCTTGGAGAATACTATGTAGTTGATCCCTTCTTGTGATCGATTTTAGCACTAGCATGGTTCGCTTCGGCCGTGTCATTAGCGTCAATGATGATCTTTCCGTCTCTCACCAACGTCATGATCTTCTCCTTTAAGACGAAGCATCTTGCTGTAGGGTGACTGACGATGCGGTGATATTTGCAATACTTGGGATCATCGACTTTGTTGGCTTCATCAGGTCGCTTTGACTCTGGAAGGTCAATGACTTTCTTGGCCAGCAACTCGTCGAGAATCGCGGGGACGTCAGAATCAGGGAAAGGATAGGCCTTCGCTTCTAACTCCTTCAAAGTTGGCTGGCTTTTCTCTTCTCTCGGCCGCGGACTTGGAGCTTTTTCTTTCAACTTTTGCTTAGTGGGGGCCTTTACAGAAGTTGCTCCCACCGCCATGGATTCTTTAGTTTGGTATTTTGACGGTTGATTGAATTCTTTAGCTTCCTTCCTCGGATCGAAAACAGGTGAAGTCTTTCCGTGGCTTGCAATACTCAACTCCATGTCATGAGCTCGTGTCGCCAATTCTTCGAAAGTGCGTGGCTTGATTCCTTGGAGGATATACACAAGACCCCAATGCATTCCTTGGGTGCACATCTCGACGGCAGAAGTTTCTGAGAGGCGATCCTTGCAATCTAAACTTAATGCTCGCCACCGATTGATGAAGTCCACTACTGGTTCATCTTTCCTTTGCTTGGTGTTCGTCAACTCCATCATACTCACTGTACGACGAGTGCTGTAAAAACGGTTAAGGAATTCACCTTCAAGTTGCTCCCAACTATCGATTGACTCAGGCTCTAAATCTTTTTTTTTTCTCGAAAATCCAAAACTAGTGATCTCGTCTTGCTTGCTGGGAGAGAGGAAGCTTCCGGACCATCTTTTCCAGCCAGATAGCGAGCGATCACTCAGCAATGAACACTAACTGAAAGCGGCCGGGAATGAGTACCTATCCCTTACGGGAATCGAACCCGTGTCTTCGACATGAAAAGACGATGTCCTAACCACTGGACGAAAGGGACCAAAAAGCCATTCTTCATATACCTCAGCGGAGAGAATAGAAGTGGTTCGTTTTCTTTCTATACGATAATTCTCGCACACGATTCAGTCCGCTCCTGTCAAATAAAGTAGATAGAGAGCCTTCTTTATTATCCTTACTCGGATCGACTAATGATTCACGGAGAAAATTCACTGCCATTTCGCCTAGCTAGTCCAATCTTGATGCAGAGACTAGATTCGAAACTAGGGTAGGGCTTGGGGCAGGGGAATCGTCTATCGCTCCCTTTGAGATAGAGTTTTATGCTAACTTTCTTTCTTTCTATGGGCATGAAAATGATGCTTCTCACCACCTTGGGACTAGATAGCCATAAATGGAAAGCAGATGAAGCGGAGGCGATACCTTTGCTTCTTTAGAATATCCGATTGGGAGTCGGCGTAAAGGCTTAGAGCACCTACCTCGCAACGGAATAAAAGTCGTTTTTGGAAGACGTATTCCCTAAACTTTTCTAGCCTCCCGCTAAAAGAAAATGCTATTGTATAATGAAAGACTTTCTGTCCAACATAATGATAGCTCTGGAACAGATCCCTTGGCTTCCTAATAAGTCCAATAATCCCAGTCTTTCACCCCTTGATCGCCTTGATTTGATTCAATTATGATATGAAATCTTTCTACCCATGAACGGAAGAGAAAGAGATTCTGGGGTTGCCCCGGTCCTTTAACCTTACTACTCCAACTCTTTCTTCTCTAAAGGCCTAAGGGTCAGTTTCTGTCTGAGGGTAGAGATCTGTCCGCCTTTCTTGGGCTTGCTCAAGCTAAAGACGTGCCTTCTTTCTCTCATCTATCTCTTCGGGAATGGCACGGACCCTTCTCCATACATAGTTTTCGTCTCAAGAACGGCTTACAATCGACCAAGAATGTAGTGGAGTGGTCAAGCAAGCAGATCAGCCTATTCATTCACAGCGGAGGAAATAACACTAAAATCTTTCTCGGATACTTTAAGGATAGAGAATATGAGATAATGCGTCTACGCTCAATCTCGGATAAAGCGTTTTCCTCTCGCTATCGATGGTCGAGTGGTTGGGTCGTGTGCCTTACCTACTGATAACTCCTTGAACGGGGTTTCCATCTATATGGCATCCGAAGCGTAGGTACCTTATTCCTTGCCTTCGTTGCCATCTATCCGCTTGGTAGGCATAAGTGGTGTAAAGTGGCGCAAAACAAAAGATTTTATAATGTCACATTTTGTTTGTATTCAGCCTTTGACCTAATCTTTAGACTCGCCCCATTTCTTGGACTCCTTACAGGTATTCCACTCGTTGGTGTGGGTGCTTTACCTGAGTCTATCTCTGAAGGTCTGGCTTCTAACTATAACAACTCTCAAGTCGCCTTCGCTACTCTCTTTCTTCTTTTTGGATTGAAAGCGCGTACTCTCTTCCTTCCAAAGAACATGAACTGAAAGCAGCAAGCTTTTGCCCTTGCGCCAGAGGAAAGGGAAGGACTAGGAAGCGTAGGTACCAACCCGCCAATCTAGTACTAGGACCGTGGGTTTTTTAACTCAATCTACGGCCCGGCCCGAAAGGAAAAGGAAATTGGTTTTCTCTTCAGCGCGTACTCCCATCACTGAAGTAGCCCCAAGGTCTTGGAAAGCGCTCCTTTGGCTTGCGCTCCTTCCGCCTTGGAGCACCGCTTGATTGATGAGAATGCCACCACCTTGCAACTAAGAGATGGGTAAAGCCATTCTGTGAAGAGAGAGGGCAACTCTACCACGGAGTCTCCCGCCCAAGAGGGGCATTAGTAGCCCCATAGATAAAGGAAGTCCCTACAAGAGTTCTTAGGAGACCCGATTACCTACTTCTGCCGGCGCTAAAGGGGAGAGAGTAGTTCCAACGCCTGTGGATCCGGTCCCGGGTTCAACCATACTGCGAATTCGAAAATTATGGGTATAGAGGAGTTCCCCACGGCGCTCTCACCATCTTGTTTGTTCTCTTTGCGCGCTTCACTTTTTCTAAAAAGGGGTAAGTACGAGATCTTTATAACAAAGGGACTCTCTGTTCCCATTCTCCACCGGAAAAAAAGCAAATTCTCGCAAGAAAACCAAGGTTCGACTTGCATGTGTTA
>CAZNMO010000297.1:0-4269 GCA_964574195.1 uncultured Clostridiaceae bacterium | reverse complement strand
TCTTCAAAGCATTGCCTCCTTAGGTATATGCTGCCGGATACCGTTACTCCATGGCTTTTCTAACATCCTTCAAAAGCTTGCCTGACTTAAGTACCGCATAGACTGTCCTGATATCCTCGGAAAGATTCCTGTCCTTATCATAAAATGGAAGCTCTTCCCTGATCGAAGCATATGCCGCCCTAGTGCCCTTGCCCATGTGTATGTCGCTTCTCAGATCGATTGCCTGAGCTGCATGCATAGCTTCAATACCAAGTATATAGAACATGTCGTCTACTATTTTTCTGGTTTTTTGAACGATGTATGGAGCATTGTTTGCATGATCCTCCATATCCCCAGCCAATGCGAAGAAGTCTGAAATAGCCGGGTTGGAAAGATGTCTGATCTCTGTATCCAAGGCAGTAAATGTTTTTTGGATCGTTGCAAAGGCCAGTACGTTATCTGCTGGGGAAAGGAATCTTGAAAGCTTTGTAAATGCCGGATTGCCCAGTTTGATTATCCGGTGGCAGGCAACCTTGGAAAGCTGGCTTAATGCCATCCCAAGCATTTCAAAACCCAAGGACCAATTTGTTACTTCAAAATTGGAACAAGAGATTATCTTCTCGTCTTCCATTATGATACATGGGTTGTCATCCGAAGAATTCAACTGTATCGTCAGCAGCCCTTCCACATAGGCCAGGGAATCTCTTACCGCTCCGTGAACGTGAGCAGAACCCCTGAAGCTAAGCGGATCCTGTACAGGCTTCTTCCAATCGGGCTCCCAGATATAGCTTCCCTCAAGATAATCTGTGATCCTGCCGGCGCTATATGCCTGCCCGGGATACGGCCTCAATTTGTGCGTCCGCATATCCAGAGGAGATACATTGCCGTTCAAGCCTTCCAGAGATAATGCATAAATAATGTCCGATATATCGAGCAGGTCCTTTATATCTTTTAAGACAAGAGCCCCTTCTCCGGCTGCCAGAGCATTGGAGCTTACTATGGCAAGCCCGTCCTTTGGCCCAAGTACAACAGGCTTCAGCCCGGCCTTTTCTAATGCTTCAGCCGCCGAAATCCTTTTACCCTTATAGTATACTTCTCCTTCTCCCAACATGGCAAGTCCAATGTGAGACAAACAGGCTATATCCGCCTCACCCACCGAGCCTCTTTCCGGAATGACCGGATGTACGCCGGCATTCAGCATATCCAGGTACATTACTGCTATCTCCGGTTGTATGCCCGTGGCACCTGTCAATAAAGTGTTGAGCCTCGCAACCATGATCGCCCTTGTTTCCTCCTCTGAAGCAGGCGGGTCAACTCCAAGGCAGTGCGAGTATATGAGATTCCTGTTGTATTCCTGGAAAAACTCCTTAAATACTCTTTTATCCTTATTCCAGCCTACGCCGGTGTTAAAACCGTAAACTGGTACATTACTGTCAACCAGGTCAAAAACCAGCTGCCTTGAAGCTTTTAGTGTATTCATAGCTTCTGGAGTTATTTCAACCTTTGCACCCTCCCGAGCAATCAGCGCAACTTGTTCAATGGTAAGATCCTTTCCATTCAAGCTTACTGTCTCCATCTTCTTCCCCCTCCATCGTTCTATACAGAGTATCTTAAAGCTGCCTTTTTTCCTTTAGTTTTTCCATTATTCTTTCCGGAGTTGCAGGTAGTACATCCAAATATATGTCAAGTGCATTATTTATAGCATTGACTACCGCAGGCGGTGTCGGAACTGCGGCTACCTCTCCAACGCTTTTTGCACCATAAGGCCCCAGTTCCTCTCCTTCTTCTATCAGAAGCACTTTTACATCCGGCATGTCAGGCGCATTTACAACAATATATCTTCCAAAACGGTCGTTTTGAACTCTTCCTTTATTGTCAAAAGTTATATCCTCAGACAATGCCATTCCAATACCCATTTGTACAGCCCCCTGTACCTGACCTGCAATAAATCCAGGATTGATCGCCCTACCTACATCATGGACTGCGAGGATATCCAGGACTTTTACCATTCCGGTCAAGGTGTCAACTTCGACCTCAACAAAGTTAGCACCGTAGCTTGCAGGATTTCCGGGAGACTGGTAGGTTATTACCGCACCGACCTCATCCATAAACCGGTTATGAATGATTGACACAATTTCACCATAGGAATATTTTTCCGCTTCCTTAAGTTTATTCCAAATAAAACCCTTTTCCAATAGAATATCTTCAATATTGCATTTAAAAATATCTGCTGCATACTTTGACAGCTTTTCTCTGACCTGTTGTGATACTTTCATGGCTGCCCCTCCGCAGACGAAGGTTACCCTGCTTGCTTGTGTTCCTGCAGAGTCAAAGGGGCTGACAAGGGTATCAGTTTCAGCTATTCTTACCTTCTCAATGTCCATATCGAGAGTCTCTGCAACTATCTGCATCATAGTAGTATTCGTTCCGCAGCCCAGGTCATGCAACGCACCCTTGAGAACGGCATACCCGTCTCCGGATATTCTGAGGGACATGGTTATAAAATCCGGGTAAGCCCCGAAATATCCGTTTCCATGGGCACAGCAGGCCATACCCACTCCACGCACAAATCTTCCATTTTCTTTCTTTCTTGTGAACCTTTCCTTCCAGTTGAAGGCTTCAGCACCCTTTGTCACACAGTCGATTATTCTTGCATTGCCAAGGTCAGGTCCCCCAATAGGATCTTTGTCATAGGGCTGCACAAGATTCTTCAGCCTTAGCTCAACAGGATCCATTCCAAGTTTTCTTGCAGTGTTTTCTATATTTATCTCCGTTACTGTATGGATCTGCGGTGATCCATAGCCCCTGCAAGCTCCACCTATTGGAGTATTTGTGTAAACGCTTGTGGTACTGTACCTTTGACTTTTTATCCTATAAAGCTTGAAAGCCTTTTTGCCCATTGCCATTGCGACTGCGCTTCCGTTGGTATAATATGCTCCCGCATCGACAAGCATGTTTATATCCCTTGCCAGGATCTTGCCCTCCCTGTCGACTGCAGTCCTTACCGTTCCAATGGTCTTGTTCCTGGTTCTTGTCCCTACTATTGCTTCAGTCCTGTCCATCACCAGACTCACAGGCCTACCCAGCTTATATGAAAGAAATGCGCAGACCGGCTCCAGGATAGGCTGCCCTTTACCGCCGAAGGAACCACCCAAAGTCGTTTTTATAACACGTACATCACATTGCGGAATACCCAGAGCTTCGGAAACAATTAGCTGCACCTGAAAAATCACCTGACAGGGAGACCATACGGTGATCTTTCCGCGTGGGTCTGTGTCGGCAAGACAAGCATGGGTCTCCATAGCTCCGTGGTGCATCTTGGGAGTTTCTATCTTATCCGCTACGACAAGGTATGCACTCTCCATGTCGCTGGCAATATCGCCGCAGCCAAATTCATTCCTGAAAATCACATTATCATTGTCATGGATCTTGGGTGAATCTTCTTCCAACGCTTTCTCAGGATCGATGACAGGCTTCAGTTCTTCATATTCAACTTCAATAAGCTTCACAGCCTTCTCTGCTGTATGCTTATCCTCAGCAACAACAGCAGCGACACGGTCACCGTAGAATCTGACCTTATCAGTGAACAAATGCTCATCCTTTACCACTTCCAGCCCGCTTATCCACTGGTGTGAATTATATAAATTGTCCGGAGAATTTTTGTAGGTAAATACCGCCTTTACCTCCGGCAGGGCTTCAGCCTTGGAGGTATCAATACTTTTAATGCGCCCATGGGCAATATCTGCAAGCAGCAGCTTGGCATGAAGCATCCCCGGAAGCACCATATCTCCCACATACCTTGTCTTACCCGTTACTTTCTCTCTCACATCATGTATTGGTATATTACTGCCCACATACCTCAAATCATCTTTCATTACCTGACACCTCCGGCCATTAAATCCCCAAACAGCCTTTCATATATATCTGTACCGATCCCTGCAACCTCATCTATCTTGTTTTCATATCTTTTTACCCCATTGATCGACTCCCTGACATGCAGACAAAGTGCGTCAACAAAGCTTCGACACAACTCCGGAGTCGGCTTGCTGCCTTTCAGGACAGCCTCTGCCTTTTCTGCATGATATGGTACGGGAGCTGCCGACCCGATCACTACGCTTGCTTCTTCAACAAGGCCTGATGTCTTGTCAAAGTACACTGCGGCTGCAACATTGATGTTTGATATTACAACAGTCGTCCTGCTGCTTTCCCGTCCACACTTGCCGAAAGCGCTTCTTATGCAGCTTTTTGAATAAGGTATCAATATCTCAAGGATAGCTTCATTTTTCTTCA
>CAZNMO010000296.1:0-4344 GCA_964574195.1 uncultured Clostridiaceae bacterium | reverse complement strand
GTAAGCTCACCTATGCCTTGAGCTTCCTTTTTATCCTTTCCGACCATATGACAACCTCCTTGGTGAATTTGAGAACCTTATAAATGTGTAATCAATAGGAATCCTACACTTTAACGCTTTTTATCCTGTTCTAATTTTACTATATATGTCGTGAAAAATATATATCATTACAAAATCAGGTGAGACTTCTAATTTTGTACTAGAGTAATGTACTTTTCACGATATATGAATTGCGGAAAATGTTTCGTGTCCTTTGAATTTCAATGTAGATTGTTTGACACGATACATATATCTGTTGCTATTGTTGTCCATAATTTAAATATTACCCGCTTCTTTTTGATTATGTATCATAACTACTTTAATAATGATAATTGTATAGATATTCATATCATAATTTGATATAATCTGACATAGATGACATTAACATAATCTGTATTTTGTGGGTTTCTTCTTTCTCACGTACTGGATCTGCAACAGGGAGGGGTAAAATGTTCAGAATAAAAAGCAGAAGCATTATGTTCAAGATCCTGGTTATGATACTGACGGTATGCGTATTGGAGTCCCTGATTTTCACAACAATGTCCGAACACATGACAGAAAACACCCTCAAGCGGATCATTACCGAAAACAGCAGGAAGAATGCAGAGCTGTATTCGGATTACATAGGCAGCTGGCTGTCGGAACGAATGGAAGAAATCGAGGTCTATGCAAATACACCTTTGGTAAAATCGATGAATTGGGACCTTATAGAGCCTTACCTGATGAATGAAATAGAGGAAAAACTCCTGGTATATGATCATTTCATGGTAGCGGACCTAAACGGGTACTATAGCAATACACTTAAGAGAAACGCAGGAAATGCGGGCGACAGAGATTATTTCAAGGCGGCTTTGAGAGGAAGGATAATCGTTTCCAATCCCGTCATATCCAGAACCAACGGAATGCCTGTCACAGTAGTAGCAGCACCGATAAGAAGCGAAACTCTAGCAATAAAGGGTGTGATGGCAGGTACCATAAATCTTGTAAAGCTTTCAAAGATTATTGAAAACCTCAAATACAACTATCCAAATTCCTTCTCCTACATTGTTGATAAAGAAGGTCTCATTATTGCACATCCGGAAGAACAGTACATACTCAGAGAAAATATAACAAAAAAATCCGATTTTATAGTTGAGCAAATGGTCGAAAAGTCCGGGGAGATACTCACAAATAGCGAAGGAACCTTCAGCTACTCTTTTGAAAATGATTCAAGTATGAATTACTATCACATCATCCCAAACACCGACGGCTGGAAGCTTATCATTCAGATTCCTTCCGACTACTGGGATACACCTATGAGAAATTCATCAATCTATCATGTTTTAATAGGACTTGCCGGTCTTGTAATTGCTTCTTTACTTGGATTATTTGTTGCAAAGAGCATATCTGTTCCCATTGTCATGCTGAAGGAGCTTTTTGTAAGGGCAGCCTCCGGTGATCTTTCCACCAGGTCTGAAATCGCTACCAGTGATGAGATAGGTGATGCAGCAAGAAGCTTCAACAAGATGATGGATAATATAATCAGCCTGACCTACTATGATCCGCTTACCCTCCTTCCCAACAGGATGTTGTTCAATGCTAGTCTGGATATAGAATTGGAGAGGGCTTCAAGAGAGAATTCCAAGCTTGCCGTTATGATATTTGATATAGACAAGTTTGAAGGTATTAATAATACCCTGGGGCACGCCTCAGGTGATAAACTACTGAAAAACCTGGCAGAAAAAATCAGCTTCCTTTCAGAACATGGGAATACTGTCTGCCATATGGGAGAGGACAGATTTGCCATCCTTTTCAAAGGCTTTGCCCATAAGGAAGATGCTTTAAGTCTGGCTGGTGAGATCCGAGATATCATACGGCAGCCATGGGTAGTTGATGAGCATAGGTTTTATATTACCGCCTGCTCCGGTATGGCCTTCTATCCTGATGATGGTGAAAACAGCGATACCCTTTTCAAAAATGCCTTTTCTGCAATGCAGAAGGCAAAGCGCAAGGGAAGAGACAGCTATGTAATATATGACCCCTCCATGAACTCACGCCTGCTTGAGCAGTTGAATCTTGACAGTAGCATGCATCACGCCTTGGACAACGGCGAGTTTTCATTGTACTATCAGCCCCAGATCGATGCTGCTACAGGAGAGCTGATAGGCTGCGAAGCCCTTTTACGGTGGAATCACCCTGAGCTTGGAATGATAAGTCCACTTAAGTTCATACCTATTGCTGAAGCCAATGGACTTATAATCCCTATAGGCAGATGGGTGCTCTATACCGCCTGTATGCAGAACCGACTATGGCGGGAAGCAGGTCATAAGCCGATATGCGTCTCTGTCAATTTATCTGCTGTTCAGCTTATTCAGGAGGATTTCATAGATATGATCTCCAACACTATAAAGGAAACCGGCATTTTGCCCCAGTACCTGGAGCTGGAGATCACCGAAAGTGTAGCCGTAAAAAACCATGAGTATATTACAATAATCATAGAAAAGCTCAAGAGTATGGGGATCCGCATAGCTCTTGATGATTTCGGCACCGGCTACTCTTCACTGAATTACCTGAAGAACTTCGCAATAACCACCATAAAGATAGATAAGAGCTTTATTTGCGATATCAATGAGAACCCTAAGAATTCAGCCATAGTGTCCAGTATACTTGCTATGGGCCATAATCTGATGTTGAAGGTAACAGCAGAAGGAGTAGAAACCGCGGTACAGTATGAAATATTGAAGGAAAGAGGCTGTGATTTCATACAGGGCTATTACTTCAGCAAACCTCTGCCACTGAATGAATTTGAAGAGCAATGGGTCTGCAATGTATAAAAATAAAAGACCTGCGGTTTAACCCGCAGGTCTTGTCATTTTTAATACATCATGTCTCCACCCATGCCGCCGCCTGGCATCATAGGCTTTTCTTTTTCCGGAAGATCTGCAACTACGCTTTCAGTTGTAAGCAGCAAAGCTGCAACTGAAGCTGCGTTCTGGAGTGCGGATCTGGTAACCTTTGTAGGGTCAACGATACCGGCTTGGATCATGTCGATATATTTCTCACGTAGAGCGTCGAAGCCTACTCCAGGCTTGCTTGCCATAACCTTTTCGATTACTACGGAGCCTTCAAGTCCTGCATTCTCTGCAATCTGTCTTACAGGCTCTTCCAAAGCCCTCTTCACTATCTTGACGCCTGTCTTTTCATCGCCTTCTGCTCCGGCAATAAGTGCATCCACAGCATTGATGGTATTTGCAAGGGCTGTTCCACCGCCTGGTACGATACCTTCTTCAACTGCCGCTCTTGTTGCTGCCAGTGCGTCTTCTATCCTGTGCTTTCTTTCCTTAAGCTCTGTTTCTGTAGCTGCTCCAACTTTGATAACTGCTACACCGCCGGAAAGCTTTGCAAGTCTTTCCTGGAGTTTTTCCTTGTCAAAGTCCGAAGTTGTTTCTTCGATCTGTGCCTTGAGCATCTTGATCCTGTCTTTTATTGACTTGGCATCTCCAGCACCGTCAACGATGATCGTGTTTTCCTTCTGAACCTTTACCTGTCTTGCTCTACCCAGCTGGCTCAGCTGTGTTTCCTTAAGCTCGAGTCCAAGCTCCTCTGAAATGACCTGACCATTTGTAAGTATAGCTATATCTTCAAGCATTGCCTTTCTTCTGTCTCCGAAGCCTGGTGCCTTTACCGCAACGCAGGTGAAGGTACCCTTCAGTTTGTTGATTATGAGAGTTGACAATGCTTCGCCTTCAACGTCTTCAGCAATGATGAGGAGTTTTCTTCCCTGCTGTACTATCTGTTCAAGTACAGGCAGCAATTCCTGTATGTTGGATATCTTCTTGTCTGTAATAAGTATATAAGGATCATCAAGAACTGCTTCCATCTTCTCTGTATCTGTTACCATGTACAGGGAGATGCAGCCTCTGTCAAACTGCATACCTTCAACAACATCAAGAGTTGTTCCGAAGGTATTGGATTCTTCAACGGTTATAACCCCATCCTTGCCTACCTTCTCCATAGCTTCTGCTATAAGTGAACCTATTGCATCATCGGCTGCTGATATTGATGCAACCTGAGCTATGGCTTCCTTGCTTTCGATAGGCCTTGATATCTTCTTAAGCTCTTCAACAGCTGTCTCAACAGCTTTGTTGATACCCTTCTTTATTATCATTGGGTTTGCACCGGCTGCAACGTTCTTCAAGCCTTCTCTGATCATTGCCTGTGCAAGGAGTGTTGCTGTTGTTGTTCCATCTCCGGCTACATCATTTGTCTTTGTTGCAACTTCTTTTACAAGCTGCGCACCCATATTTTCAAATGGGTCCTCAAGTT
>CAZNMO010000295.1:0-4350 GCA_964574195.1 uncultured Clostridiaceae bacterium | reverse complement strand
GATGTTGATTTGGACAATATAGGATTGAAGGGCTCTCCTACTAAAGTTAAAAAATCATTTACAAAAGGCGCTAAACAGGCGGGAAAGGTATACAACCTTGAAACTCAGGAAGCAGCCGAACTTATTGTTGAAAAAATGAAAGAGAAATTTATATTATAGCAGGAGGGGAATCATGAATTTATCAGAATATAAAGGCATTTTTGTTTTTGCGGAGCAAAGGGACCACAAGGTTCAGAAGGTTGCTCTTGAACTTATAGGCAAGGCAAAGGAACTTGCAAAAGATTTAAATACGGATGTAACGGCAGTATTGCTCGGAAAAGACATGAGCGAAGAAGCGAAAAGATTAAATTATGCAGGTGCAGATAAGGTAATTTATGTGAATAACGACATGCTCGATGCATATATTACAGAACCATATGTTTATGCAATGCATAACTTGATAATGGAAAGAAAACCTGAAATAGTTCTGTTTGGTGCAACAGCTATCGGAAGAGATATGGCCCCGAGGGTTTCAGCAAGAGTTCATACAGGTTTGACAGCAGACTGCACAGGGCTTGCGGTTGAGTCTGACGAAGAAGATTCGAACAAATTGAACCTGATGATGACAAGACCGGCATTTGGCGGAAATATAATGGCTACTATAGCATGCCCTAACCACAGACCACAGATGGCTACTGTAAGACCGGGCGTTATGCAACAGGCGGCTTTCTCGGAAAACAACAGAATAAATATTGAAGAGTTGAGCATGAAAATTCCGGAAAGCTGCAAAAATGTTGAAATTGTTGACACTATTAAAATCATTCAGGAAAAAATGAACATAGAGGATGCTTCAGTTCTTGTTTCAGGCGGAAGAGGAATGCAGGGTCCGGAAAATTATAAAATGCTTGAAGAACTGGCTGATCTTTTGGGCGGTACAATTTCTGCTTCAAGAGCTTCTGTTGACGCAGGCTGGGTTGCAAAGGACAGACAGGTTGGACAGACAGGAAAAACAGTAAGACCAAATCTATATATAGCATGCGGTATATCAGGAGCTATTCAGCACCTTGCAGGTATGGAAGAATCTGATTTCATCATAGCTATAAATAAGGACGAAACAGCTCCTATATTTGAAGTGGCAGATGTGGGAATCGTGGGAGATGCACTCAAGGTTGTTCCGGCTTTGATAGAACAATTGAAGAAAGAAAGAACAAATAAATAATATAATACAATAAAAAACCGGTTGTTTCGAAAATTAACAACCGGTTTTTTTATTGAATGAAGAAAGTTCTCCTGTCATATGTGAGGAGAATTCATGCGGCAAAAGGCTTACATTTATTGAGCAGTCAATAGAAGAAACGTGCATAAATAAACTATAAATATTTTTAATATAAAATTAAATTGACAAAAATTCATTTTGTAAATATACTGAAATTACCTAAACACTACAGAGTTGATTATGAAGCGTAATGTATGTATAAATGAAAAAAAGGAGTGAGTATATGAAATCGCAATTTAAACACATTACAGCTGTTATTGTTCTAATCACAATGTTTTTGACAACTCTGATCCCTTATCATGTCTATGGTAATGATGAAAACGTTATATTTGACGGTACTCAGAGCTCATGGGCAGAAAAGGAAATACAAGAAGCATTTAAACTTTCTCTTACATATCCGGATGTGATGAACAATTTTAAGAAAAACATTACACGTGAAGAATTTTGTACGCTTGTTATAAAACTTTATGAAAAGCTGACAGGTAAAATATCCTCGCCAGGCGCTGACCCTTTTAAGGATACCGACAACAAAGAAATACTTAAGGCGTTCGGATTGGGTATTGTTAAGGGTACAGCTGAGGATACATTTTCACCTTATTACAACATAACAAGGCAGGAAATGTGTGTTATGATTTTCAGAGTTCTGTCAGTAAGCTTTTCAAGTCTGAACATGGATACTGAGACAGTTTTTCCGTTTAAGGATGAGCAGAAAATTGCTTCATGGGCTAAAGATGCGATGAAATTTGCATATAAGCATGAAATTATGAAGGGTGTTTCAGCTGACAACATTGATCCCCTGTCAAACACAACAAGGGAACAAGGTTTAGTTTTGCTGCTTAGAACATACAAAAAATTCAGCGGTGGATCTGCAGCAGGCACCATAAGAATTACAAAGGGACCTAAACCAATCAATAACGATAAGCAAAAATTTGAATTCACGGTCAATTCAAATAACATATTTTTCCCTAAATTCGATCAGAGAATCGAACTCTTTGTTTCGGACAAAGCGGGTAAACCATTGACGTTGCCGAAAAATACTTCTGCTGTGATATATGAGAAGCTTTTTCCGATGTATGCAAGCCTTAACAAGCTTGATATTATTGTCAAACCGGATTTGCCGGATTTACCTGATATAAATGATAATATTGTAAGGCCGAAGCTGCCCGACTTAGGTGAATTTAAATTTCAGCCTCCAATAAATGAAAGGACTACCTCACCTGTTTATACAAGATCGGATTATGGAGCGTTCATAGATAAGTCTGGTGACAATGTGCGATGGTTTGCCTTCAACCTGAAAAACGCGACAGGTGCTTCCAAGGTTGTATGGCAGGTATCAAAAACTCAGTTTACAGGATTTAAGGATAACTGGAAAACTCAACCCGAAATTTTATTATCAGGTGAAGTTTCTGCATCAAATAAAGAATTTTCGATAGATTTTTCAAAATTATCCATTCTTAAGCTTCAGCCTGTACAGATTAATTCGGCAAACAGGGCGGAAATTATTAATCTGCAGAAAACCTATTATGTACGTGCTGTTCCTGTAGATGCTTCAGGTAATCCTATCGGTGATCCAGGACAGGGAATTGCTGTTTTGTACGGAGATAAAATACCGATTCTTGAGAAAAACGGCAAGGAATCATTCGAATTGTGGACTCCGATGTCGTGCCTCGGAAGCTATTCTGCAGAAAACAGCGACAAACCGAGGCATGATCCGATAGCAAACGGAAATATAGTCGGAGTTGATCCTAAGTCTACTACAACAAGGCTGTTTTATTTTCACGGCATAGATAAAAAAACTACAAAAATTATCATCCAGGTTTACAGTGAAGGTTTTAAATCCGATCAAAATTATCTGGACAGAACAAGCATTGTTTATGAAAAGGAATATGTGCTTCCGGTACCTAAAGACGGAATTCCGTCAGCAGCTTATTCGCAGTACAATCCATCAGTTATTGTACCTTTTGCTGATTTTGGCAAAAAAGCATCTGAAATGGTGGAGGAACAATATATTAATTATTTTGTTCGCGGATTAGCAATCAGGGACAGTGAACAACCCGGAAAAGAAGAAGCTGTATATTCAGATGTAGTTAACATTCAGTATGGATTCGGAAAACCAGTACAGCTCATATATCCGCCTCCGAAATATGATAAATACGAAAAGATAAATATTTCCTTCCCAATAGTAAGAATTAAGGGGTATAAATCAGTTCAGTGGGCTGATCCAGAATATTTGTCCCATTATTATGTGTTCAGAAAGCCTGAACCGACGGAAATTATGAGCAACTGGGTCAATGTGGATTCAGGAGAAATATTAAAGTCGTACTTCGATGTCATGATGAATCCATTCAACTCAAATAAAATGACGGATGCTGAATACAGAGCTGCTATAGATCGTGTGCTTCCTGTAGGAGCCAAGGTTTATATTCCTAAGCCGGAAGAAAAAGACAAGGAATGGTATGAAGAGCTGTTTGACGGAGTAGTAGGGTTCTTTAAGGACATTGTAAACACTGTTGCCAAGATTTATACAAAAATTCAACAGACATACGAAAAAATCAAATCAAATCTTGTAACATTTGTTGCTAATCTGTGTCCTATAGAATCATTGAGAGGTTATTTTAAACAGGCACTTGAAGGGCTCATAAACTGCGGACTGATAGCTGTAGGATTACCACCTACACTGCCGAATTTCGAAAAGCTTGCAGAGGAAAACATCGCATATTTTGCACAGCTTGCTTTGACGGAAGCAGGGGTTCCGCCAAATGAAATAACAGATGAACTTACAGAAAAAGTGTCGCAGGAAATGCTGAAACAATTTGCTGAAGGGGATAAACGCAGCGATGAAAATCCTGTAGGCGCTCTATTTTTAAAACTAGATCCTGATTATTTATACAGTCCTGCATATGTTGAGCTGGAGATGGAAAATAATACGGACTATCCGACAGTGCCGGGAGTGTTTGATTTAAATGTACATTTCAAACTCGATGAAAGCGGAATATATGCAACTCCATATGATCCAGTAGGATTATCGTTGACAAATGACACAAACAAATACGAATATGATCCTTACGGCTCCGGAATGATGTCAGCAGTTGATT
>CAZNMO010000294.1:0-4355 GCA_964574195.1 uncultured Clostridiaceae bacterium | reverse complement strand
AGAGACCAAAGATAATAGGCATCTGGATCAGCATAGGAAGACAGCCTCTCATTGGATTGAATTTCTCTTCCTTATATAGTTCCATCATTTTGATATTCAGCATTTCCTTATCATTGGCATATTTCTTCTGAAGTGCAGCCATTTTAGGCTGTACGTCGGCCATTCTTGCGGAATGCTTTATCTGGTCAGCATATAGCGGGAATAAACAGGCTTTTACTATAATTGTGAATACAATTAGGGTTATGCCGTAGTTATCGATAAAATTATATAAATAACTTAGCAAGATTCCCAGCGGCTCTGCTATAAATCCTATTATTGTGTTCATTCAATATCCTCCTGTTACTCATTTCAAAGGGTCATATCCTCCCGGATGAAATGGGTGACATTTCAAAATTCTTCTAATTCCAAGATAGCTACCCTTTAAAGCTCCATATTTTTCTACTGCTTGAAGAAAATACTGGGAACATGTTGGGTAAAACCGACAAGTAGCCGGAAACAATGGTGATATGAATTTCTGATATCCTCTGATCAGTAGCATTATGATCTTTTTCAAAATTCTTCACCTGACTGTTCAATCTTTTTTCAAAATACCTGATTTTTTAAGTGCGGCTTCCATAGATTTTTTCACATCCGCGCATTTCAATTTT
This sequence comes from uncultured Clostridiaceae bacterium, assembly GCA_964574195.1. Taxonomy (GTDB): domain Bacteria; phylum Bacillota; class Clostridia; order Lutisporales; family Lutisporaceae; genus BRH-c25. The sequence goes on along the minus strand of CAZNMO010000294.1, from coordinate 3,708 downwards.
ACAATGGTATTTCTGGCTATCCATATCATATCATAGCCAATTGTTTCATTTTCTTTCAATTCTCTGTGGCTTTCCTTCATCAGTCTTCGGGCTCTGTTGCGTATCACGCTGTTTCCTACTTTTTTGCTTGCTAAAAAGGCTGTCCTGTTATAAGAAAGATTGTTCTTTTTATAGAAAAATACGACATATCTCTCTCCTATTGATTTGCCTTTGTTGTAAATTACAGAAAAGTCTTTTTTCCTGCGCAAAACATTTGGTTTTAACATCTGCATCCCCAATCAGCAAGCCACTAAACAAAAAGACCACTTTTGCGGTCTCTATGCTGTCAATTCTTTTCTTCCTCTTGCTCTTCTTCTCTTTAAAACATTTCTACCGTTTTTTGTACTCATTCTTTTTCTGAAGCCGTGTTCCTTTTTTCTCTGACGAACCTTAGGCTGGAATGTCTGTTTCATCTGTTTCACCTCCTTAACATTTTGTCCCTGTTGCGCAATCTGAATTCCAATTTGCGCATAACTGCCTTGTAATTATACATTTAAAGGTCTTTTGTGTCAATCATTTTGTTATTTTAAGCCTTTAAAATACACGTTTCTCGGAATGTAAAAATTGGAAAAATCAATATCTAGTTTTCTATGTGTAAACTTTGCACAAAGTTGCCCACAGATAGTGGATAACCTCTGGAAAATATATTTTTCAATGAATTGTGTTTTAGGTATTGCCTGTGGATAACTTTTTTTGTTATGATAGTACCGAACAAATTACCCCTCTATCACAGATTTCAACGCAACAAAAGGAAAATAACAATATGAAAAATTTAAAGACAAATTGGGAAAAAACTTTGGAACTGCTGAAACCGGAACTGACTGCTGTAAGTTTTGACACTTGGGTCTATCCTCTTACGCCTGTCAAGGTCGATCATCAGGAAAATAAACTTTACCTTTCTCTTTATAATGAAATGGCAAAATCCATCCTGGAAGGCCGATATATATCTGTTATCGAAAATGCTGTAAAAGAAGCCTTTGGAAAAAAATTAAAGGTTCTTTTTGTTTATCCCGAGGAAACCAAGGAAAATGAAGAAGATCTGAATTTTACAGATGAGCTTTACCTCAATCCGAAATACATATTTAATACCTTTGTAATAGGAAACAACAACCGGTTTGCGCATGCCGCATCTCTTGCTGTTGCTGAATCTCCTTCCAAAGCTTACAATCCTCTTTTTATTTATGGAGGTGCAGGGCTTGGAAAAACACATCTGATGCATGCCATCGGACACTATATTCTGCAGCAGAATCCGAGATCGAAAGTATTGTATGTGTCTTCCGAAATGTTTACAAATGAGTTGATTAAAGCAATCCGTGAGGATAAGAACGTAGAATTTCGAAATAAGTATCGCAGCATCGACGTGCTGCTGATTGATGATATCCAGTTTATCGAGAAAAAGGAAAGAACACAGGAAGAAATCTTCCACACATTTAATACTTTATATGAAGCCAACAAGCAGATTATTATTTCCAGCGATCGTCCTCCAAAAGAAATTACAACATTGGAAGAACGTCTTCGTTCCAGATTTGAATGGGGCTTGATTGCTGATATCCAGGCGCCTGATTATGAAACCAGAGTGGCGATTCTTCGTAATAAATCAGAATTAGAAGGACTGGAAACAACAGACAGCCTTTTGGAAGTCATCGGTGTTATCGCGGAAAAAATACAATCCAATATTCGTGAATTGGAAGGAGCTTTTATCAGAGTCATTGCCTACGCAAACCTGACCAATCAGAAAATCAACAGGGATCTGGCAAAGGAAGTATTAAAAGATGTTTTTTCATCTAAAGATAAACCAATCACACCGGATGAAATTAAGAAGCATGTTTGCAAACACTTTAACATCAAACTGTCAGATATTGAATCTTCCAAACGTTCCAGAAACTTAGCATTTCCAAGGCAGATCGCTATGTTTATCTGCAGGGACATGACCGATCTATCTCTTCCTAAAGTAGGAGAAGCATTTGGTAACAGGGATCATACCACGGTTCTGCATGCATGTGATAAAATATCAAATGAAATGAAAATGAACAGCTCCTTAAAGGAAGTTATCAAAGAACTTGAAGACGCGATCAAGGAAAGTTAATCACAATACCAACCGAAATGATTTTATTTTATCAACATAATATTTTTTTAAAAAACAGTTGAAATTTACTTATCCACAGAAGTTATCCACAAATCCACAGGCCCTATTACTATTATTACTAAGAAATGATATAAAAAAAAGGAGGAATCCCATGAAATTTATTTGTAACCAACAGACTCTTTCAAAAGCGTTAAATACAGTTTCAAAGGCAGTTACCTCTAGAACGACCATTCCTATTTTAAAGGGGATTCTTTTAGAAGTTACCAATGATAATCAATTGATTCTTTCTGCTTCCGATTTAGATTTAAGTATAGAGAAGACCATAGAGGTCAAAACAGAAGAAGCAGGTTCTGTCGTTGTATCTGCAAGACTGTTTAGTGATATTATAAGAAAACTTCCAAATGAAGATATTGAAATAGAAGAACAGGAAAACAACAATCTGATCATAAAATGTCTGGCTTCAGAATTTACCATAGTTGGCCAATCCGCAGATGAATTTCCGAATATCGGCGAAATAAATGAAGAAAAGAAATTAAGCTTGGAAAAAGACCTCTTGAAAGAAATGATCAAGAAGACATCCTTCGCAGCTAGTATCGATGAATCCAAAGGGATTATTGTAGGTGTTCTGATTGAAATGGAAGAAGACTCCTTGAATATGGTTGCTCTGGATGGTTTTCGAATGGCGATTACTAGAGAAGAGATGAAAAATGAAGAAAAGAGAAAAATAATCATTTCAGCAAGGATTCTGAATGAAATTAATAAGATTATCACAGAAAATGAAGAAGGAAATGATATCTATTTAATATTAGATGAAAAGAAAGCAGTATTTTTACTGGAAGATACAAAAATTGTGTTGCGACTTCTGGAGGGAGATTTTATTCGATATAGTGATATCCTTCCAAAAGAATATCAATGTAAGGTGACTGTTAATCGATCAGACCTGTTAAGCAGCATCGAAAGAGCATCCTTATTAGCAAAAGAAGGTAAGAACAATCTCATCAAGCTCTCGTTATTCAGAGATAAGATCATTATTACTTCGAGATCAGAAGAAGGAAACGTCAAGGAAGAAGTATTTGTAGAAAAAGAAGGCGCAGATTTAGATATTGGATTCAATTCCAAATATCTTCTTGATGTATTGAAAGTTGTAAAAGATGAACAGGTCATCATGGAGTTCAACACCAGTGTAAGCCCTTGCTTGATCAAGCCTGTCGAAGGAAGAAAATACGAATATCTTGTGTTGCCGGTTCGTATTTCTACAAACTAAGGTAAAAATACAAATGTATCTTAAAAAAATAGAACTGAAAAACTTCCGGAACTACCAGGAGGAAGAAGTAGAATTTCATAAAAAGGTAAATATCATAACCGGAAAAAATGCACAGGGAAAGACGAATTTACTGGAAAGTCTCTATATTCTTTCGCTTGGAAAATCCTTTCGTACCAGCAAAGATTCTGAAATGATCTGCTTTGACAAGGATTTCTGTAAGGTAAAAGGAACTTCTTTTAAAGACGGTAAAGATCTTGAAGTAGAAATTATTATCAGTAATGAAGGAAAAACAATTAAGATCGACGGATTAAAGACGTCA
>CAZNMO010000293.1:2113-4411 GCA_964574195.1 uncultured Clostridiaceae bacterium | reverse complement strand
CACATAAACCCTTTTGGTAAAATTCCGCAAGGAGGGGTGACCAAGAGGGCGATTGTGGTTGCAGTCTGGTTAACTGCTTCCACAAACACCCAGCCTGCTGAGAGGTATTATGTAATCGAAGAATCAGGATCTGCGAGATATGGATATGAAACTGGATATGCTCGAACCGGACCGCATCTCGATTTGCACATGGATAATCTGCTGTATTACCCTAAAGAGTCATACTCATATCCAGGGCATTTTGTCCTTGAAAGAGCGTCATCAGTCTAGCTCGTCATGACTCGATCATGACCTTAGGCGGAATTGGTCTTGGCCGGAAGAACGAAAGATACCGGCAAGCACAGAGCAGCCGTCAAAAGGGGTTCCGTAGAGTGGTCTAACCCCAGGGTAATCCTTGGAGCTTTCTCCATGCCCGACAAAGAGAACTTGGTGTGAATCGGGGTAGCTAGCTACCAGCTCGTCTAACTAATGTACTGATGTAATTCCATGCAAATATGGCTACCCGGCGAACATGAGGTCCCACTCACTATTCATGGCCAGACAAAAAGGGACCACTAGCCTAGAGAATCAAATAGGGAATAGGCCATGAGTTCACCCGCTTGCCCGAAGATGAAGGGGAAGAAAGGGATGCCAGGGACAGAGTAACCGGAGGGGGCATGAAATGAACCCGGAAGGGAAGCCACAGGAGCAGGAGTGGAGAGAAAGCGAAAGAGGAAAGGTGTTTTCCCATTCGATTGATCGATTCAGAGTCCCGAACCGAAGCCCAAGCCCATACTCTGACTAAGAAAAGTGGAAGTTCCTACCCTGGGAACATTGACATACGATCTTTCCGGATTAGGGAGCAGAGTATGAACCTGAAACCAATATGAAAGAAAGTCATCAAGCAAGATAGCAAGTGTCAAGTGTAGGTCTCCCATTCTATTACTGGGAGTTAGAACATGAAATGAAGAAGTAATAAAGAACGTTACCGCCCCAAATCTCATTGATTAGGTCTTCTGGATCACCTGATAATCGTCTAATCAAACAAATGTCATGACCTAATGGACTTTAGGACTAAAGCAGAGAAAGAGATGTCCTTGTCAGAGGACCAAGCCACTCGAACAAAGTTAGATTAGCGGAATGCAACTTCTTGACCGACGAGCTTCAATATGAGCTTCGAGAAAAGCATGCAAAGCACACTAACCTAACTCAATGAAGGCGACTGCCAGCACTGACTCAGACACACACGTGGGCGGTTGAGTAGTGGGTTGATTTGATCAGAAAAGTAGTATACCTCCGACTGAATCAATATCGCGTTCTCCTTTGCTGCTATGAAGGAAAGCGGTATGGATAGGAAAGCACAAGTTCCGAGTAAGCGGCTTATAAAGTCTTCTCTTGTACCTGGACCGTCGGCTTATATCTTCGGCTTAGTTGGAAAACCCTCCTATCGCTAAAAAGCGAGGTTTTCACCAGCACTTGAGCTAGTAGCCACTTTCTTAGATAGGGCTTTCGGCTAGTTTGTGTAAGCGTCTTTGTAAGCAATACCCCGAAAACTCCGACAAAAGAGATTGAATACCAGGTTTGTTCACTTATTTCGGGCATCATCTTACGTCATTCGTTAAAGCGCTTTCTATAAGCCTTTAATTTAAGGACGTTTTAAAGAAGAGAAAAAGTTCCGCATTTCCTGATTCTTGATAGCAGGAGAAATAGAGTCTTTTTTTGGCGACTGTAGCGGAGCCGAAGGAGATTCTTTCAATCGAGATTCGCCCAAAAAAAAGTACAAATAGCAGCCCTCGACCCCCCTAGGGTATGGCCTACCGGCCCGCAGATGTAGGAAGGCGGCCTGCCTGCTAACCAAACTGCGTAACCAAAGCGACTCCTTGTTGGTGGTTGATAGGTGTTGGTCCGATTCACCTATGTCAGTTCGAACTTGACGGGTCGTTCGTGTGGAGAATCTCTCTCGTTACTCAGGATTTCTCTCAGTTGATCCGATGCGTCATAGATAGAATGGAGTGGACTATACGCCGACCCACGTTAAAAGCTTTCTTCTCTTATGAAATTTCGATTGAATAGCAAACAATGGTTATTTCAAACACGTCTACTGTCCCACCAACTGATCAGTGGGTTATGGTAAACTAGACATGTTATTAATTATTTTTCTTAATCAATGTGGCATCTCAATTTGGGACGGGTAATTTGAGATGGAGGGAGTACGAATTAAAACGTCAAAGCCAAGCAACAAACTAGTCATCTGTTGAAGCAGACTATTTAGCTGTTGCATCAGACTTCTTATTTGTTGCAACATGAGTAATCTGTTTT
>CAZNMO010000293.1:0-2103 GCA_964574195.1 uncultured Clostridiaceae bacterium | reverse complement strand
TATTTCAAACACCGTCTACTGTCCCACCAACTGATCAGTGGGTTCATGCCGCACAGAAACCGAGACCTGAGAAGGAGGCTGTAGGAGAGAGTCCAGCATAACTGAAATCATCTAAGCTGACAAGGACCCAGAAAAGGAGGATGCTGAGGAAGAAGGTAATGGAATTGAAAATACAGACTGAAGCAGAGAAGAAACAGAATGTTGGTCTGATGGTAAAGTACCCAGCAGAAGGTAAGGCTGTGAAAGACCACAAGAAGCTGGAGAAGGGACAGACCTCGTCAACGGAGTTTTCTGATGAGCTTTCTTTCAGAAGGCTTGGTTCCGGAAGATGACCTGATGGAGGAAGACTTGAAGGTTGGTGAGTCAAGCAGTCAGACCCAGGTTAAAGAATAAAGAAAATGAGCCAAAGTTTCAAGTTCTGTTAGGTAACTTACCGGATAAGGTGGATTGCAAGATGATCCTGACTTTGCCAAGAGAGTTCATGGCAAAAACCAATCAGAATGAATCTTTGGAAAGGGATGTGGTGGATACTCAGTAAGCTTGCCATGAGGTAGTGATGCCAAAAGTTCCTCGAGGAGGTTATCTGAAGAAGGTTCTTCTCATTATCGCTGACAGTCTAACCAAGGAACTATGTATTAGAGCTTACCGGTTATCCAGGTCTGTTATTAGGATAGGACGGAAGTCGGGGTGGCTGCACTGCGCTTTATATCTTAAGCAGTGTGCTTCTTCCCCTCAGAATGGATCGGTCAAGCTCTTCTTATCTTTCCCAACTCGAAAGCCAGCCAAGCCACTATTCAAAAAGTCTTAGTTAAAGCAAGGAGGCACGGATCAGGGAATGGAAAAGTCTTTGGATGAATGAATTTAGGTATCGAAGTTTGACTGTTTGACACTCTATCTTTCGATGGCGCTATCACTTTGGAGCGATAGCCGGAACTAATGACTGGTATTATAAAGCTAAACCTAGGATTCTACAGTGATGGGTTACGGTTCTGCGACAGGTGAAGTTTCAGTCGTCAGGTTAGGAGTTAGGAACATTCCCTACTAATATGCGGATTCTTCTTATGCTATTGCTATGGTGGTATACGCCATGGTCTGGGAACAAGGGTAAACGTAAGGCCTTGTTGACTCTACGAAAGTAGACTAGGCTTGCTGCGGAAGAGAAAGTGGAACTCACTACTCGACCCATAGACGAATCCGGGTTTGTTTACTCAACCGACTAAGCGGACGTTGAAGGGGTGCCCTTGGTTGGACTGATAGCAAGGGCCAGCTTTAGACCATCCTCCGATGTAAGCTAATCAAATCACTCGATTTTGAAAGCTATTGAGATAGAGGCAGATGGAAGGACCGGAACTGGCTTAGATGTCCGAACTTGGATGTCTTAAGCATTAGTTGACTTTAGTTCCTCCTTCTTGCTTGGGCTGGCTTGGGGTCTTCCTTCTCGAATTGTTCTCTCAAGCGAGTTGATTATCGGTATGCTTGCTTCGCCAGTAATGATAGATGATCAACAAGTCAAGCAAGGATTTCCCGCATAAGGCACTAATATACCGCTTCCGTGAGTCATAGTTCCGTCTCTCAAGTTCTTAGTAGGGGTACAAAACGCGATCATAACGGATAAGTCGAGACCTAACAAAAGAAGTAAACCTGAAGTCTCGCGAAAGACTAGGTCATTACTGAACGATCCCTGTTTACTAAGAAACTTTCGGGTGGATTCTAACGAAGGGGGGTGTTCATATCTAAGTCCTAACTAGAGCCTATAGCAGTACGAAGTCGCTTACGCCGAAGGTCGATTGAACATGTTCGGGTGCATACAAATGGCGGGTTTGACGGACGAATTCATTCCCATGTAGATAAATACAATAGATGGAAACCTAAGCAAGTAGCAAAGCACAACCCCTCGCAAGTTGCTGCATCGGGCTTTCGCCCATTTATTCTATACCAAAAGTGAATTCATTTGCATACGACATTCTTACGGCACGAGCAAGGCATGAATCATCGTAAGGAAAGGGCTGGGGGCTATTACGTGACTGATCCCGCTCTATCTGACATATCGTAAGAAGGGGTAGAGAAAATGCCTCGAGCCAATGTTCGAATACCAGGCGCTAC
>CAZNMO010000292.1:0-4448 GCA_964574195.1 uncultured Clostridiaceae bacterium | reverse complement strand
CCTGTAATGACAAAGTGTATCAGCTTGAAATCGACACCCAGTCTGTTCATTACCAACCCTGTCAAGGTACACATGGCTATAGAACCGACTATACCCCCTATAGCGCCTTCAACGGTCTTCTTGGGACTGACCTTCGGACACAGCTTGACCTTACCCATGTATATCCCTACAAAATAGGCAAAGGTATCGGTAAACCACGCAGACAGAAAAGGAAGCCACAATATTATATTGCCGTCTTCCAGGTTCTCTATCATCAGCAAATGACTGAATAGAAATGGTATGTAAGCAATGCCCAGAATATTTATTGCTATCTCCGGTATGCTGTGTTTCTGGGTTATTATTTCACTGGTAAAGAGTATTATTACTGATATCGCTATCAAAACCCCAGGTCTGTCAAAGGTTAGGGGAAGCATGAACATAAGGTAGTACAGGACAACTGACAAGTAACCAAGACCTCTGTTGGTATTAAGTCCAACATTTTGCACAGCCTTGTAATACTCATAAAGTCCTACCAATGACAGTGCTACAACAAAAAAAAACAAATAATAGCCACGAAAATATAGTACAAACAATATTAGCGGTACACCGAGTAAAGCACTAAGTATCCTGGTTTTCAACATCTTTACCTCCACTACTTTAACGCGCCGAAACGTCTGTCCCTGCTTTGATATTCCAGTATTGCCCCATATAGCACGTTTTCATCAAAATCTGGCCATAATTGATCAACAAAGATCAATTCGCTGTATGCACCCTGCCAGAGAAGAAAATTGCTCAATCTCTTCTCGCCGCTGGTCCTGATTATAAAGTCAGGGTCGTCATCTTTTCCTGTATAGAGGTAACTGCTGAGCATTTCTTCATCAATAGCATCACTCTCCAGCTTTCCTGTACTTACAGCCTCAGCGAGCTTCCGGCAGGCATTTACTATTTCCGCCCTGCCGCCATAATTAAGTGCGATGTTGAATTGCAGCCCCTGATTGCCTTCTGTAAGCCTGACTGCGTCGACTATCTCCGTCTTGGTCTGTTCAGGCAGTATATCTATCTCACCCAATATCCTTACCTTGACATTATTGCTGTTCAGTTCGTTGATCTCTTTTCTCATATATTCAACCAACAGGTTCATCAGATAACCGACTTCATCCTGAGGACGTTTCCAATTCTCTGTTGAAAAGGCATAAATGGTGAGTATCTTTACACCCAGATCACTGCAAGCTCTGACAGTCTTCTTTATAGCGTCCATGCCTGCCTTATGACCCATTACCCTGGGCAGGCCTCTCTTTCTTGCCCACCTGCCATTTCCATCCATTATTATTGCAATATGCTTTGGAAGCCTATCCATATCTATACCTTCAAGCATCCAAGAACCTCCTTTAAAAAGAACCGATAATAATTCAATACATAGTATATTTTATAATATATATGAATTTAAAGCTACTTAAAAAAATATCCCTCATAAAGAGGGAACTATTTTTGCATGCAATACTCTATTTAAAAATACTGGCAGTCAATAATATCGTGCCGTCTATCACCTTTTGCCTTACAACTACAGGCGGCTTACCCTGCCGCTCTGCTTTCCTGTCGTCATAAGGAGTAGACGTATAGTCCACAGCTACGCTGCAGCTCCCGTCCAATAGTTCCAAGGCTTTATCCAGCCTATAGCCTATAACCAGAGGTATGTTGTCCAAATACATCATCAAACCTCCAGTATTTCTTTTTCCTTTACATCCATTGCCTTATCTATTTCTTTAATATATTTGTCAGTGGTTTTCTGTGTATCATCTTCGGATTTCTTAAGCTCATCCTCAGTTATTTCTCCATCCTTCTTAAGCTTTTTCAGGTGCTCATTGGCATCACGACGGATATTTCTAACTGCGACCTTTGCATCCTCTCCGTACTTCTTGACTACCTTGACAAGCTCCTTACGTCTTTCTTCAGTAAGCTGTGGTACTACCAGCCTGATGAGCTTTCCGTCATTGGAAGGATTAATACCTAAATCTGATTTTAAAATTGCTTTCTCGATCAGAGGAATCGACTTTACATCCCATGGGCTTATGGTAAGTACCCTGGGTTCGGGTGCAGCTATGTTTGCCAACTGGTTCAAAGGTGTAACAGCTCCATAGTATTCTACGCTGATACGATCCAAAAGGCTTGGATTTGCACGTCCTGCTTTCAGTGTGGAAAGATCATGCTTAAGTACGTTTAATGTCTTTTCCATTTTATCCTGCATGCTCTTTTCGGTCTCTTTAATCATGTGTTAATCCTCCTTTACTATTGTGCCTATTTCTTCTCCCATTACAGCTCTTATTATATTATCCGGGTTTTTCAAGTCAAATACAAGTATCGGGATCTTGTTATCACGACACAGGGATGCTGCTGTTGAATCCATTACTCCCAGTCCCTTGTTTATAACATCGATATATGATAGCTTGTCGAATTTCTTGGCATCCTTGTTCTTTACCGGATCGCAGTCATAAACCCCGTCTACCTTTTTGGCCATCAGTATAATGTCCGCTTCGATCTCGGCAGCCCTGAGTGCAGCAGTGGTATCCGTAGAGAAATATGCATTTCCTATACCCGAAGCGAATATCACGACTCTGCCCTTTTCCAGATGTCTTATTGCCCTTCTTCTGATATACGGCTCTGCAATCTGTCTCATCTCAATAGCTGTTTGTACCCTTGTAGGTACATCTATGCCTTCCAGGGCATCCTGGAGAGCCAGGGCATTAATAACAGTGGCAAGCATTCCCATATGGTCTGCAGTCGTTCTGTCCATTCCTTCGCCGCTTCTGCCACGCCAGAAATTGCCTCCCCCAACTACTATTGCAACCTCAACCTGGAGCTCTTTCAATTTCTTCACTCTGTTGGCTATACTCAAAAGCGTCTCATGATCCAATCCGGAGGTCTTATCCCCTGCCAAAGCTTCACCGCTTATTTTCAGTATCACCCTTTTATACTTTGCGTCACTCATATATATTATACCTCCAATTAAGCAATAAATTTCTACAAAATCTATAAAAATCCTTCTGTTTTTCAAAAAAAAGAGAACACAGTGTGTTCCCTTATTTTATCAGCATTTCTTCATCTGGCTCATTACTTCTTCTACGAAGTTGTCTTCTTTCTTTGCAAGTCCTTCGCCCTTTTCAAATCTTACGAATCTTCTGATAGAAATGTTCTCGCCGATTTTTGCAATCAGTGTTGTAAGCATATCTGTGACGGTCTTGTCAGGATCTTTGATAAACGGCTGTTCAAGAAGGCATATTTCCTTGTAGTACTTTTCGATTCTGCCTTCAACCATTTTTTCAACGATCTTTTCAGGTTTTCCTTCATTCAATGCCTGCGCTCTATAGATTTCTCTTTCCTTTGCTATAACCTGAGGATCAACCTCTTCTCTTCTTACGTACAAAGGATTGCTTGCAGCAACCTGCATAGCCATATCTCTTACGAACTGCCTGAACTCTTCGTTCTTGCCGACGAAGTCTGTTTCGGAGTTAACTTCTATAAGAACTCCTATTCTTCCACCGCCGTGTATGTATGCGTCAACTATACCTTCGCTAGCGATTCTGCCTGCTTTTTTAGCTGCGGCAGCAAGACCCTTTTCCCTAAGGATTTCAATGGCCTTTTCCATGTCTCCGTTGCTTTCTGTAAGGGCTTTTTTGCAGTCCATCATACCGGCACCGGTTCTTTCTCTTAATTCCTTAACAGCTGAAGCTTCAACCATTTATATCGCCTCCTAAATATTTCGCGAAAATCATTTTACATTACGATTCAATATTCGCGTAAATGTATTACGAATATTAATAAAGGCGGCTCACGCCGCCTTTAATTACTTACCAGCACTTATTCAGCAAGCTGCTCGCCTTGTCTTGCTTCAATTATAGCATCTGCAACCTTTGAAGTAAGGAGCTTTACGGCTCTGATAGCATCATCGTTGCCAGGTATCGGATAGTCGATCTCTTCTGGATCACAGTTGGTATCAACTATTGCAACTATCGGAATACCAAGTATGTGGGCTTCCTGTATCGCAATTTTTTCCTTCCTTGGGTCAACAACGAAAAGAGCGCCTGGAGCACCATTCATGTTCTTTATACCGCCGAGATTCTTTTCAAGCTTTTCCATTTCTGCTCTAAGCTTGATAACTTCCTTCTTCGGCAGAACTTCAAATGTTCCGTCCTCTTCCATCTTCTCAAGCTCATTCAGTCTTTCGATCCTCTTTCTGATTGTCTTGAAGTTTGTGAGCATTCCACCCAACCATCTCTGGTTTACATAGAACATGTTGGCTCTGATAGCTTCTGACTCGATTGACTCCTGTGCCTGTTTCTTTGTTCCTACGAAAAGTATGTCCTTACCTGAAGCTGCAACTTCTTTTATGAAGCTGTATGCTTCCTCAACCTTCTTAACTGTTTTCTGAAGGTCGATGATGTATATGCCATTCCTCTCCGTAAAAATGAATT
>CAZNMO010000291.1:0-4452 GCA_964574195.1 uncultured Clostridiaceae bacterium | reverse complement strand
ATGAAAGAAAGAAAAAGTAGCTCCGCAGCTCGCCCAGAAGAAGATAGACCGGCCACTATAGATTTGTCAATCCCTGGGCTTGGCCAAAGACATACCCGGCATACTAAGACTAAGATGAATCATCTCAGTCCCTCAACAGGCCTAGTCCCTAAATCCCTAAACTAAATAGGACGCTTATAATCGCGATCATGCCGCATCAGCTCTTTCAGTCACTACTACCTGTGTCGCACCTACAGTGGCAGAGAGTTTTATAAGACTCTCGGATAAGAAAGATCAATCCTGAATAAGCTTCAGCTGATTCTCAAACTAAATCTTTTTATAAGCAAGGAGCTATCTATAGGAAGATAATTGCCAGGTCAGTCTAAATGGAAGTAGACCAACATAGGAAGAAATGTGAAAGTAGGGGCTGCTAAGCGCCCAGACCCAGAATTCAGTGAAAATGGAGTTCTTGGTACCGGTCAAGCAGAAATAATATGAATAGCGAGCCAGTACTATATTTATAGATTGGAAAGAAGGGACTCTCCAAAGAGAGGCCCGAGCGGAATGAAGTTGTGCTAAATGAACGAGTTGTCCTAAATGCCCCTTGTTAGCTGTCGCAGGAAGTGGTGAGGGCTCAGGAAGTGAAGCAAACTCGACCAAAGGACAAGTCTGTTCCTGCTTCGTTTTCGGTTCCCGATTCAATCTTCACCTTTCCTGAATGAAGAAAGAGAGCGAAAGAGAAGATATCAGTGCAATAGGTACAGAGATAGGAGAAACTGTCTTCGTTCGGTTCGGCAGAAGAAAGCCGAGAAAACAAACAAATAGGAAGAGCACTATGCAAGCTTATAATTAAGCAGATATATAAAAGCTATCACCACCTCAAGCAGTAAAACAAAGTCGTTATGGCTATGTTACTAACATAGACAACTATGAATGGTATTCATTGACAGGAGTGACCGCTTTCTAAAGGAAGCAAGCAATTCGGACAGAATGTTGAGGGCTTGAAAGAATAAGATACGTAGAGCGTGAACCAAGGTTCATAGGCGGATCAAAGTCGAAAGGCAAAGCTGTTGGTTAGACGTAGACGAAGCCAAAGTATAGTTAGACGAAGCCGTAGGAACTCTTGCAACGCAATCCCAGCTACAGGAAGCTAACTCCCTAAGACGAATGAGTCACTTTCTGATCCTTACTCCCCGAAGGAACTCTTAGCCTCATAGCTACATGAGCTACATTAGGTTCCGTAGGGTTAGCAATACAAGAATCTCGATTTGAAAATACCTGAGGTAGGATTACTCAACGATCCTTGTTACCTTAACTCCCTTCTCCCGGGATGAAGCCTTAGAAGGAAAAGTATAGGCCAAAAACTCTTTAGCTTTAGATGTTATATGAACCCCTAACAAGGAACCGTAGGCATAGAGCTATCGGGTCATAACTCTTCTCACTCTGGCCTTAGGGTTCTTCTTTCAACAATCTAAAATCCTTTCTTCATTTACAAACACTTATGTGATAATATTCCTAACAAAGATTCCGTTTGACTTGACCGTAGGACATCACCTTCCTCAATGCAATGGAAAACTAGGAGCACGGAAGCGATGAAAGCATGCCCACTTTCGCCGGCTAACACAATGGATCAATACAGGGGAAACTGGCCGAGAAGCCTAAGCTAGCTATCAGCTGCCCTAGCGAACGAAGTCTAGTCTTCTTATCGAGATGAGCATGAGTGGTCAAGCCCTGCAATGAGATCATGCGCCCTAACCTAAGCCTGGGCTACTGTTGTGTGTTCCGATCCTTCTAGTGAGAGCTTGTGACCATCGCAGTGACCGCAAGCTAGCAACAACGAAAGAATGAGCGAGAGCAGCTCGAACCGCTTTAAGCATTAAGCATTAAGCATTAAGCAAGAGCCTACCTCTACCCGAAAGCAGCGGCGAGGCGGACATTGATTTTGCAGAAAGGCTGGCTGCCTTGCAGGGTCGCTTACCTAGTTCACCGGTACTAGGCTATGAGAGGCTCAACATCGGGTCCAATGTAAAGCAAGCCTTGCGAATGATGGTGGCTCCATACGGGTAGACGTAGGCCCTGAAACCATAACAAAGACAGGAATCACCTCTTGGATTCCTTTCATTCGCTCATGCTCCCATCTCTAAATATCCCTGCTGCTACGTTCATTTGGTCGAGCAAGGTCTTCCCTTGTCTTCTATGTATGGCTGGCTCTTCTTGATCTTGAGGTCATGGGCTAACTCGACCGTAGGGAGAGGGGTTCAAGATGCCCTCGTCTAAGTCTGTCTATTTCTTTCTTTGCTTTAGGAGCTCGTAGGTCTCAAGGGTTGTTTTCCAACTCGACCGGAGGACTCTGTTGAGATGTCAACTGCTAAGGGAACGTCTTCCGGATCGATCGAAAAGGGAGGTGAAAAGATTTGAGTATATCATAGCTGACCGCAGGTTGGATAATATCCGCTTGCAACGAAGAGGCTCTTTTCCACGAAGGCAAACTCACTCTTGCATTCAAGATCTTCACACCGGTTCATTTTCTGATTGATTAGAAAGACCAACCCCGGCCCTAGTGAGAAGAAGATGGTTAGACGCCAATTGAAAGAGTGGTAGTTTTCTCCATGATGACCGGGTGGGCCCCTTCGATCTACTTCCTAAACTAAAGGAAGATGACGCTGTGGATGATGTCCCAGCTGGAAAGTCAACCTTTTCATATTAATGCCTGCCCTATTGGAGATTCCTACTATATATGCATTTATGCATTTTCTTTTTATGCGACAGGTATGTGACCTTAGGAATTAGGTTCGGGAGTTGCTTTAGAAATTGTTGCTGGCTCCGGGTGTCAGTAATAGAAAAAGATTGGATTGGGAAAGACCATGGAGGTTGCCAGTGCTGTTGGGGAAGCCTCTCATCGAGAAGAAAAAAGAAAATAGGACAATAGCTGACTAAACCTCTGAGCTCTTTTTCTGTAAAGATCCTTTTCTTAAAGGGACATTTCCGCACTCATTTCAGATCATAGAGGTCGGGCTTCAGTCGAAGAACCTTCTCCCTCCCTTCCACCGATGAAACTACTCTTGCAAAGTCATTCGTATAACCTTCCTTCCAGTCGAATAGATTATATGAAAGCAAAGCCAAGAGGCGATAGTGGCATCGGTCTTCTCGTTCCATGAGGAAAAGGTCCGGAATGGCCTATTTTCATGTCTAAATCGGGAGTTTACGGGCTCTGTAGGGTCTCCATCTATAGGCTCACTAAAGATACTCAAAAGAAAGGGCTTTCTTTGAATAGAAATATGCAATCTTCCTTTAGCCATCTCTTCCTGTCTATTCAAGCCTTGCATCAGTCTGAAATCTATTGGTAATTGATATTTAGGAAGAAGCCCCGTTAAAGCCTAAGTCTAATTCTAAAGGCTGAACCCGGGCCAATGGCAGTTCAACTGTTCTTTCTAGCAGGTGCAATAGCGCACTAGGATTTCCAAATCTTAAGAACTGGAACTCCTCTCCTTTCAGGAATAACTCCCTTCCAACCAAACTCTCAATCTCTAGTGCTTGGCCAGCTCCACCATCTACCCTATCTTCCGATCATTACAATGGGGCCCTTTTTTTTACGCTGGATGAAAAACGGATACTTTGAAAAAAGTGGACACTTCTCTCCCTCCAAAATTGTTGTTTTGAGGAAAAACCCTTTTGTAGGTGACATTTCCTTGCTTTCTGTCTGCGGCTCCTGAAGTTTGTCCAAAAAAAAAGAAATCTTTCTATTCCCGGAGGGTTTCCACGCTAGCGGAGTCCTCTCCTCTGGAGGAATCGATTGACAAATCGTCCGTTCTACCTCACACTGATCATCTAGTCCGTAAGAAATGCTCTTACGCTAATGCACTCCTTAGGCAATCACTCACTCCGGAGAAGTGGTCATCAGTATCGCCACCACAGTTGCGTTCGGAGACCGAGGAGGAGGGTTGTTGTGGGGAGATGAGAGCGGCGTCCTCGTTTGGAGCAAGCAGCAGAGGGGGCAATGCAGGACACGGGCTTCAACGAACAGTGATCGACCGCGGGACATGGCAAAGCAAGGGAAAGGTCTCCTGAAGTTGTTCCCTCCCAAATAAGCATAAGCTTATCCGAATCCGAGGAAGGCTCAATAAATAACTAGAACTCCACAGAATAGATTTGGGCATGCAAAAGCGGGAAGTTCAGCTTTACTTTGTATAAGAATAAGGAAGCAACCAATTCATTCTTATCTTGTCTTATCTTGAATAAAAGAGGCCACCCGAAGGTGGAGATCTAATCCACTAAAAAGTCCAATCATCTCAACTATAGGATTATTCAGCCATTTGTCATAGCAAAAATGAATGGAAGAACCATCTCCAATAATCATGACTTTTAAAAGAAGAGAACACATCTCTAATAGCAGGCAGGAAATGCTGAAAAGCGGCTAACGAGAACCTTTGCTTGTCAGGTGCACATTCAAAAGGGAGTGTAATGTAAGTGAGG
>CAZNMO010000290.1:0-4482 GCA_964574195.1 uncultured Clostridiaceae bacterium | reverse complement strand
TTCTGAATAGCTTCCTTCAGCTATCTCGACGCAGTACGACCTTTCTTTTGACTACTTCTCTCGTCGTCTCATTTGATTGGCGCTGTACGACCTTCCTCTCTATATAAACGTAGTTTGACTTTCGACGTTCGTGGTTCAGTAATCCCATGTTGTTTGTTGGCTAAACCAACTCAACCTCTAATCAAAGTAAAAGAAAATATCATTGTTCATGTCGACGATATGTAGAATCCTGATAGTCGTAGGGGGGTTGGAGGTGGTGAAGGAGATGGACTTGGGTTTAGGAATCGTAGATTTGGACTTGGTTTTAAGACTGAGGGGTGTGTTCTCTTCATCAAGGGGAACAACATTCTAAAGTTTTGAGAGAATTCCGGATTGAAAAGTGGGGGATTCCATTTGGGTTGTTCATCTTGTTCTTGGGTGTTCTTGGTGTTCTTGAGGGATCTTCAAAACCTTCAAGGGTGAAGAACAAAGAAGAAAAGGGTGTTTGATCCATTTTGGGAAAAGGAAAGAGTGTTTGTGTGTGTGTGGATTCCCAAGGAAGATTCAAAAAGCTTCTTTCCCGCTCGAGCTTTTCCTGGGCGGGCAACCCTTCTTTGGGTCTCTCAGTTGGTTAGCGAGTGTCATGGACGAAGCAAGCAGAGGATTTCGACCCGGACGTTTTCGGGATGCCGCTAAAAAAAGCGACTGGGTTAGTTTGGCCTTTCATCCTCGGAATCCGAAAAGAAAAGAGAGACAGAACGGAATCACTTTGTTTCAGCTTCAGTACGCATTTGAGTAGCGCACAGAGACCCCTGTCGCTGCGGGCTTCGGAGATTGAGAAAACTCCGGTGCGCCCGCCGTGAAATCGGATTCTCCCAAAAGTGGAAATCAAATTCCTGAGGATTGGCCTCCTTCATCGGCAAGCTTGGGAGTTTCCTGATGATAAACCGTCCCTAACGGAGCAAGCAACCGTCGGCCTCTTGGCAGGAGGTTCGCTGTCCCGATACCCGCCTAAGAGGGAAGTCAGAATTTTGGACTTTTCTTTCTGAGAAATGCTATCCCCACTCGGACCAGGCAACCTCCCAATACCAACTGCAGAATAGGGGCAGGTAGTTGGAGATCCGTAAGGACCAGTTCTGTTCCACACGGAATAGCTATGGCTCTGGAATTTCTTTTTCGCCTCATCAAGGAAAAACCCTACCCTCCCTTTCTGTCCTTGAGGCTGGGTTAATTGAACTAACCATCATTTTGATCCTCAAAAGCATGGCTTGCTTACCCGGAGAATGGAGAAGCTTCTGCCCCAACGATCAGGATGCGGAGTTTGGAAAGGGGGGCATATTCCGATGCGGGATAAAATCTTTTTCTTCTTCCCAGGGGCTTCGGCCTTTGTTCCAATTCTGCCTTACGAAGCGAAGGCGCCCTCCTACTTGAGAAATGAATAAGTCAACCCTTTGCTTGCTCAGGAATGGTTTGCCTGCCCCTTTGCAAAAAAGACTCGTGGGAAGTAGCAGTCTCCCCAGATGTCGGGAATGGTTTTTTCCGCCGTGAACTTCCAAAGTGGTTAGATTAGTCAGCAATCCAAGTTCCAGCTGGTTCTCAAACTGAAGAGGTGGCCTTACTTCCTTTTTAAAGCAAACATGTGGACATAAAAAAGAATGAAATTGATAGAATAGAGGAAGATTAATGTGCAGCTGATTCTATACCAGCCGATTCCATTGTTCAGCTACTTCGAAAAAACGTCACTATTAGGGCTATGTAAGGGGACCGGCTTCCCCTTTTTCAATCACCTCCTACCTTAAGGTAGGCCCACTGCTGAATACCCTCAATCGAAAGGTCAAGGAGAAACTAGAACCCCATAGTATGAAGAGCTGCTCGGGGGATCGCACCCCTTGGCCTAGGGTATACATTCAGATCTGGAGGCATACCTAATTAACGATAAGAGCAGAGATCTCCTCTCTCCTTCGGACCCTCTACCTCTACTTCCCTTCCGCTCATAAACAGCCTTCCAGCAAGGAGAAAGAGATAAAGAAGAAAATTCTCAAATTCCCACAAATGGTTTGAATAAGCATTCCTTAGAGAGGGAATGTCGGATGAGACACTATTTGGCCTTCTTTCAGGAGTTGTAGATAGTATCACCTTTAGCTGGTAGCTAGCAAAGAAGTTATCCCCTATCAACGTATATAGTTGAGGGCAAACCGAGGGTTTACCCGCAGCTTCTGTCCATGAATCCTCTTTCGCTTGGTTACGGGACTAGAGCGAATCGTCTCTTGTGCTACGGTCTAATATATGTGTCAAAGAGCGGATTCTCTTGCAGCGGATACGGGGCATGCCCCTGAGCCTATTGATTCAATTCCTAGCAAGTCCTGTCTCTCTCCTTCACTTAAAACACAGCCTATGATGATTCTCAATTCCTTTTTTTGAAACTTCAGTAGGCTCCCGCGATAAGGCTCATCAGTAGATTGACTACGAGGCCGAAGAGTCTTACTACAGGGGTTACCACTCCTGCAAGACTGATTTGGGTTCCAGAGTTGTTATAAGGGCGGGACGGCGAGAGGAGGAAGCTACTACTACCGGGCGAGATGTTAGTGGAAAAGAATAGGGTTCAGAGGAGAGGTCACAAGCTACCACTACTACGTAATCTACTTCTACTGCTACTTGAAATCGATTCTCTTTCTCATTCTCTTTCCACCACTAGTTAGAAATAGACTAGAGCATTCCCTGGAACAGGCCGTAGAGAGGTATTCAACAAGCGCCACTCAACTGCGCTAACTAAGCCCTCCATAGAAGTTCAAGGAAGTAAAGCTACATACTACTGGAAAGAGATGGGCTTTCTCCTTTCTATTTCTTGCGGGCTATTGATTTCGGGTTGAGACTTTGCTTGCTTACTTTCACGCTTCCTTCAGTGAGCTACTTAAGGTTTAAGGTAAGGGGCACTCCTAGCATAGATTACCATTCTAACCTGTCTTTGCTGGTAGATAGATGCGCAACATTAGTTACCTGAATTAAAGAGGACTCTTGAATAAGTTGACTTCGCCTGGGCGTCATCTTTCCTTTCATTCACTAGTTGAGTACTTCCTCCTGTCAGATAGAAGCTTTTCAAAGGGTGCTTCGCTTCCAGCTCTTCTTGTTCGATACCGCTTCCCGTCCTTGTAAATATCATCTCTTACCGCTATCTTTGAATAGAGAGCCCCATTAACCAGACAAGCTACCTCACAGAAAGGATGACGAAGGGCCAGTTGACGCAGCAAGCTAGAGCTATGAAACCTCCCCTTTCTTTAAGCCTTATGATGTAATTGACTAATTACTTATTCAGTAATGGACTAAGGGATATACCGATCCACAAGAGATGGGTCAAAGGCCAACCTTGGATTTAGCCTACTTTCTTTATGCATATCCAACGACCCTCATGGAAGATTCCCTTCTAGGGGTCTCTTTCTCTAGAATAGATCTTTGTGATTCAAAGCTTTCTCCTTGAACAGTTTCATTCTTTCTTTCACCCAGTAAGTGCTATCTTGAAGAAGGAAAAGTTCTGTCTGGGGATAGCGAAAACTCGCAACTTCCCCGATTCAATTACTTTCTGCGGCTGATGCCTCTTCCCCTGCTTTAAGTTCAGTTCCGGTTAGCCGGATCGGATTAGTCGCCAAAAAAAGGAATCTATTTACTTTACTAGGAAAAACTAGCGCTTAGAGTTCGGTGGAAGGAGAAACCATTCCCGTATGGAGACAGCCTCCCTTAAAGGAATGTCTATATGGGGTCACCACTCTTATCTTATTAGTAGAAGACAGAGTGGGAAGCAGCGGAACATGAAGCCAATCGATAAAGAAAGGTGTAGTCCGTCCTTTCTTTGTCTTTTCCGATGGGAGGGCAGCTTTATCAGACTCCTAAGAGGCCACCAGAGACTACGATATAGACCAGGATCTATCAGCCGCTTGGTGACGGTCAATAAATAGGAAAAAGGGCGCTGCCTCATCTTCTGACTGGCCAACGGGGAAGACTCTGACTCTGAACTGGCGCTAGCCCCGGGCATAGATTCGGGGGACAAGTCTAATTCATCAACAACTGGGCTTACCGACTCTACTTCAACTGCACTTCCTGAAGCTGATGGAAGTACGCTCAGATGAAGAAGTCCCGGTTCCGCTATTCTTTCAGGAAAGGTAGTTCGGCGGAAAGGAATCGGAGATAAAAGAGCTCTCGTTCCAGCAGCTTTGAGTGAAACTGCCTGTCCCAGAGGTGAAGGAGTGGAAAGGGGCAAGCGGCATCTAACAGGAGCGCAGAGAGATTCTTATCATGACCCCAACAAGGGGCTCCCTCTTAGGTCCACAAGCAGCTCCCCTATTGGACTTTTCTCTTAAGTAAGGGTCGAGACCACCTCTAGTTATAATCAATCGGGGCGGGGTTCACAGAAAGGACTTCAAGCGGTATCGCCGCTGCCGTCACTCTCCTAGAGACCACAAGACGGCGGCTATCGTTGGTCTATATTCAAGAAGCGGAATGCTGGGATAG
>CAZNMO010000289.1:0-4568 GCA_964574195.1 uncultured Clostridiaceae bacterium | reverse complement strand
GCATAGTACTGAAAAGACCCATGGATCTGGACAGGGAGCTGGATGCGGTGCTTGATATCTTTATGAATGGGTTATTTGTGAGGAAAGAGGTGTAGGACATGGAGAAAAGGAAGAAGATCATTTTTCCTGTACTAATTTTGCTTTTGGCAGCCGCAGTTTATGCAGGGACAGCATATATGAAAGCAGTAAATACAGGCGGGGATATTAATTATATCTATTATGGCACTGTGGAAGCCGAACAGATAGACATAAGCGCTGAAGTCAGCGGCAGGCTTAAGGAGATCAAGGTTGAAGAAGGGCAGAGCATCAAGGCGGGTGAACTGCTGGAAGTGATAGATACACCTGAAAACAGGATCAAAGTTGAACAGTCTGAGCTTTCGCTGGGGAGCGCTGAAAATGAGCTGCTTAGAACAGAAGAAGGTAACAGGGAACAGGAGATAAATATACAAAGGGCACAGGTAAAACAGAGTGAAGCTGCCATGAAGCAGACTGAAGCGGTAATGGAACAGACAAAAGCGTTGGTAGCACAGTCTGAGGAGAATAAGAAAGCAGCACAGGAGACATACGCTTTAAGAAAACAGGACTTTGAGGATATAAAAGTACTTTTCGATAATGGAGCGGCAGCAAAGCAGGATTATGACAATGCTGAGCATGCAATGAATACGGCGCTGCATGCCATGAAAAACTCCACACATTCCCTGGAAAGTGCCAATGCACAGCTCACCGCTTCAGCTGCCCAGGCAGAAAGCGCAAAATTCCAACTGGAGGCAGCAAGGGAGAAACTGGATCTTCTTATAGCGGGAGCAACAGAAAGAAGCCTTGAAGCTTCCAAGTACAGCGTCGGTCAGGCAGAAAAGGGCCTCAACCTGAGCAGGCTTACATTGGACAAAAGCAATGTGATATCTATGAAAGACGGAACCATCGAGACAATAAACTTCAGCACGGGCGAATTTGTTGGTGTTGGCAGTCCTTTGATAACTCTTATTGACAAGTCAGACCTCTGGGTAAAGGTCTATGTTCCGGAGAAAGTGCTTCCAGGATTGAAAACTGGTAAGCCGGTGAGCATTAGGTGTGATTATCTGAAGGACAAGACTATTAAGGGGGAGATTACCTATATTGCTCCAGAAGCTGAGTTTACTCCTCTCAATATAGTGACGAAAGAGGACCGAATGAGGCTGGTGTATGCAGTGAAGGTCAAAATTCTGGACAATCTGGAAAGCATAAAGCCGGGCATGCTTCTGGATGTCGATCTGAAGTAACGGGTGGAGAATATGGAGCATGCAATTTCAATAAAAAATCTTACCAAGAAATTTGGAAGCTTTACCGCCGTTAATGGTATCTCCTTTGATATACCTCGCGGGAAGATATTTGGCTTTCTGGGCCCAAACGGCTCCGGAAAGTCCACCACTATTAGGATGATTTGCGGAGTGCTTACTCCCACTTCGGGAGAAGGCAAGGTAATGGGCTATGATCTTGTCAAGGATACGGAAAGGATAAAACAGAACATAGGCTATATGTCGCAGAAGTTCAGCTTGTATGAAGATCTGACCGTGGAAGAGAACCTGGATTTTTACGGGAGTATTTACATGATGCCCAAAGACCTGCTCCGGGAAAGGAAAAAGCAGCTTATAGAAATGGCAAATCTCAAAGGTAAGGAGAAGAGCCTTGCGGGGACCCTGTCCGGTGGCTGGAAACAGAGGCTGGCACTGGGCTGCTCCCTGATACACAATCCAAGTCTGCTTATCCTTGATGAGCCTACCGCAGGTGTGGACCCTGTATCCAGGAGGGAATTCTGGCATTCAATAACCCAATTGGTCAGCGAAGGGATAACGGTGCTTGTTACCACACACTACATGGATGAAGCATCTGTATGTGACATCATAGGCTTTATATACAACGGTGACCTTATCACCGTAGATACTCCTCAGGAGCTGTATGCAAGGCATAATACACAGAACCTGGAGGATATATTCATATACTATGTTAAGGAGCTTACCAACAAGGAGATAATATCTTCCTTCAAGGAGCTGAAAAAGGGAAGCCATGAGGGTGGTGAATTGAAATGAAATTAAAAAGGCTTCTGACCATAACCCGCAAGGAGTTCATCCATATAAGGAGGGATAAGGCAAGCCTCGGACTGGCGCTTGTGGCGCCGCTTATGATGCTTCTTATCTTCGGCTATGCGGTAAATACCGATGTAAACCATGTAGAGCTTGTCGTCTGTGATGAAAGCAGGACTCCGGACAGCCGTGAGCTAATGGAGAAGTTCAATAATTCATATTACTTCAAAGTTCAAGAACTGGTGGAATCACCGAAGCAGGTAGAGGAGTATATTGACAAAGGCCTGGTTAAGGTAGGGCTAGTAATACCTGCGGATTATTCCAGGCAGCTGAAGCGCAATAGGGCGGCTGAGATACAGATACTGGTGGATGGATCTGATCCGACAATAGCCAGGACCGCCATGTCCTATTCAGTGATATTGGCAAACAATCACTCAGTGAAGCTTAAGGAGCTAAGTCTGAGGAAGGCATTGCAGCCATCAGCCCCGGCTCCGTCTGTAGCGGCCAAACCTCTGGTGCTGTATAACCCAACCCTTGAAAGCAGTAAGTTCAACGTTCCGGGAGTAGTTGGACTGATACTGCAGAATATTACTATAATACTTACTGCCTTTGCCATGGTAAGGGAGCGGGAGCGAGGTACCATCGAGCAGTTGATAATGACTCCGGTCACCTCACTGGAACTTATCATCGGAAAGCTGATACCTTATGTGCTGATAGGCTTTTATGATTTTATTGTGATCCTGGTATTAAGCTATGTACTGTTTGGAGTTGCCGTCAAGGGCAGCATTTTGCTGCTGATACTGCTGGGTTCTGTATTCCTGATCGGGGCACTGGCTATGGGTATGCTTATCTCAGCTGTTTCAAAGACACAGCTTCAGGCCATGCAGATGGCGATGCTTTTCATATTGCCCAGTGTTCTGCTTTCGGGCTTCATGTTTCCAAGGGAAGCAATGCCCAAGCTGATATATGCCATAAGCTGTACCTTTCCAATAACCTATTTCCTTGAGATATTGAGGGGGATCATGGTCAAAGGAGTGGGAATGAATTATCTGTTAGGTACAACAGGGATATTGATACTTCAGATAACAGTGATCATAGTAATTACGATGAAAAAGTTCAGGAAGACTTTAGACTAGGGGATTGTTACTGGCTTTTTGAAGAATTAATGACTATGCACTCTTTAGGGGAATCCATTAGGGTTCCCCTAGCTTCATATTTAAAGAATATTGTTATTCGTGATTAAAATACTTAGCCTCACAATTATCATGCACTGTGTAACATAGTTCTATTATTACTATGGTTGTACGAATACTGATCTCGGAATATTGAATTTTTAGTAATTCGTTAGCAAATACTATATCTGTCAATAATCAGTTGCCAAGAATTCCAAGTTATTACTTAAGGAGTCATAATATGAAGTTATTCGTAGCTATCATTCTGAGCTTCGTTATCCCATGGATAATAGGTATATACTATTTTAATAAAAAGAAGGATATTATTGTATTAACTGCCCCCTTTTCATGTTCATTGGCCTTTACCCTGAATACCATTGGTCTAGACCTTGGCCTATTCTATCCGACTATATCATCAAAGACTTTCATACATACGGTCGGTATATTTGGGAATATCGGAATAATTCCCTTTGAGAGCTGTATCTTTCTATACCTTACAGAACATACCAGGATCAAGAAGTACATCCTAAACATAGTTTTATCATTTGTTTCTACTATTACCGATTTGCTTTTTATTAGGTTTAAATTTCTTGTATATGATAATGGTTGGAATTTGTATTGGTCATTCCTAATGTTTTTTATTTCTTTCTATATAGTTAACTTTTATTATATTGAGGTAAAGAAGCTGTTTCACATAATTTGATTCAAATGTGCAAATAATTGATAATTATCCTTTGTGCTTACTTCCATTACAGGCATAAAGTCATTAAAAGCCCATATCCGCTATTACATCTATTTTCAAAGTGCATTGCTATAAAAGCATAATATTATGGCCGCAGCACATACTAAACTAATAAGGCGTATGATAGGAGACGATATTTTGAAGTCAGATAGGGTTCTAATAGCCGCTCTTATAGGTGTTTTTTCCACTTTGCCCTATGAAATTCTAACACGTATACTCAAATTTCTTGGATATGGGAAGTATAGCCTTTACCAGCTAGACAGTCATATAGTAACTGTAAACAGAATAAATGCACCTATTGGATTTCTGGTCAGTTGCTCAGTTTCTGTATTTATATCTGTCGTGTTTTACTTCCTATTAAAGGCAATTACTTCTCAGAACTTAGTAATTAAAAGCATTTTGTTTAGTATATTTGCATGGACTACAATGGAGCTAATGTTTACAAGTACTATTGAAGGTACATATATACCTATCAGGCCCATGGGTGACTACTATAGTCATGCACTGGGTGCAGTTATATTTGGAGTAGCACAAGGTCTATTACTAAAGCAGTTTCTATTTAACAAATGACTTAGCTGATTTTACTTAATACAG
>CAZNMO010000288.1:0-4600 GCA_964574195.1 uncultured Clostridiaceae bacterium | reverse complement strand
TAGCTGTGCTATCAAGGCATTATATTTTATCGTGTTTTTGGCAAGTTCAGCCATTTCTACATCTACATCTATGTTGTTGCCGTCCCTGCGCATTGAAGTAATATCCTCTGATGCGATCTCGGGAGAAACAGAGAACTTGGTATCCTTGCCTATGGGAAGGAATTTTTCATCCTTTTTGATGCCTGATATCTGGAATTTGTCAGTGGCATCAGAGAGAAACTCTTCGAACCGGACATAAGATTTCTTGTAGCCTGGAGTATTTACATTGGCTATGTTGTTGGATATCACTTCATTCCTCATCCACGCAGCGTCCAAAGCCTTCTCTGTGATCTTTGCCTTATTGCTTATCTTGTCTAGCATATTTGATACCTCCTGCTAAAAACGCTCCCAAGTCATTATTATACTCAGAAATGACCCTATCGGAGTAGTATTCGACATAAATCATTCATTTCCTCCGTCTCCCGCTAATTATTGTAAACTAACACAAAAAACTTTTATTAAATTTGCGACGAATAAACACTAATGTAAATTGTTTTGCCGCAAAGAAAATCAATGTAACACAAATCTGTTTCAGCAAAGCTTAAACAGATTTTGTATAGACAATTTTCGCATCACTCATATTATATTTATCGAACAAAATAGGAATTAGCTGAACCCTTAGTCCAACTAATTCCTATTATTTTGTATACTATCTTACCTTTTTAAGCTCTTCAAGCAGTTTGTCATTCAATATTCTTATATGAGTGCCCTTCATTCCAAGTGACCTTGATTCTATCACGCCGGCGCTTTCAAACTTTCTGAGGGCATTGACTATTACTGATCTAGTTATGCCGACCTTGTCAGCAATCTTGCTTGCTATCAGTAAGCCTTCATTTCCTTCCAGCTCTTTAAAAATATGTTCCACAGCCTCCAGTTCACTATAGGAAAGCGTCCCTATGGCCATCTGTACAACTGCCTTTTTTCTAGCCTCTTCTTCAATTTCATCATTCTTGGATTTCAGTATCTCCAGACCCACAACTGTTGAACCATATTCGGCCAGCACCAGATCAGCCTCAGTGAATTCCTCGTTATATTTGCCCAGGATAACGGTTCCAAGCCTTTCCCCGCTTCCGTTGACCGGAAGTATCGTAGAATAATTTGTACCTACAGCGCACTTCTTTTTATTATCAATAATACACATATTTTCTTTGTTGATAATATTTGCTCTTGTTTCATGATATCCAAGCAATGTCTTATTATAATCATCCGGGAAATGATTATCTGCAAGAAGATCGGTCTTGAGAAAATCGCACTCCTCTGCCGCGCCCAATGCATAACCCAATATTTTTCCTTTTCTGCTTAATATATAAACATTTGCATTCAAAACCTCGCTGAGTATTTTACTCAGGTCATGAAATGACACTGCCTGAGATCCCGATGTCTGTAGCACCTTGTTAATTTTCCTCATCTTTTCCAATAGTGTAGAACTCATATGCTTCCTCCTTATTATATAATATACTTGCTGACATCTTTGCCTTTAATGTCATGCATAAGCGCTTTTGTCACATACTCCTTGGTAATGATCAAATCGCTTCCTCTTTTTTCCGGCGCCTCAAAGGATATATCTTCAAAAAGGCTTTCCATTACTGTGTAGAGCCTTCTCGCCCCTATATTTTCAAATTGGTCATTCATGTTAGCAGCTATTGAAGCCAGTTCTTCTATGGCGTCCTCCTCAAAGGTCACATTAATATCCTCCGTCTTGAGAAGAGCCTTATACTGCTTGATAAGCGCATTGTTCGGTTTGGTAAGTATCTCCCTGAAGTTTTCCTTGCTTAAGCTGGATAGCTCGACTCTAACGGGAAATCTGCCCTGAAGCTCAGGTATCAGGTCTGATACCTTTGAAACATGAAATGCGCCTGCTGCTATGAACAGCATATAGTCTGTCTTAACCGGCCCATATTTTGTTATAATGGTACTTCCTTCGACTATGGGAAGTATATCCCTCTGCACTCCCTCCCGGGATACATCAGGCCCTCCTCCATAGCCTTTACCAGCTATTTTGTCTATTTCGTCTATAAAGATTATACCTCTTTCTTCAGCTTTTTTGACTGCTTCGTCTATTACATCATCCATATCTATGAGTTTTTGCGCCTCCTGTTGGGTCAGCAGCCTCATAGCTTCCTTCACGGTGACCCTTCTGCGCTTCGTCTTCTGGGGAAGAAGCCCCCCGAACATATCCTGGATGTTAATGCTCATCTGATCTATTCCCATTCCGGACATCATTTCAATATTATGTCCGGAAGAGTCTTCCACTTCAATCTCGACTATCTGGCTATCCAGCTCGCCGCTCAACACCTTTTCCTTAATATAATAGCGGTTGGAAGCAATATCCTCTTCCTTCTTCTTTTCCAGCTCGTCTTCTTCTTTATCCCTTGTATTACCGTAGTTGAAAATCATTTCAAAGGGATTCTTTGCAGTATTGCTTCTCTGTCCAGAGGGTACAAGTATCTCAGCTACCTTTTCTGCCGCAAGTACTATGGCCTTTTCATTTACCTGAGACATCTTATCGGCTTTTACCATTCTGACAGAGAATTCGATCAAGTCCCTAATAATTGACTCGACATCCCTTCCTACATATCCTACTTCAGTAAATTTAGTTGCCTCCACCTTTACAAATGGGGCATTGACCAGCTTGGCCATCCTTCTGGCAATTTCAGTCTTGCCTACCCCTGTAGGTCCTATCATTAGAATATTTTTTGGTGTTACCTCTGCCCTCATCTCCTCATCGAGGAGATTTCTTCTGTATCTGTCTCTCAATGCAACAGCTACAGATTTTTTGGCTTTTTCCTGGCCTATTATATATTTATCCAATTCTGCAACTATCTGCTTTGGAGTTAACTCTTTCATAGTATCCTCCTATAATTCCTCAACAACGATGTTGTTATTAGTGAAAACACATATGGAAGCAGCTATCTCCATGGATTTTTTCACAACTTCGCTTGGGGTCAGCTCTGTATTTTGTACCAACGCTTTTGCTGCAGCTAGAGCATAATTCCCTCCGGAGCCAATTGCTATTACACCGTCATCCGGTTCAATAACCTCTCCGCTTCCTGAAACAACGAGCAATGCCTCATTATCAAGTGCAATGAGCATTGCCTCCAGATTCCTGAGTACCTTATCACTCCGCCATTCCTTGGCCAACTCAACTGCAGCCCTTTTAAGATTTCCGCTGTGCTGCTCCAGCTTTTCTTCAAGCCGCTCTGCTAAGGTAAAGGCATCGGAAACCGAGCCTGCAAAGCCCACTATCACTTTTCCTCCAAACAGACGCCTTACCTTCCGTGCCGTTGCTTTTATTATTGTACTCTGACTCAAGGTAACCTGCCCGTCACCGGCTATTGCACCTTTGCCATCCCTCTTTACTGCTACTATGGTAGTCCCATGAAACATATTATTCCTCCAAAATGTCCTGATGAGCACTATGGCCTATAAAGCCATCGGCATCCCTCAATCAGATTCAGACAATCTTTCCATTGATCTTTATCGTTTCTTCATTATAATTTTCACGTCTTGTTACAATATTCATAAAAATCAAAAAACTCATTAAATTTAATATAGCACAAGAGTTTTTATATTTCAACCGCTAGAGCCCTGAGTCGGTAAATTTTTCTAAATCCCTTAAAGCCCTGTCTGCGTAATAGCTGCTCTTTTCCTTTTTGTTTTTGATCTTGTATTCCGGCTGTGGAAATATACCGAAATTAACGTTCATAGGCTGAAAGTTCTTGTTTGTGCTGTCTGTAATATAGCGGCATAAAGCTCCATGGGCAGTTGTGACAGGAAAAACAAGCGGCTCCTGTCTTTTGAATACTCTTGACATATTTACTCCTGCAACCAATCCTGAGGAGGCTGACTCTACATAGCCTTCAACGCCTGTTACCTGGCCTGCAAAGAAAAGTCTGTCATTATCGTGAAACTGCAATGTAGGCCTCATTACTTTTGGTGAATTGATGTATGTGTTCCTGTGCATAACACCATATCTTGCAAACTCTGCATTCTCCAAGCCCGTGATCATGCTGAACACCCTTTTTTGTTCACCCCATTTGAGATGTGTTTGAAAACCCACTATATTGTAAAGAGTTCCCTCTTTATTGTCTTGTCTCAGTTGGACCACTGCATAAGGAAGCTTGCCTGTCCTTGGATCAATAAGCCCCACCGGCTTAAGCGGCCCGAAGAGCAAGGTCTGATTGCCCCTCCTTGCCATAGTCTCCACAGGCATACAGCCTTCAAATACTATTTCCTTCTCAAAGCTTTTTAATGGTGCAACCTCAGCATTTATCAATTCTTTATAAAAGCTGTTATATTCTTCTTCGGTCATTGGACAATTTATATAATCACTATCTCCTTTGTCATACCTTGATGCTCTGAATACTTTTTCATGATCTATTGAATCATAAGTAACTATTGGGGCAGCGGCATCGTAGAAATAAAGGTAGTCATTGTTCATCATCCTGCCTATGCTCCCGGAGAGCTTCTCCGAGGTCAAGGGACCCGTAGCTACTATCACATATTCATCCTCAGGGATATCAAATATTTCTTCCCTTGCAAGTTCTATATTGGGATGGCT
>CAZNMO010000287.1:4170-4602 GCA_964574195.1 uncultured Clostridiaceae bacterium | reverse complement strand
TGACTGGATATAATCGCGTGCTTCGTTAATGTAGGGCAGGAGGATGATATGGAACAGGTAAAGAAAAAAGCCATATCGTCAGGAGCAAGCAATGTATATATAGAAAATGTCGTAAATGAATTTGTTGAGGAATATGTGTATAAAGGATTGAAGGCAAATGCCGCATATGAAGGTAAATATCTGCTTGGTACCGCGTATGCAAGACCACTGATAGCTAAAAAGCTTGTTGAGGTTGCTCACAAAGAAGGAGCAAAATATATTGCGCACGGCTGCACCGGAAAGGGCAATGATCAGGTGCGTCTTGAAACTGCAATAGCATCAATTGATCCTACCATACAAATAATAGCTCCGTGGAGAATCTGGAATATAACTTCAAGGGAGGAAGCCATTGATTATGCAGAGTCCAAAAATATTGATCTAGGTGGTATTTCT
>CAZNMO010000287.1:0-4160 GCA_964574195.1 uncultured Clostridiaceae bacterium | reverse complement strand
CTAAGGTTAAGATTTATTCTCGCGATCAGAATATTCTTCACATAAGCCATGAGGGAGGAATGCTTGAGAATCCGGAAAATGAACCTGATTATGACGATATACTCATCATGACCAATACAGTTGAAAAAGCTCCTGATTCTGCAGAATATATCGAGATTGGATTTGAAAAAGGAATACCTGTTTATTTTAACGGTAAAAAAATGAACGGTGAAGAGATGCTGAATTCGTTGAATAAAATCGGTGGAAAACATGGTGTAGGTGTGATAGATTTGCTTGAAAACAGACTTGTGGGTATGAAATCAAGAGGAATATATGAAACACCTGGCGGAACAATTATCCTGGAGGCGCACAAATATATTGAAAGCTTTGTGCTTGAAAAGGAAACAGCTCACTTTAAGGAAATTGTTGGTCAGAAATATGCAGAGCTTGTTTACAATGCGCAGTGGTTCAGCGGGCTGAAAGATGCGTTTGATGCTTTTATTGATTCAACTCAGCATAATGTTACAGGAACAGTTAAATTGAAATTGTACAAGGGAAATATCAAATTTGCGGGCATGGTGTCTGATTATGCATTGTACAATGAATCAATTTCATCGTTCAGTACGGGAGATTTATACAATCAGAAGGATGCTACGGGCTTTATCCATTTATACAGCCTTCCGTACAAAATTCAGGCATTGAATGAAATGAGCAATAAGGATAAGAAAGCTTCAAAGGTATCATACAGCTTTAAACAATGATAAATTGAGTCGGTTTATTAAATAACAATACTTAATTAAATAAGAAAAATAATGAAAAATATAGAGTAGATAAAAATTTCTGCTCTATATTTGTTTTTTATATAATAGAAAATTCTCTTTCCTGTTATATAAAAAACGAGGATTTCAAAGGACGGGACGTCCTTTGACGTTAGGAGTGCTAAGTAAAAATGCTTTTTAAAAAGCATTTTTACGCCGAAGGGTGACGTAGGTCCCCCTAGCGGGAGTTGCGCAGCAACTTTTTTTCAAACAAGCATAAAATAGTTTTTATTTGATATAAAATTATGTTATACTAAAAGATAAACTAAATATGAGGAGGCGATTGGTTGGAATCGAAGGACAATAAAAACAAAATGCAAAATATGACTGAAGGCAGCCCTCTGAAGCTTATTTTTGCCTTTGCGGTACCTATGCTTATAGGTAACGTGTTTCAGCAGTTGTACAATATGGTTGACAGCATTGTTGTTGGGAGGTTTGTAAGCAAAATTGCACTGGCGGCTGTAGGTACAGGATTTCCTATTATTTTTATGACTGTATCCATGTTTATAGGAATAGGGTTAGGAGCGACAATATTAATATCACAATTTTACGGAGCGGGCGATATTGAAAATGTCAAAAGAACATCTCAAACAATTTATACTGCAATGATAGTAGGAGCAATTCCTATATCGATTTTAGGCATAATACTGACCGGTCCGTTGTTGAATTTGATTAATGTTCCCGCAGACACATTTCCGTTGGCAAAACAATATATGATAATTATTTTTGTTGGTCTCATCGGTTCAATAGGATTTAACATAAATGCAGGTATTCTGCAAGGACTGGGTGACAGCAAATCATCGCTTTTATTTCTTGCCATTGCGTGCCTGATAAATATAGTTCTTGATTTATCGTTTGTTCTTAATTTTCATATGGGAGTTGCAGGCGTTGCTTATGCTACCACCATTGCTCAGTTTTTCTCATGGGCATTTGGCATAGCATACATGCGCAAGAAATATGAATTTTTGGATTTCTCTATACTGAAATTCACATTTGACAAGGAACTTTTTATGAAAATATTAAAACTTGGAGTACCATCCGGAATTCAGCAGGCATTATTTTCAATAGGAATAATGAGTATACAGTCGCTTGTAAACAGCTATGGTTCGGATTTCATGGCAGGATTCAACGCTGCAAATAAAATAGATACATTTGCATTTATGCCTATACAGAGCTTTGCTAATGCTGTTACGACCTACGTAGGTCAGAATATTGGAGCAGGAAGGATGGAGCGCGTTCACAAAGGTACTGTTTCAACTATAGCAATTTCAATTTTTTTTGCAGTTGTAATCGGAGCCGTTATCGTACCGCTCGGACCGTGGATAATGACAATGTTCAATCCGGATGCAGCAGTTGTGGAAGCAGGTATGGTTTACCTTAAAACCGTAGTGCCGTTTTTTGCACTTCTTGCGCTTGTGTTCACTCTTAGCAGTGTTATGAGGGGAGCGGGTGAAACAGTAATTCCCATGGTGGGGTCAATTACTTCATTGTGGATCGGAAGAATTCCGGCAGCTTATCTGTTGGCTAATTTCGCCGGAAGAGATTATATATTTTTCAGTTATGCAATCGGATGGGTATTCTGGCTGTTGATAGCGCTGCCGTATTACATGTCCGGCAGATGGAAATTAAAATCAAAAGAACTTATTACATTGGATAAGCAATAGATATAACATAAATGGAGAATGGATTGCTAAATAAATAATTTTTGATTCATAATTAAAAGAATTAAAGCTTTTTAACAAAAACAAAAACCCACAGAAATGAAAAATTGTGGGTTTTTTAATATGGATTATATATTAGATCTGTTGTTTATCTAATGTTATTTAACGCTGTCCATAACTCTCTTGATTATTGCAGGAGCAATTCTGCATTTTTCTTCAGAAACAGCGCATACAGCAAATCTTAAACCTTTTTTCAACGCAACAACAAACATGTTTTCTTTGATTAACTCTTCGGAAATTTTGCTGGCGTTTGAGCATGGTATACTAACGAAGAAACCATCTCTGTACGGCAATATTTCAAGACCGGCTTCCTTTGAAGCTTCGACAAATGCTTCGGCACGTTTTCTCAGCATATTTTTGTATTTTGTTTTTTCATCTTCATAAGCTTTAAGCTTAACAGGGTCGTTAGCTATATGTGTCATTACAGACATAGCTCCTCTTGTACCGTTAGACCAGTTTGCTCTGTTGGAGTGCATGCATGAAAAGTAGAATTCTTCAGCTATATCTTCATTTGAAGAAATACCTATAGCTGCGCCTGATCTCAATCCGTACATTGTATATCCCTTAGACATGCTGTATCCTACTATTATAAATATATTTTCAGGAAGGTGCGAGAATTTTTTGAAGAATTTTCTTCTTTCAAGACCTACACCTGCGAAATCTATGTAAGCTACATCTACCAGAATTGTTATTCTGTAATCAGGATTTTTTGCGTTCTCCTTAGCTATTTCCAATACTTGATCCCATTCATCATCAGACAGGCTGTATCCTGTAGGGTTGTTTGCAGGAGTGTTTATCACTGTTACAAGCCTTTTTTGCTTTTTAAGAAGCTCTTCGAAGTTTTCTTTGAATGATTCTATGTTAAATTCGTTTTTTTCGTTGAAGAATGTGTAGAATGAAACTTTTCTGCCTATTTCTTCTGATATTGTAACGTAAGGAGCCCAGAACCAGTCGCAAACCAGTATTGAATCTCCTGGGTTAGAGTAATTTGTAATAGCGTGCTTAACTGAACCGGTTCCTCCAGGAGTTGCAACAGCTCTTATGTACGCATCAGGTCTGTAATCTCTGAAGCACGCTTCCTGAACAGCTTCCAGATAATCAGGCTGACCTCCAACCTGTGCATAAGCAGCAATCTCTGCATTAGGCAGGGATTTTAATTCGGAATAAACAGTTTCCATGCATATTAAATTTCCGTCATCATCTGCAAGAGCGCCCAGCGTTGAATCGATAACTTTATCTTTTCCATAATTTTTAATAGCTTCTTTTGCCTTAGCCGCAAGTCCGAAAATCGGATCATTTTTTTTAGGCCATCTGGCATGATCAGCAACCATGTTAATAGTCATAAAATCACCTCATAATTTTTTTTTTATTTTATCACGAACAATATGATAAGTCAATATATTAACATTATATAATATTGCAAATTCAATAATTTTATTTTTATTATGAAATGAAATTATTGAATTTGCAAATAATAATAAATATAAATCTTGTTTGACAAATAAAAGAAAATAAATATAAAAAGTTGTTGACAAGATACGACAAGTAAGGTATTATTGTAAAGTCTTCAAAAAAAGGACTACATATAAATGATCCATTAGCTCAGCAGGCAGAGCACTTGACTTTTAATCAAGGTGTCCGG
>CAZNMO010000286.1:0-4640 GCA_964574195.1 uncultured Clostridiaceae bacterium | reverse complement strand
ATAGTTATATTTTACAGCTATGGGCAAATATTGGCTACTCTTATTTTTTAAGCCCGGAAGACCTCATTACCTCATTATATATCTCATCCTCCGTCTTGCCCGCTGCGCTTATTACCGGTGTGGTCGTGACTATATCCTCCATTCCCATGAAGTTGGAATCTGCACCGCTTACCACGATGGCATCATATTTGTTCAAGGCGGCGCCTGACTCCTTATTGCTGCTGTCCAGCACCTCTACCGTACAGTCCCTGCTTTCAAGATATCTTTTTACATTACTCAACGGTTTTTCTATACCGACCTTTTTCATGCGATCACCTCCATATACTTATTCAAATATATTCTCCACTAAATATTTACTTTTTATTCGACAGTGACAAAGCCTTTGAAATGATATATCAACATATATTACCGGCATTTTTAGACACATTGTCCCATAATTTTAGGACTATACATTCAGGAAGAATTAGTCTAAAATGGATTGTAAGCATCCCTTTGTAAGATTTTTCATATTAAAAATATCAATTTATTTGCCTATTTACAGATTTCAAACATGCGGGTTTATATATAAGGTTTGGAATTTTTGTGTCTGTAGCCCTTTAATATAATTTGCGACGAATGTACACTAATGTAGATTTGTTCGTCGCAAAGAAAATCAAGGTAACACAAATCTGTTTCAGCAAAGCTTAAACAGATTTTGTATGGTATCAAAGCATAAAGGATGATTCATTTGAAGAAGGCCATTGTAAAGAACAAAAAAAATTATACTACCATGATGTTTATTCCTGAAAGCCAGTCTGAAGTCAGATCCTTCAGGATGCCGGTATGGTTCCCCAGATTTGTGACCATATCGTTGATCCTGCTTGTAGCAGCATCTGCAGCCTGCTTTTCACTCTTGTCCTCCCTTAAGCTTCAGTATGATATAAGCAGGAAGGAGATCGGACAGCTTACAGCTATAAACAGCTCCCAAAAGGTAGAAATAGAAAAGCTTCAGAAGAATTCACTGGAGGTACAGAAGCAGCTGGAGGAAAACTCAAAAATTCTTGATGAATTAAAGAGGGCTGTCGGTATTTCACCCGTTGAAGATGATGCAGCTGTAGAACCGGAACCAGCTTCTGCGGTCGAAAGCGCCCCCATCGATATATCCACCGGTCTTGATAGCATAGAAGCTGATTTTGCATCACTCTCCGAGAAAATTGCAGATCAGAAGAAAACAATAAATGATTCCCTTGCCCCGATTAAAAAACAGCTGGCATACCTTATGGCAAAACCATCGATCATGCCCGTTGCGGCTTCCATCACTGCCGGCTTCGGCTACAGGAAGAATCCCTTTACAAGCAGAGGCAGTGAATTCCACAAGGGTATCGATTTCGCCGCCTCCTATGGTCAGAAGGCCATAGCGACCGGTGATGGAATAGTAGTATTCTCCGGTTGGAATTCAGGCTATGGTAAAATGGTCATAGTATCTCACGGTTATGGGATTTCCACCGTCTATGCCCATAATTCAAAGCTGTTGGTCAAGCAGGGCGATAAGGTAAAGAAGGGACAAGCCATATCCGCTGTGGGTAACACTGGAAGGAGCACCGGAACACACCTGCACTACGAAGTGAGGATAAATGGAAAGAATGTGAACCCGTCAAAGTACTTTAACCAGTAGTAAACCGTTTCATAGTAAAAAAAGCCAAGGCAGCACAAGTCTGTTGAAGCTTCGTTTGAACAGACTTTATATAATATACCGCTTACAAAAGGGGAGGTCGTCGAATGTTTGGCTCAGGCAAAAAATCAATAAGCACCGAAAAAATTGATACACTTATAGGCAAGGGAACGAATCTGGAAGGTACTATAAATGCCGAGGGCACTATAAGGTTGGACGGCAAGGTGCATGGGGGAATAAATATCACAGGCAACCTTATCATCGGAGAAGAAGGGGCCGTTAAAGGCAACATAAAGGCAGACAATGCCTTTGTCGCAGGAATGATAGAGGGAAACGTGACCGCAACCTCCCAGCTACATATCACCCATACCGCAAAGCTTGTAGGCGATATAACCGTAAAAAACGTAATTATAGATGAAGGTGCCATATTCATAGGCAATTGCAAGATAATAACCGAAAACGCATAGTACTCTGTAACACCTAAACCTTGCATTACTGACATAAGCCCAAGCCGTAATCCGGCTTGGGCTTAATTTAACTATACCGCAGGGCTCACAACTGCAACGATCCTGTCAAGAGGTATCTCTGTCACTGAACCGACTGATCTCACAGCACCGCCGCCATAACCTGGCGCCCCATAGCCCCCTGCGCCGTAGCCTCCCATGCCGGGTATACCGCAGCAACTGCCTAATGCACATGCCGGAGCGGGTCCTATATGAGTTACAAGTCTGACGAAGCACTGATTTACAGCCAGTATGACGCCAGTAAAACCTGCTCCTGAGTCGCCTCCACTGGTAGTATATATTGTTACTGTTTCTCCTGTAAGACCTGAAAGCAGATCAAACATATTGCCGGTGAAACCGCCTCCGCCGTAACCAAATCCATTTGCCATTGTCTCACCCCCTTTCCCTCAATTGGGTTTCTCGCTTCCCACTTCCATACTATGTACATGCATTGATTTGGTGACAGGCCCTGCAATAAAAAAAACTTGAGGGAATACATGGATATCGACATCCTGTATTCCCTTTCCAAATATTGTTGATCAGTTTTCAATCCAGACTGCTATACGGCGTTACGTACTACTGCCGCGATCCTATCTATAGGAATATCTGTTACGGATCCTACTGTATGCACTACATTACCACCGCCGTAGCCACCTGCGCCATAGCCACCTGCGCCATAGCCGCCCATGCCATAGCCGCCCATACCATAGCCGCCCATACCATAGCCGCCTGTGCCGGGTACACCACAGCAGCTGCCCAATGCACAGCCCGGAGCTGGTCCTATGTGGGTAATAAGCCTGACAAAACACGGATTTACTGCCAGCACTACTCCTGTAAAACCGGAACCTGATATTCCGCCGCTTGTAGTGTATATTGTCACAGTCTCTCCTATGACTCCCTGAAGAATATCGAAGTTACTTCCACCATAAACATTACCTGCTGCTACTCCATCAACCATATTGACACCTCCTTTCCATAATACATCCTGTACCTCTTTTTCAATACCATGATATGTACAGGCTTGTATTTGGTTACAATATACTGGACTTTTTAATAGAAAAAAACAAGTCGGTTAAGGGTCAGGCCCCCTGTCTACGGGAACAAGACCCTAAACAGCTATAACACCGGCCCGCCACCGAATCCGAATGTCCTTCCAAATCCGCCAAAGGCGATTATCGCCAGTATTATGATGAAGAAGAAGTTTTTCTCCCTGCCAAGAGTCGTGCATGATGCCAGAAGCACAAACAACAGGAGCAGAAGAAGGAATCCGTTTCCTTTGCACATTTCCATTACTGGGCTTACTGCTGTAGGAACGCCGCAGCCGGCTGCCGCTACCGCAGGATTTCCATATCCGTTTGCCATTATGTCACCCCCTTTCTCAATTCCATATTATGTACATGCACTGATTTCGTGACAACTTTAGTTATTCAGCATGAAAGTGAGCAGTGAAGCCCACTTTCATACTTGAGGTGAGTTATGGCATCAGGGTAGGATTGTGAGTTTGACAACCCTCCCACTTCCATACTATGTACATGCTTTGATTTGGTGACAAAAATCCGGCCTGACCCAATATTTTCTGGTCAGGCCGGATCTTATCCTCAAGCTATATTACTTCCGGTCCGCCGAATCCGAAGGTTCTTCCAAATCCGCCGAAAGCGATTATCGCCAGTATTATGATGAAGAAGAAGTTTTTCTCCCTGCCCAGAGTTGTGCATGATGCCAGGAGCACAAACAACAGGAGCAGAAGAAGGAATCCATTTCCTTTGCACATATCCATTATCGGGCTTACTGCTGTAGGTACACCGCATCCAGCTGCTGCAATTCCGTTTGCCATGTTTTCACCTCCCTTCGCTACAATATATGCTCTTTATATGCCAAATCCGCCAAGGCGAAAGCCAGGCAAGATACCGGGAACCAGGAAGATTATAAGTATCAGTATCCAAATCCATCCCATCCCTCCGAACAAACCTCCAACGCCGCCGCACCCTCCAATGCCAAACCGTGGGAGCACAAATATAAGAAGTAATATTATCCAGATCCATGAACTGCCGAGCCCGAAAAAACCTCCGACAGGTGCCGGCTGAGGTACCGGTAGTGTACCGCATCCCGAGGCTGCTATTGGATTGGCTGTTCCAAATCCGCCTGCCATTATACTAACCTCCTTTCGAAAAAGGTTGTTCACCTTTACACTTATATACTATGTACATACTTTCAATTGGTGACATTCAAAGGGATAACCCCCAGACAAAAAAATTATCCGTCAGAAATTATCCACGCATTTTTTCGAACATATGTTCGTATAATATTCTAAGGAATTTCATTTATTTTTGTGATTCGGTAAGTTAAAACGGCAGGATTTGCTTATTCGGGGTTGTAGTGAAGTTTTTGAATTGGAAGGAACATGGTAATATTAATACACAAAAGCAGAATGATGCGACATATCCGTTTCGAGTTGCGTGTTACGCGTTGCGCGTGGAACGTCTTGG
>CAZNMO010000285.1:2625-4647 GCA_964574195.1 uncultured Clostridiaceae bacterium | reverse complement strand
CGTCGACCTCCAGCGTGACAGGCTGGCATTCTAACCAACTGAACTACTGGGCCATCCTTGTTTGTCTTGAGCTTTAAAGGCGCTCCGCATGTGCTACGCTGCACATTAAGGAATGTCTGTCTTATTCTTTGCTTCGCAAAGAATAAGTTGGTGGGGACAATAGGGCTCGAACCTATGACCCTCTGCTTGTAAGGCAGATGCTCTCCCAGCTGAGCTATGCCCCCCTAAAACTTGCGACTCACTTAGTATAACTTAGAGCCCGACTAAAGTCAAAAGGCGTATTTTTTTGATTCTTACATTTATCATTTTATAGCACTGGTTTCCTCCTTATAGCTTCCAAATGCTATAACATACGAGGGTGCATAACAATCTGTTTCAGCTACGCTAAAACAGATTGTACTTAGCCTTTACTATTTTTCTATTTTTATACAATAGCGCAAAACTGACTCCTAAATCTTTTCTGTTGCAATTTTCAAAAGCTCATTCAGTTCTTCCTTGTTGAACTGATACTTGCTGTTGCAGAAATGACATACCAGCTCTGCGTGTCCCTGCTCCTCAATGATTTCCACAAGCTCCTGCTCACCAATGCTTATCAGGGCTCGTTCCAGTCTTTCCTTGTTACAGTTGCACCTGTAGCCTATTTCCTTCTTCTCATATACCTTGAATTCCATATCCCCCAGTATTTCCTTCATCATTCCCTCTGCATCGAGTCCTGAGCTTGCCATTTCAGTTACGGACCGGATTTGTCCAAGCCTTTCTTCAAGCTTTGAAATAACACTCTCATCTGCCTCAGGCATAAGCTGTATTATGAAGCCACCGGAAGCCGCCACATGACCATCCACCTCAACCAGGACTCCCACTCCTACCGCAGTGGGAGTCTGCTCTGATGTGGCAAAATACGATGAAATGTCATCACCAATTTCTCCACTTATTATCGGTATCTGTCCTACATACGGCTCTTTTAGTCCAAGATCCTTGATAACCGTCAGAACTCCATCCACTCCAACCGCTGTGCCCACATCCAGCTTTCCATCCGGACGTCTCATAAGCTCAACATCATTGTTTGTAATATAACCCTTTGCGTTGCCCGAATTATCGGAAACCACCACAATGTTTCCAGCCGGTCCTTTTCCGTTTATCTGAAGGGTAAGTGTATCCTTATCCGATTTTAGCATAAGCCCCATCATACTTCCTGCTGTCAGCATCCTTCCCAGGGCAGCGATGGATACCGGGCTGCAGCTATGGATGCGCCTTGCTTCCTCCACCATTTCCGTTGTTATGCAGCAGAAAAACCTTATTCCCTCATCTGTAGTTGCTCCTCTTAAAATATAATCCTTCATCTGTTTCCTCCATAATCAATTTATATTAACAAGTACTGTCTTTATCAAGAATTGCTTCAATCCCTTACTGCGGTAAAAAATATCCTTTCACTGTCAGGCTCAGGCTCTGAAAGGCCAAAATCCCCAAATACTCTGATTTGCTTAAAGCCCGAAGCCCGCAGAAGCTCAGCCAGATATTGCCAATGATAAGCTTTCTGTATGTGTTGCTCTGTAAACTTCCTGTAAAGCTCACCCTGAGGTATAAAAAAGATCAGTTCCATTTCAATTGTATCAGATTCTTCATCAAAATTATTATTCCAAATATAATGCTTATTATTTTTTTCTTCATGGAAGGTATTGCAGCCTAATATTCCGCTTAGCTTACTGTAGCTGCTTATGTCAAAAATAAAAATTCCTTTATTGTCCAGACTGTTGTAGACACAATCGAAAAAATCCACAAGTCTGTCCTCGTCGACTATGTAATTCACTCCGTCACACATGCAAAGTACAGCCTGATACTTTTCATGAAGCCTCATACTGCTCATATCCTGATTCAGAAACATTATCTTCTGTTTTGCTGCCCTGGCTTTGCTTTCAGCCAATGCAAGCATGCTTGCCGAAAGGTCCAGGCCGCTCATGGTATATCCCGCAGCCGACATCGGTATTGTTATGTTCCCTGTACCACATGCCGTATCAAGTATTT
>CAZNMO010000285.1:0-2615 GCA_964574195.1 uncultured Clostridiaceae bacterium | reverse complement strand
TGACCGGTTTTACACCATACAGTTTGAATATATCCTCTATATAGCTGCACCAGGAGCTGTAATCCACATCCTCCATAAAAAGGTCATAGACCTCCGCAAACTCATTGTAGCTTTCCATATATTCACCTCTTCCTTACCTGAGTACTTCCAGGCTTCTCTACCGACACTTCGTAAGCATTCCGAGCCCTTTTCAAGAAATTATGTTTTATCAGATATATTGGATTATTTTTTCCAGGGCATAGGCAATGTTTTCACTGATCTTCAAATCACATCTGGTGTCATAGAAAGTATCCCCCATGTTAATTATCAAAAGCTTTTTGCATATATCAGCAAGATGGTTGACCGGTGATACAGACAAGCTGGAACCAATCACAAGCAGCAGTTCGGAGTTTTCGACCTGCTCTATACTTTTGTAAAAGCATTCCGGAAGCATGTCCCCGAAAAGTACAACATCAGGCCTGATTATCCCTCTGCAGCGGCAGCGGGGTGGTACCTCACCTGCTTCTACCCGCTTCCGGATCAGTGCTGTATCGTATTTCTCGCCGCAGTTGTCACAGCTGCAGGTAGTTGTTGTCCCATGCACCTCATATACCTTCCTGCTTCCCGCCTTCTGATGAAGCCCGTCAATGTTCTGCGTCACCACTATATCTGCAAGACCTAACTCCTCCAGCTTTGCAATAAGGTAGTGAGCTTTGTTCGGGGCTGTATCCGTCATAGAAGTAATTATATTGAAACCAAGGCTGTAAAACTTCTTCGGCGAATTATACAAAACTTCAGATGACAAAGCCTCCATCGGATCGATCTTCTCCCACAGACCGCTTCCCGGGCTCCTGAAGTCTGGGATCCCGCTGTCAGTTGAAACTCCTGCACCGGTAAGTATTACAACCCCCCTGGAGGTCTTGATAAGCTCCGCTGCCTTTTGATGTAAATCCATAATTGCTCACCTCTTAAAAACAGCAGCCGCATATGCGGCTGCAATCATAATATATCCTCTCATACACGATTTGCGTTGTCAACAGCTGAAAGGCTTCTCTTTTTTCTTGTTATTAATCCGCCTATCCTCCCGGTCTCCTCAGCAGTGAGTCCCCCCCAGCCTACCTGCGAAAGCTTCTCACCCAGGCCAAGCTCATTGGCTATTTCATATTTCATTGCATCCTCAGGTGTAAGAATAAGCTGCTTTTTCCCAGTCTTTTTTCCCTTCATCATATCACTCCTTATAGGGATATTATGTGGTTTTCCGCTGGGATTATTCAGCTATCTGATTTGCGGCGAATAAATGCCAAAGTAGATTTGTTTCGCCGCAAAGAAAATTAAGGTAACAGAAATCTGTTTCAGCGATGCTTAAGCAGATTTTGATATTTGCTAATCTCTGAAAAGATAGACACTGTTTCTCCTCTTATTCCTTTTTGTCAGCCTGCCCAATACAAAACCTATCAGGAGCCCCAGTATGGCATAGGTCCATCTGCTCTCCCTCAGTGTATTTATCAGTGATATCAATGCTCCCAGGAAATCAAAGCCTTTTCCTGCCTTAGACACAGCGCTGGTTGGTTTGCCCGTTGGTGTTACCATTCCTGCTTCGTCCTCTACAAGCTGGTAACCGTTTTTCACGAGCCAGTAGTAAAGATAAGGATAACCGGACTTTGTGTCCGGCAGCAGTTCCTTCAGCAGGTCGTTCATAGCTTCATCATTATTAAGGCTGCTATATGCAGCCAAACGGTCTATTGCTATCTTATAACCGACTCTGGCAGGATACAGACCTTTACTGTCTATTTCATCCATGGTCTTCAGAAAGCCATCATTATCGTTCAGCTTTCTCATACATTCTGCACGAACATATTTGACCTGATCGATACTCAGTGTATTGTCCCCTGGAGCGGTTATATATTCCTCACATAGTGTCTTTGCTTCCTGGAATCTTCCTTCCCTGAAAGCCTTGACTATTGCTTTCGGTTTCTTGTATTCGCTCAGATTAAGCTTATCCAGTACCATCCTGTCAACAGGCTGGTATCTAAGTGTTGCCCCGTTTCCATAGTCTCCGGTGTAGGCAAGCTTTATGCTCCCATCCCCCGATACTTCCTCAGGCTTGATCCCATCAAGCTCAAATACATTATAAGGCATGAAACCGGAGAGCTTCAATGCCAGTGTAGCTTTTTCGCTTTTAATTGCATAGGAGAAGCCTCTGTCTTTATAGAAATTAAGCTTGTATGTATCGTTTTCTTCCTTTTTCATAGCCGCTTCAAGGCTTACTTTGATCGTCCTGGTCTGTCCGGGTGTAAAGGCCATATTGATGAGATACCATCTACCGTCGGGTGTCTGAAGCTCCTTTACTCCGTAATTGCTTTTAAGGTATGATGTATCTCTTGTCTTGTAGCTTAGGAATTTGGTTCCGTCATGAACACTGAACTTTGTTATTCCGTTGTCAGGATATCCGAAATTCACAGTGATGCTCTTGTCTGAATTATTCTTTATTGTGTATTCATATACTGCCGATATACTACTCCCGTTAACTGTAATATTGTCGGTCTCATTTGAAATACTGACTTCAGATTTGTTAAGATTATACAACCCATAGCCCATCCAGCCCGTACCAGCCGTGTCTGCGTATACTACTGCTG
>CAZNMO010000284.1:0-4653 GCA_964574195.1 uncultured Clostridiaceae bacterium | reverse complement strand
GCCTCAACTAGATAAATTCACTT
Organism: uncultured Clostridiaceae bacterium; assembly: GCA_964574195.1. Classification (GTDB taxonomy): domain Bacteria; phylum Bacillota; class Clostridia; order Lutisporales; family Lutisporaceae; genus BRH-c25. Next base: position 4,630 of record CAZNMO010000284.1, on the reverse strand, counting down.
CTTTCACACAATTCTTCTGGTCATGCCTTTTCCTCTTTACTTTCTATATTCCTATATGCAATGATGGAGATGGAGTACTTGGGATCAGCAGAATTCTAAAACTACGGAACCAACTGGTTTCACACCGGGAGAACAAGATCCGGAGCAACGACCCCAACAGTTTGGAAGATATCTTGAGAAAAGGTTTTAGCACCGGTGTATCCTATATGTACTCAAGTTTATTCGAAGTATCCCAATGGTGTAACGCCGTCGACTTCTTGGGAAAAAGGAGGAAGATGACTTTAATCTCTTGTTTCGGAGAAATAAGTGGCTCACGAGGAATGGAAAGAAACATATTATATTTGATCTCTAAGTCCGTACATAGCAATCCTGGGTGGGTCATCACTTGTAGGAATGACATAATGCTAATCCATGTTCCACACGGCCAAGGAAGCATCGGTTTTTAATCTCATTATGACTTGGTCGTTCGGAAGAGCAATTAATTCGATCAGAATAGTGGAATGGAAGGCTGTAAAAGAATGAAATACTCCTTTCTTTTCCAATCGCCCCGCGAAGACAGACGCTCGGAAAGGTTCTCGAGATTCTCAATCGCTCTTTTTAGTGGGGAGGAATAGTGCGGGAAGGGAGCGAGACCAAGCCGAGCCACTAGTAGAGTAAGCCCTTCCCACGTGTCAAGTTGAATATGAATAAATGAATGCAGCCTCAACCAGAGAGATCAACCTGCGCCTTTGAGTTGAGGCCGCTGGCGGCGCAGAACGAACTAATCCGCGACCAGCAAGTTTTCCGAAAGCGAACTGAATGGAATTGTTACTTTCCAAAAATCTTGCTTCAAATCAAAGAAAGAAGGTCTATTTTCCCACGTAGTTCGTCGGTCAAACCAACGATTCTCTTCTCAAAGTAATAGAGAGAGTCTTTTTCTAGTTAGACTTCTATCAATGGAATGAAAGAACCATCCCTTCCTATTTCTTTGTTTGTCCTGTCAGATAGAAAGCAAATTAGACCCCAAAGAGCCCTTCTTTACTTTACTACTTTAGGGGGGGGGTGGGGGTGAAGGGGGGGTTTACATAGAACCGAGGCAAAGTGGTTTATGATTGAATCTCAGAGGCATTCTTATCATTTGGTAGATCCAAGTCCATGGCCTATTTCGGGTTCACTCGGAGCTTTGGCAACAACCGTAGGAGGTGTGATGTACATGCACTCATTTCAAGGGGGTGCAACACTTCTCAGTTTGGGCCTCATATTTCTCCTATATACCATGTTCGTATGGTGGCGCGATGTTCTACGCGAATCCACGTTCGAAGGACATCATACCAAAGTCGTACAATTAGGACCTCGATATGGTTTTATTCTGTTTATCGTATCGGAGGTTATGTTCTTTTTTGCTCTTTTTCGGGCTTCTTCTCATTCTTCTTTGGCACCTACGGTAGAGATCGGAGGTATTTGGCCCCCAAAAGGGATTGCGGTTTTAGATCCTTGGGAAATCCCTTTTCTTAATACCCTTATTCCCCTTTCATCCGGAGCTGCCGTAACTTGGGCTCATCATGCTATACTCGCGGGGAAGGAAAAACGAGCAGTTTACGCTTTAGTAGCTACCGTTTCACTGGCTCTAGTATTCACAGGCTTTCAAGGAATGGAATATTATCAAGCACCCTTCACTATTTCGGATAGTATTTATGGTTCTACCTTTTTCTTAGCAACTGGCTTTCATGGTTTTCATGTGATTATAGGTACTATTTTCTCGATCATATGTGGTATTCGCCAATATCTTGGTCATCTGACCAAGGAGCATCACGTTGGCTTTGAAGCAGCTGCATGGTACTGGCATTTTGTAGACGTGGTTCGGTTATTCCTATTTGTCTCTATCTATTGGTGGGGAGGTATATGAAAGAACGAAACAGTGGATTGAGGAATGAAAGCTCGAAGACAAAGAGAACCGGGCTTTTCCAAAGAATTACAGCAGCTTTCCCACTCCCTTTCATTATTATATACAAAAAAGTCTCTTCCACTTTCCTACCAAATCTCTCTTTATTCTGGCACATAAATGAAGGGATCGAAGAGATTATGGCGGATCATGTTCACCAAGAAATGACCCGAAATTGGATCTTGGTCTATTTGAGATTGTTCCTTTTAATCGTAATCAAAGATGTTTTCTTGTCTCTCGTTTCTTTTCTGAAAAAAAAAAGAACCTAATGGATCGAACTCATATGCTGTACCTGGTCGTTTAAATCAGACCTCTATTTCGGTACAACGAGAAGGGGGGCTTCACCTGATCACTCTGAATCCGCTGATCAGGAAGAGAGAAAGGAAGAGGTTTTTTCTTTAGATAAAGCGGAAGCTCGTTCCTGGCCTCTTTGGCAGTAGCTAATCAGAATTCGTAACCCGCCATCTTTGGGCAGGAGTCGTCAGATCTTGCCCAGGCAAAGGAGCGATCGACACTCGCTCGCAAGTTTTCAGAAGTGGTAAGCGCAAGGACAAGTTGATTCAGAAAGGGGAAGAGGAGTAGCCTAGCCTGGTTCTTGTTTGTTTTCCTTAGCGGTATAGTACGGCACATGGGAAATCACAATCAGAGAGAAGTAACGATACGATAGATCCGCAGGAAATCGCGAAGTACATGAATTCTCTATCTCTTTCCTTAGCTGAGAGAGAGGGAGCGCACTCTCGACATGCAGGCATATCTCGTTGAATCAGTCTTTTTCGCCACATCGCGTATAAGGGGAATCGAACCGCCTCTGCTGCTGGCGGGCAGATGTATAATGTACTACTTCGATCCAGCAACTTCTTAGGAGTAGGTTTTGGCTTGGGAAAAACCCGTGGATGAGCGAGAATATACGAATATTTTTGTTAGAAGGTTTCCCCTTACAGTCTTTTTTGTTAAAATGAATGCGGATGGGTGTCTGCTTTCTTTGAGAATTTGGATTGTACAACCAAGAATGTGGCTGAATTCTGGGCCATCTACCGTGGCCTTATGTTGGCATGGGATTTGGGTTACAAGCAGGTCATTCTTGAAACAGATTTGGAATATTGTTTGCATGCTGTGATTCATTTGATTTCCTCTAATCACCCTCAAGCACAACTGATCCAAGCTTGCAGGAATCTTGTTCAAAGGGATTGGCAGTGCTTTTGTAAGCATACTCATAGAGAAGAGAGAAGGTAAGATCGCGGCCGACTGGTTGGCATCTGAAGCTCTGAAGCAGCCGCCGGGTTATCAACAGCTTTTGACCTGTCTGCCTGGACATAAGATACCTAAAAAAGAAGAAAGAAAAGGAAAACGTTATTGTAAATGGCACGAGAAATGGACTCACTCTACAAATAATTGTGTAAATTGAAGGAATCTGATTCAAGATTACTTGGACAAAGGTTTGTTCCGGATAGCAGACCGACCAATGGGAATCGAGACATCACCGTTTGCGGGAGCAGTAGAGATCAATATGATGTCTGCTGACTTAAGGAAGTTGTCTGACCCACAGAAAGAGTTGGAGGCGGCTGAGCACATCCCATCCCACAAGAGTCAAGCCCAGAAAGCGTGGCAAGTCATTCGCCAAGGCCATTACCAACAACAGGATTATGTTCGAGATGTCAACTTGAAATCTCGATGAATCGAGGAGAAAAGCATCTACCCTTTCGAAAAAGGATGGAATGGCGACCTGTGGTAAGAGAGCCTTTAGCACAAGAGCGAAGGATGACGACTGATTCAATTGCCCTCTCTACTCAATTGATTGAATATAGTTGCGTGAAGCAGCATAAGTGCTAACCTGATCTAAGGAAAGAGGGGGAACGTGAAAGCAAGGCTATTCCGGGGCCTCAAGCGTCTGTAGGCCTATCAGCCATGAAGTACGCATAAGCGGGAATGGGCAAAAAGGACGGTTATAAGGCATCTAGAGGACCTGTTTTCGGCTGGTCATAACCAGAACTCTTAGGTTAGGGGGACGAGACTAGTTCATTGACCCAGACCATGGCCTGAGACCGTTGGGAGGGGGCTTGGCACACTGGGAAGGATCTTCTTAAAAAACATACTACGGCTTAGCACGCTAGGAGTGGGGGTCAAATCATTCCATAAAGATTGGAGGGAATAATGATTTTCACTATTCGCCAAAGTTGTAGATAAGAGAAGGGCTTAGCGCAAGGAAAACAAGCTAGCCAAGATTGGTAAGTCTAGAACAGAATCCAGAGGGCATGGTTTGCTAAATTTAGTCGACGTTCTTTCTGCATATGGGCTGAAGCAAACTGAGGTTGATCATTCAGTATTTGTTCGTCATATCCAAAGTGGATCTCTAATCCTTGCTGTCTATGTTGATGATATTGTAATTACAGGTAGTGAGAGGACAGGAATTGTTGACCTGAAACAGTATTTTAGTAAACACTTTTTTACCAAGGATCTTGGAAAGCTTGGATACTTGTTGGGTATTGAAGTAGCAAGATCAAAGGCGGGAATATCACTTTATCAAAGGAAGTATGTTACAGACTTTTTAGAGCAGACTGGATTGTTGGGAGCAATGTGGATACTCCTATGGATCCGACTTTGAAATTCAGTAAGGATGATGGCCTGCTCTTTGAAAATCCAGAGAGGTATAGACGTTTGGTTGGAAAGCTTATCTATCTGACTGTAACCCGACCAGATCTAACCCTTGCT
>CAZNMO010000283.1:3962-4663 GCA_964574195.1 uncultured Clostridiaceae bacterium | reverse complement strand
GCAAACGCTCCCGAATCAGTTACCAGGAAGCACCTTGCCATCTCATCATGTTCAGCCTGGGAGAGCAGGTCTGCAGCAACCCAGGCAGGATTTGCGCTGCTATCGGCAACGACTGCTATCTCACTGGGGCCGGCTATCATATCAATATCCACATAGCCGTAAACCTCTCTTTTGGCAGCAGCCACATATGCATTGCCTGGCCCTACTATTTTATCCACCTTGGGTACGGTTTCCGTCCCGAAGGCGGCTGCAGCGACCGCTTGTGCTCCTCCGATCCTGAAGACCTTGTCTATACCCAGTAGTCTTGCCGTTGCCGCTATATACGGGTTTATTCCGCCATCTGCGGCCGGAGGGGTAAGCAGTATTATCTCACTTACTCCTGCAATTATGGCGGGCACTGCACACATTACAACAGTTGACGGATAAGAAGCCTTCCCTCCCGGCACATAAACAGCCACCTTTTCAATGGGGGTCACCCTGCTGCCCAGGACGCTTCCATTATCGGTCATAATGCTAAAGCCCCTGTCGGCTGTTTCCTTGTGATAGCTTCTGATATTTGCGATACTCTTGTCCATTGCATCCAGGAAGCTTTTGTCAACCTTGCCTGCCGCTGCTTCAAGGTCTGCTGCGCTGACCATAAAGTCACCTGTATCTGACAGTTTGTCGAACTTCCTGCTGTATTCAAGTACAGCACTGTCTCC
>CAZNMO010000283.1:0-3952 GCA_964574195.1 uncultured Clostridiaceae bacterium | reverse complement strand
CGCAGCTGTTACCTCCTCGGGTATGAAGCTTTGACCCTTCATGCCTGCCAGCTCTGAAACGCTGCATTTATCATCCCACGACAGCATTCGAAGCATTTTCCCCACCTCCCTCAAGAGCCTTGCTCAAAGCCTTGACAAATGCATTGATGCTTTTGTTTTTCAGCTTGTAGCTGACCCTGTTTACTATCATTCTGGCAGTTATATCGCAGATCTCCTCATACACCATAAGCCCGTTTTCCTTCAGCGTCCTTCCGCTTTCAACGATATCCACTATTGCATCCGACAAGCCCACTATAGGCGCAAGCTCAATGGAGCCGTCCAGCTTGATTATCTCTACAGCTTCGGATCTCTTTTCAAAATATGCCGCAGCTATCTTTGGGTACTTGGAAGCTATTTTCCTGACCAATGGCCTTATCTGTCCCTTTACGACCGGACCTGCCAGTACCATTCTGCATCTGCATATCTTCAGGTCCAGTATTTCATAAACCTGGTTCTGAGTCTCCATCAATACATCCTTTCCGACTATTCCGGCATCCGCCGCTCCGCTGGACACATATACCGGAACATCAGAGGGCTTGACCAGGAAGAACTCCACTTCCCTATCCTCATCAATGAATACAAGCTTCCTGGACTCCGGGGCGATTATGTTCCCATATTCCTTGGTTTCAAGTAGCAGCCCGCTGACCTTTTCGGCTATCCTTCCCTTTGCTATAGCTATCTTCAACATCTCTTTCACTCCCAATTATTCAATGAACAGTATTATTTCTTCATAGCCATATTCCTGGCCGTATTGCCGCGGTTCCGGCAAATCTCCTGCATATACAAGGCTGATGGTAGTGCCCTGACCTCTGAGCCTTTCAGCATACTCCAGTGCCTCAGCGTACCTTTCCTCCGAAAACACGGCCAATACTCTCCGTTCCTTCCGAAGCGCAACGCCTGTCTTGGCTGCCGCCTCTAGCATATTGTCGATGTATACCGCAAAGCCTGCAGCGGTGGAATCCATTCCTAGCACCCCCAGCAGTTCGTCATACCTTCCTCCTGATATGACCACCTCGCTGGTTCCCTGAGCATAGGACTTGAATATAAGTCCTGTGTAGTATTTCATATTCCCGGTCATCCCCAGGTCTATGATCAGCTTTGATTCCAGACCCATGGCCCTGCATTTGTCAAATACCTCAAGCAGATAGTCAGCTGATTTCCTGACAGTTTCATTGACGATCAGGTCCCCCATCTCCCTGAAAACCTCTTCAGGCCTGCCGAATAGCAGGGGCAGTCTGCATATTATGTCTTTATACCTCTCGCCAATAGGGAGCACAGCCACCTGTGCTTCAAGCTCAACCAGGTTTTTCCTGTTTATTAGGTCGATTATCTCCGCTTCGGTTTCTCCAGCCAGCATCAATTCTTCGAAAATACCCTTAATGATCCCTATATGCCCGATATCTATCTTATAATCAGAAACACCGGCTACCCTGAAGCATTCCTTTGCCAACTCCAGCAGCTCCAGATCCAGCCATTTGCCCGAGCTGCCGAATATCTCACCGCCGATCTGTGAGAACTCACGCCCCGCTACCTTGCTCTTCTTGCCTGCCCGGTACACATTCCCCATATAGAACAGCTTTAGTGGCTTGCTGCAGCCCTTCAGCTTGGTTGCTACCACTCTTACAGTGGGAATGGTCATGTCAGGTCTCAGTACGATCACTCTTCCGTCACTGTCTATTGCTTTCATGGTGCTTTCTTCCTCCACCGGAGATATGTCGCCGGAAAATAGCCCATTGTATTCGAATATCGGTGTCTCAATGCGCTCAAAGCCGCAGCTCCGCATATGGTGCAGCAGCTTTTCCTGCAGGTCTGTCCTTTTTCTGCTTTCTTCAGTCAGAATATCCCGCATACCCTGTGGGACCCCAAAGCTTTGCATTGTACTGATCCTCCCTCACTGATTATTTAAAAAACAAAACCCCGTAGGTATTATTTTACCTACGGGGTTTTTAATATAGCATCCCATAGGCACAAGCGCGAATAGCACTTATGCCTACGGAAAATTTCCTGAAAGGCTTAAGCGCTCTGCCTATGATGATGCTTTCTGTTTACAAGAAAAAATTTTGTGTTCATAAAATTCAGCTCCATAATTTAATAAATTGTTTTATACAGTATAATCCCAAGGGAATCTTTTTGTCAATATTTAATCATTAAAATTTATAAATATCCTTATACTTATTTTCAAGATACTCCATCAGATACCTTGGATCGGTGGTTTCGCCGGTAATCCTGATTATAAGCTCTTCAGGCTCTATCAGCTTGCCATACTGATATACCTTGTCTACAAGCCACTGCTTGATCTTCACCAATTCTCCATTAGCCAAAAGCTTGTCAAAATCGGCAATTTCCTTTCGTGCAGTATTGTATATCTGAGCTGCATAAATATTTCCAAGGGTATACGATGGAAAATACCCGAAGCTGCCTCCTGCCCAATGAACATCCTGCAGAACGCCCTTTGTGTCGTTAGGCGGTACTACTCCAAGATATTCCTGCATTTTGGAATTCCATATCTCCGGCAGGTCTACAACCTGCATTTCACCGTTTATAAGCGCTTTCTCTATTTCGTATCTGATCATCACATGAAGGTTATAGGTTACTTCATCTGCTTCAACCCTTATCAACGAAGGCTCGACCCTGTTTATTGCCTTGTAGAAGCTGTCAAGTGACACCTCACCCAGCTGCTCCGGGAAAAACTTCTGCAATTCTCCATAATAGTGCGCCCAGAAGTCTTTACTGCGGCCTATGATATTTTCCCAGAATCTTGACTGGGATTCATGTATCCCCATGGAAGCACCGTTACACAGGGGAGTTCCGTATAGCTTCGATGAGATGTTCTGCTCATAAAGCGCATGGCCGCCCTCATGCATGGAGCTCATCAATGCACTGGCAAAATCCTCCGGATAATAGTGAGTAGTTATTCTTACATCTCCAGGATTTATTCCTATGGTGAAGGGGTGCTCGCTCTCATCCAGGCGTCCTGCCTCAAAGTCATAGCCCATTTCCTTCAATATGTACAGGCTGAATTCCTCTTGCTTCTTGATATCAAAATACTGACCAAGGACATTCTCCTCAGATCCTCTTCTTGAGGAATTTATCTTTGCTGCCAGAGGAACGATCCTAGCCCTCAGCTGGTTGAATATGCCGTCCAGCTTTTCAACTGTCATTCCGGGTTCGTTTATATCCAGAAGAGTATTGTATTTATTCTCTTGATAGCCCCAAAGTTCGATAAATTCCTGATTGAAGCGGACTATTTTTTCCAGATAAGGTCTGAACATTTGGAAGTCATTGCTGTTCTTTGCATCCTCCCAAACCGATTCTGCATTTGATGTCAATATAACATATTCTTTGTATCTGTCTACCGGTATCTTCCTGTACTTGTCAAATTCGCGCCTGCAATCCTTTACCACTGCCCTCAGCATATCGTCCATAATACTGCTGTTGTCTGGTGCTTCAAAGTGCAACAGGTATTTCTCCATTTCCTCAGAGGTAGTTAACTTATATATCTCCTCGGATATCATACCGATAACCTCCGACCTCTGGGCCACGCCCTTCTTCGGCGCTCCTGTCCTCAGATCCCAGAAGAGCACAGATAGTGCATCGTTATAATATCTTATCCTCTTTACCAGCTCTAAAAAATTCTCCCTCATATGTATGAACCCCTCCTCATTATTATTGGTAACCCCACATTATTTCATTTCAAAGGTGCAGGTGACAACAGCCGTTATCTCCTTGTCAATGGAAGATGTATCATTGATCCCATAATCCGCTACCTCTGTAGAATACAAAGGGGTGATCTGGAATACTCCCATTTTTGCTGATTTTAGAGCGCCTATCCTGCTGCCGGTATTCTGTGATATCTGTTCAGCCCTGTTTTTTGCATCCTTTGTAGCCTCTGCCAGAATGCTGACCTTCAGAT
>CAZNMO010000282.1:0-4683 GCA_964574195.1 uncultured Clostridiaceae bacterium | reverse complement strand
CCAATCCTTCATTGTCCAGTAGCCAAAAGGTGGCAGCTTGATGTTGTTTTTCTCCAACAGCTCCTTCGCCCAGATTATCTTTTGATTTATCTGTGATCTTTTCATAATAGCCCTCCATTTTTATTTGATTTAGCTTACTACCCAATAACAAGCTGATATCCCTTGAAATCTATCAGGTTTTCATCCATATCCCTTGGCTCTCCCACATAAAAGCTGGGAGGATTTTCAGACAGATCGCTGCAGGTCTCCACGTGGGGATAATATGGATTCATGGTGAAGAAGCTTAGATATGGGTCATTGGCTTTGCAAATCATAGAGACAAAATCTTCTTCAGATAGCTCCCCTTTTTCTATACGTTTGTTCAGTTCATCCTTGTGCAGCAGGCTCACCGTAAGTATCAGCGCCGAGGCCCCCGGCCTGTCTATGAGCATGAAATCCTCCCTGTCACTGTGATACATAAAATTGCGCGGTTCAGATGTATTGATGGTAACGCTTATCAGCTTATGGGGGCCAAACCTTGGATCTGTTGAATATACCGTTTCGCACCTGGCTTCATCCACTTTAGTTTCCAGGGAATCATGGCCGGGGCAGATCCTTGTGATCACCTTCTTCTCCTCCAGGTATACCATTAATTCTTCGGTGGCTATAATTGGTTTGATGATCAACTTCATACGAGACCTCCTTTGCTTGTCTACTTTGTTACTGTTTGTAACTAACTAATTGCTTAAATTTTACCACCTTTTTATATAAAGGTCAAAAAGAAAAGCAGCTATCAGAAATATATTCCAGATAGCTGCTGATATGATTCGATAAAGCACTAATTATGCCCAAGGGGCACTATTCTGATATTGTAGCTGAAGTCCGTCTCATCCAACCTGTATTTCTCCAATAATTCAGGACCGCAGGAATTGGAACCGACTCCGCTCATCTTATAATCTATGTTTACTATTGTCTCTTTCCGCTTCTTCAGTTCATGAGGATGGCCTGCAGCCGTCATATCCTCCGGTGTATAATGGGAAGCATTGAAGGAAAACTCATCCTCAGAGGAGATCCTCAAACCCATCCCCCGGGGACCGGATATTGTAACCCATTCAGTACCGCTTCTTGAGCCGTTTTCCTGGGGCACAAGATAATTCTCGAACATTTCATCCACTGATGAAACAAATCTGCCCTTCACGACACTTTGCCGCTTGTCTATATAATTCTCACGGGGGCCATAGCCATAGTATTCAACGCCCTCATTCCCTTCAGGCATCACAAGCTGTAGCCCAAAGCGAGGCAAAAACGGCAGCCCCTCCCTTACCCTTACATCTGTTTCAAGGAATATCTCTCCGGAACCATATACTGTCCAGATCGCCTTGCCATGCAGGATGGGAAGCTTGATATACCCCCCAAGGGAGAAATCTACCAGTATCTTGACCTTTTCTTCAGCTGCCTCAAGTATGCTTGCTTTATATATATGGGTGCCTGCCCTGTGGTAGCCTTCTTCCATCCATTTCAGCTTTATATTTCTGTCATTGTCGGTAGGGGCGCGCCATATGTTGAACCTGGGCAGGCTGCTAATAAGCTCTGTGTCGTTGACAGAGAGCCTTGTAAAGCCACCCCGGAACAAATCAAACACATAGCCGAAGTCCCTTCCTTCCATGCAGACCAGGTTCTCATTTACTTCAACCCTTATTCTTGCAATATTCCGGGGTGCTGCCACTGCTGCCTTGCTGAATGGCAGTTCAAACTGTGCGAAGGCCAGTTCAAAGCCGCTATCAGCCCAGGGAGCAGCCTCTTTCCTGACAGCAGCTATAGTGACGAAATACCTTCCGGCCGCTCCTTCAGCTATGCTGTAGCCCAGTCTGATGATCTCCGAGCATTCAGGCTGAGCCTTAAGCCCATCATACCGACCCTTTTCCAGCTCTATACCATCCTGTTCCAGTTTCCATTCCAGGGCAACTCCCGACAAGTCGGTAAAATCATATAGATTGGTTATCTTTATCATACCTCGCAATAGATCCACAGCCTCAAACCTGACAGGAGCCAGCACCTGCTTCAGCTCCAAAAGCCCCGTGTGAGGAGTCCTGTCGGGGTAAACAAGGCCATCCAGGCAGAAATTGCCGTCATTGGGTTCATCTCCGAAATCACCGCCATAGGCAAAGTAGGCAGTTCCTTCATTTGTGCTTGCAAGTATTCCATGGTCGCACCACTCCCAGACACAGCCACCCATAAGCCTGGGGTATTTGTATATGATATCCCAATAGTCCTTCAGATCTCCGGGGCCATTGCCCATGGCATGGCTGTACTCGCACAGGAATAATGGCTTTCGGTTGTCCTTGTTCAGGGCATATGCCTCAATATACTCCACAGAGGCATACATCCTGCTTTCCATATCCAGACACTCCACATCATGGCTCCCACCGTATTTGGGAGCTGCACCCTCATAGTGGACCGGCCTTGAGTCATCCCTGTTCCTGGTCCATAGGGCCATGCTGATGTGATTCCTGTCATAACCGGATTCATTGCCCATAGACCAAATCAGTACGCAAGGATGATTCTTGTCCCTTTCGACCAGCCTCTCGGCCCTGTCCAGAAAAGCCCTTTCCCAGAGGGGATCCCTTGTCAGCATATGAAAGTCTCCGGCCTCCAGGACCCCGTGGCATTCCAGGTCAGCCTCATCAATGATATAAAAGCCGTACCGGTCACACAGCTCCAGAAAACGCGGGTCGTCCGGATAGTGTGAAGTCCTTATGGTATTGATGTTATGCTTCTTCATCAACATCAGATCCTCCGCCATATGTGCAAGAGGCACTGACTGTCCCAACTCGGGATGGGACTCATGCCTGTTGACGCCTTTCAGTTTGACAGGCTTTCCATTGATCATGAACACTCCTTGATTTATCTCTACACGCCTTATGCCCACGCTGAATACGAGCACTTCTTCGGCACAATATATAAGCAGCTTATACAGATATGGGCTCTCAGCATTCCACAGCACCGGCTGCTGTATCTCTAGGCTTATTGCACCCTGTCCGTCTATACTTGCAGCCCCCTGGGCTATTGTAAGCCCAGAAACATCCTTCAGCTCTACCCTGAGCCCACAGCTGCCCACAGTATCCATCTCACAGCAAAGGGCTGCCCTCTGCATGTCCACACTCAGCTTCTGCCTTATGAAAACATCCCTGATGTGGGCCTGGTCCCTAGCCAGCAGGTATACATCCCTGAAAATGCCCGAAAAGCGCCACATATCCTGGTCCTCCAGATAGCTCCCGTCGCACCACTTCAGTACCATTACTGCAAGCCTGTTGTTTCCAGCCTTCACATAAGCTGTGATATCAAATTCAGAAGGCATCCTGCTTCCCTGGCTATAGCCTATGAAGCTGCCGTTGATCCACAGGTAGAAACAGGAGTTTACTCCTTCGAAAACAATGTGCTTTTCTTTTCTGTCCCAATGCTCTGATATATTGAAATCCCTGACATAAAGCCCCACCGGATTATCGTTGGGTAAAAATGGCGGGTCACATGGAAAGGGATAATTGGCGTTTGTATAGTGAATCTGGTCATAGCCCTTTAGCTGCCAGCAGGAAGGGACTGTCAAGGCATCCCAGCTACTGGTATCTGCATCTGCCTTGTAGAAGCCCTCTTCGACCTGATTGATGTTTTTAAGATATTTGAAACTCCACTCTCCATTAAGGCTGTGAAGGAATGGTGAAGCCTCACGCTCTCCCGAGAATGCCTCAGCCTCTTTGCTGTAAGGTATATAATATGCTCTGGGCTTTTCCCTGTTCACGTGCAGGATACCAGGATCCTCCCAGTATTTTTCTACATTTATCAATCGTATTCCCCCTTAATGACATTAGCCGGGCTTTGCCATACAAGAGCCCGGCTTTTAACCGCAAATACTTGACGGTGCTATTTCAATTCCACCGATTTGAACACTTCATTAATGACCAACGCCACACTTCCGATACATATCCTGTCCTGGTCTATTTCGCTAATGTATATCGGTGTGTTTACAGCATTGTTGTTGAATATGTTTTCACTTATAGCCTGCCTTGCTGCAGCTGCAAAGACCTTGCTTTCTATCGGTACTACTCCGCCTAATACCACTGACCTGGGGTTAAGTATGTTTATCAGGTTTGCAACACCCGCTGCCAGTATACCTGCACTGTCCTCCAGCACCTTTCGCACCTTGGGTTCATCTTCCCGCTGCAGGACATCCTTGAATCTGAAGCTACCATCAGTAATACCAAGGACTTTGACTACCTCATTGGTTATTGCGCCTGCAGAAACGTACATTTCGATACAGCCCCTATTTCCACAATAGCATTCCCTGCCCTGATATTCTATGATGCTGTGGCCAAATTCCCCTGCTACAAGGCTTGAGCCTTCATACATGGCGCCATTGTTAACGAATCCGCAGCCCACGCCCTGATCCACGAAAACATAGATAAAGCTGCTGATGTTTTTCCCCCTGCCGAACCAAAACTCACTTAAGGTCCTTGTTCTGGCTACATTGTCGATGAATACCGGCAGGTCAGTCTTACCCTGGAACCAGGCCTTGACGTCGATTTTTTCCCAACCCTTAAGTATAGAGTTTTCCACATTCTTGATATGCTTGAAATTGGTGCCCGGAGTACCGATGCCGATCCCTGCGATCAGCTCGCGGTTTATTTCATGCTTCTCTATCAGGCCCTC
>CAZNMO010000281.1:2509-4735 GCA_964574195.1 uncultured Clostridiaceae bacterium | reverse complement strand
GGAGAAATATATACTTTGATTATGTTAATATGCAGCGCTATTGAGGAGCCGTAAAACAATGAAAGCCAAGAAAAGTAAATTGTCATCTGTTTATATATTTCCTGTATTATTTTCTATCATTTGTTTATCATATTTTATTAGATTCGTTTTTTACAATGTGGAAACTGAGATCGTAAGATACAACTCCATAGAAAACACGATACGTACAGAAGCCCTGATAATAAGGAATGAAGCAGCGGTTTCACTTCCGGAGGGCGTTGAAATAAGCTATAAGGTCAACGAGGGGGACAAGGTCTCTCAGGGAAAGAAACTGCTGGAGATCATCAAGGGCAACCGGTCAGATGAGGATATAACACTGAAGATCAAGCAGCTGGATGAGAGGATCAAGGAGATAAAGCAGTCTGATATAAACAACAACTTCTTCTCACAGGATAAGGAAAAGATTGAAGGCAAGATAAGTGAAAAGGTCTCTGAACTGAAAACTATAGCCGATTCAGGGGATTTTGAGAAGCTTAAGGAAGTAAGGAATGAGCTTTCAGCCAATCTTTACAAGAAGTCACTTATATATGGAAACGGAAGCTTTTTCGGCAAGAACCTTGAACAGCTTCAGAAGGAAAAAACCACTCTTGAAGGTATATACAACAACAGTATAGATGTTATCTACTCTCAATCTCCCGGTATTGTCAGTTACAATGTAGATGGTTATGAACAGATATTGACCCCATCAAACATTAAGAGCTTCAAGCTCAATAGTGTCAAGGAGATAATGGACTCCATGAACGGCAATAAGAAAGACAAGGCTAAGGTCAGTACTCCGGGAATAAAAATAATAGATAATTTCGAGTGGTATACCTGCAGCCTTATAGATCAGGAGCTGGCCAAGGGGTTGAAGACAGGAAAGCGGATAAAGCTTCGCTTCGGAGAACTGGGCAACACACAGGTCAATGGAGAAGTATTCGAGGTTTCACAGCCTGAAGGCGGCGTCTGCCTGGTGATCATAAAGATCAACGAATATGTGGAGGGCTTTTATAAAAGCCGTATTGCCGGTATGGATATCGTAAGGGACTATAATGAAGGCTTCACGGTTCCGGCCAAAGCCATAGTGATAAAGGACAATATAAAAGGAGTTTATGTTCTTAAAAGCGGTACTGTGAAATTTGTGCCTGTGGCTGTTATGGTTGAGCAGGGAGATACCTGCCTTGTGAGGAATCTTGGCAAGGATGACTCCGATTTTAAAGCAGGCTATGAGGCACTTAGGATATTTGATGAGATAATTACTACGACGAACAGGGTTAAGGAGAATCAGGTATTGACCGATAAAATATAGGAGGGGTTTTACTTTGCAGGATATCAGGGACAACATAGACAGTATAGGCAGAAGCATCAGGGAGGTTTGTGAAAAAGCAGGCAGGGATCCTGAGGACATAACACTGATCGCTGTGACAAAAACTATTGCTCCTGAGCGTATCAACTATGCCATAGGCTGCGGGATACAAAACATAGGAGAAAACAAGGTGCAGGAAATAATGTCAAAGTATGATAATATTGAGGGAAATGTCAATTGGCACCTTATAGGCCATTTACAAACCAACAAAGTAAAATATATAATAGATAAAGTAGCACTTATTCATTCTGTTGACAGTCTCGCCCTTGCCGAAGAGATAGACAGGAAGGCAAAAAAGGCTGGTATTGTTAAGGATGTACTTGTTCAGGTAAATGTAGCACAGGAAGATACCAAATTCGGTATTGAGTATAAGGATACGGAAGGTTTTGTGAGGCAATTGTCCGGGCTTCAGGGCGTAAGGGTAATGGGGCTGATGACTATTGCTCCATACAACGAAGATCCCGAACAGGTTCGGCCTGTATTCAGACAGCTCAGGAAGATGTTTGACACTCTGGCAGCTGCCGGTATTGATAACGTCGACATGAAATACTTGTCGATGGGAATGACTAATGACTATAAGGTGGCAATTGAAGAGGGTTCCAACATGGTGAGGATAGGAACCGGCATATTTGGCGCAAGGAATTATACTGTATAATATTTGATAAGGGGGTAATAAAATGTCATCCAACATATTAAACAAAGTATTATATTTTATGGGAATCGGAGAAGCTGCAGAGGAAGAGGCTGAAACTGTGGAAACCTTTGTGAAGCCGCAGATAGAAGCAGTTACTACTAATGCTAACCTGCCAAAGAAAAGCAATGTGGTGAACATACATTCAGCG
>CAZNMO010000281.1:0-2485 GCA_964574195.1 uncultured Clostridiaceae bacterium | reverse complement strand
CTGGTGGAGCCAACATCTTATGATGAGGTCCAGTCCATATGTGACGACCTTAAGAGCAAGAAGCCTATCATCATCAATTTTGAGGATATGGATAAGGAAGTTGCCAGGAGGATGGTAGACTTTATCAGTGGTGCAGTTTATGCGCTTGACGGAACAATTCAAAAGGTTTCAAATGGGATCGTACTTGTTGCACCTTCCAATGTAGATATTCTGGGCAATATTAAGGGGTCCATCGGCGATGAAGACTTTGACCTGGAAGGTATTTTCAGCTGGCTCAAGTAATTCATTGTACATAAACAAAGATCCTGCAGACAGCATATTGTATAATACTATAATTAGAATGAGAGTGGTTAAATGAGAATTATTCTGGCAACGACCCTATCGCTTTTTTTGGATTTTCTCAATTTCATGATTTTAATCAGGGTTTTTTTGTCATGGTTCAATCTGAATCCCCACAGCAAGCTGGTAGTTCTTGTTTATCAATTGACTGATCCGGTGCTGGAGCCATTCAGAAAACTGACAGAAAGGCTGGGCATAAATACCGGTATGATTGATTTCTCACCCATTATATCTTTGGTGTTTCTTTATTATGTGGTAAAACCTTTGCTTTTGACTCTGATATACACCTTCTTCTAAGTGTATGAAGGATAATAAGCAAATACTTGACAGATATAAGGATTATGAGGACAGGGTGCTGGTCAATGAGCTTCTGGAATATTCCAGAGCTTGTGAAAAGGGATACACCCTGAAGCATACGGATTTTTTGGACCCGAGGCAGCAAAAGCTGGCCGAGGACATACTCGGCGTAAACAAGAGCATATGCTATGACTTTCAAGGGGGTATTCCCGAAAGTGAAAGGGCAATATGCCTGATTTATGACGAAAACTATGAAATATCGGAAGAGGATATTCCCATCACCATATTATCTGTGACCTGGAACAAAAGCAGTAGAAAGCTTTCTCACAGGGATTTCCTCGGAAGTATCCTTGGTTGTGGAATAAAAAGGGAAAAGGTTGGAGATATTATTTTGGACGATGACAGCGCATATGTGGCTTGTATGTCTGATATCTCCAGATATCTGCTATATAATCTCAATAAGGTAGGCAGTGTTGCAGTCAGTGTTTCTGAGACAAAGGAGCCTCATAGAAAAGAGGAAAAGGTTAAGGTTATAGCTTCTACTGTAGCTTCCCTGAGGCTGGACAGCATAATTGCCACCGGCTACGGGGTTTCCAGAGCAAAGGCGGTGGAAACGGTCAAGAGCGGAAAGGTAAAGGTCAACTGGGAGGACACAGAAAGCGCATCCCGGGAAATGAAGCAGGGTGATGTTGTGTCCCTGAGGGGAAAGGGCAGGATAGTACTTGAAGAAGTAGCCGGAACCACAAAAAAAGACAGGGTCAGGATAACAATTAAGAAATACCTTTGATGGAGGTTGAGAGACATGATTACTCCTATGGACATTCGCAACAAGGAATTCAAAAAAGGCTTCAAGGGATATCGTGAGGACGAAGTAGATGAGTTTCTTGATAAAGTAATAGCTGACTATGAGAAAATATACAGGGAAAATGGTGAGCTGAAGGATAGGGTTTCCATTGACAACGAGAGGATAGAAAGCTATAACAGTATGGAAAAGTCACTTCAAAATACTCTTCTGATCGCTCAGACAACTGCTGAGGATATAGTGGCAAATGCCAGGAAAAAGTCAGAGATGATCATAAAAGAAGCCGAGGAGCAGGGCCGGAAGATCATCGAGGAAGCCAACAGCAGTATTATTAAGTTAAACAAGGATTATGAGGAATTGAAAAAAGAAGTGCAGGTATTCAAGACCAGATTCAAGACACTATTGGAGTCTGAGCTAGAATCACTTAATGCGACCTTGAAGGATATTTAAGAATTAAAGGATGTAGACTCTTTCACCGGCGTGAAAGAGTTTTTACTTTCTATTATGGAGGCATTGCAATGGAACTCAGGTATATCGCCAAAGAGGATGACAATAGAAAAACGGTCAAGGTAAAGAATGTCCTTATTGGGGATGGTGATTTTATTATAATCGCCGGACCTTGTGCCGTAGAAGGACTACAAATGCTCATAGAGACCGCGGAATGGATAAAGGAAAAGGGAGCCGTCATCCTGCGGGGAGGCGCATTCAAACCACGTACCTCGCCTTATACATTTCAGGGCTTAAGGGAGGAAGGACTGGACTATCTCAGACAGGCCTCGGAAAAGACCGGACTGCCGGTGGTTTCAGAGGTTATGGACCCAAGAGAGGTAGAGCTGGTTCATGGCTATGTTGATATGTTTCAGATCGGTTCAAGAAATATGCAGAACTTTTCGCTGCTTAGAGAAGTGGGAAAATCAGACAAACCGGTACTACTGAAAAGAGGAATGGCGGCAACCATAGAGGATTTTCTCATGGCGGCGGAATATATAGCTGCTGAAGGGAATGACAATATAGTACTTTGTGAAAGAGGCATAAGGACCTTTGAAA
>CAZNMO010000280.1:0-4768 GCA_964574195.1 uncultured Clostridiaceae bacterium | reverse complement strand
TGACCATATAGAAATGACAATAAAGCTTATCACAAACATAGCTATCGAAGAAGGACTGAGATTCGCTATTCGTGAAGGCGGAAGAACAGTTGGATCAGGTGCTGTTGCTTCAATAATCGAATAATTTTTATGACAGTTCTCCAAGGACTAGGACTAATACTCCTAGTCCTTTAGGACTGTGTAAAAAAATATTTTTTGGATAAAGGTCTAAAAGTATTGTAATTTGTCCAAAAATATTATAAAATATATAAGGTTGCGAGACTTAGCATGCGATGAAGTAAGAGGTTGCAGATTAAACCTCGAAAGAGGCGTATTCTGGGAAGCAGCAGCTGATAATGAAGCGGCGGCAGAATTCTTACTGAGTATTGTCCGTTTCTAGAATTCGGGCGACTCTACTGATCGTACAGACATCCTGGAGTTTCAGATCATGTGTCATGGCTTATTGCCGGACACTAATAAAAAAATAGAACACACCCGGGTGAGTGTATAACAGTATGCGGTTGCACGTAAGCAAATTAAAGCGTGCGATGAAAAGGAGGGAATTAAAAAAATGGCAAAACAGAAAATCAGAATCAGGTTAAAGGCATATGATCACATATTGATCGATCAGTCAGCGGAAAAGATAGTTGAAACTGCAAAGAGGACTGGTGCGAAGGTGTCAGGTCCGGTGCCGCTTCCAACTGAAAAGGAAATAGTTACTATACTTCGTGCTGTGCACAAGTACAAGGATTCAAGAGAGCAGTTTGAGGCAAGAACACATAAGAGGTTGATAGACATTCTGAATCCTACACCAAAGACTGTTGATTCACTTATGAGACTTGACCTGCCGGCCGGTGTAGATATCGAGATAAAATTATAAGATCTTAGGTTCAAAATCAAATTTAGTATGACCGCCTAGCGGTCCGCTGTAAATTTTGGAGGTGTAAAGAAATGAAAAAGGCAATACTGGGTTTAAAGGTTGGAATGACTCAGATATTTGATAAAGAAGGCAAAGCTGTTCCTGTTACAGTAATTGCAGCAAACCCAAACATAGTAGTTCAGAAGAAAACCGTTGAGAACGATGGTTATTCTGCAATACAGGTAGGCTTTGACGATAAAGCTGAGAAGAGAGTATCAAAACCTATAAAGGGACATTTCGCAAAGGCGAAGGTCGCTACAAAGAGATACCTTAGAGAGTTCAGACTCGAAGATGCAGCAGCTTACGAAGTTGGCCAGGAAATAAAGGCAGATGTCTTTAAAGAAGGCGACAAGGTAGACGTAAGCGGTGTTTCAAAGGGTAAAGGATTTGCAGGCTCCATCAAGAGGCACAACTTCCACAGAGGGCCTATGGGACATGGATCCAAGTATCACAGACAGTCAGGTTCAATGGGTGCGTCATCAGACCCGTCGAGAACAATACCTGGCAAGAAGCTTCCAGGACATATGGGCGCAGAGAATACAACAGTGCAAAACCTCGAAGTAGTAAGAATCGACCTGGACAAGAACGTAATCCTTGTGAGGGGTGCGGTACCAGGAATAAGAGGTTCACTGGTGATGATAAAGAATACGGTGAAAGCCTAATTAACGTTCGGGGTAGAAAGGAGGATGTAAAATGCCTAACGTAGCACTTTACAATATAAGTGGCCAGCAAGTTGGAGAAATGGAATTAAGCGAAAATACATTTGGTGCAAATGTGAATGTAGAAGCGATGCATCAGGTAGTAAAAATGTACCTGGCAAACCAGAGGCAGGGAACACAGTCAGCACTCACAAGAGCTGAGGTACGCGGCGGTGGAATCAAGCCATGGAGACAGAAGGGTACAGGAAGAGCAAGACACGGTAGTATCAGATCACCTCAGTGGAGACACGGTGGTACAGTATTTGCTCCAAAGCCGAGATCATACAGATACACAGTACCGAAGAAGATAAAGAGGATAGCAATGAAGTCAGCGCTTAGCTCAAAAGTAGCAGACAATAACATAATGGTTATTGAAGAGCTGAACTTTGATGCACCGAAGACCAAGCAGGTAGTTAGCTTGCTTCAGAACCTCAAGGTTGATTCAAAGACTCTGATAGTCGTTGCAGACAACAATGAAAACGTTGTTAAGTCCGCAAGGAACATAGAAGGTGTGAAGACAGCCTTTGTAAACACATTGAATGTTTACGACATATTAAACTATGACAAGTTCATTATAACTAAGGACGCCGTTAAAAAGGTCGAGGAGGTGTATGCATAATGAACGCTTACGATATAGTAAGAAGACCTGTGATCACAGAGAAGGCCATGAGCGAAATGGCAGACAAGAAGTACACCTTCATAGTCGATGTCAATGCAAACAAAACTGAGATCAAGAATGCAGTTGAAGAAATATTCAAAGTCAAGGTTGACAGAGTAAACACAGTAAGAGTAATGGGCAAGATGAAGAGAATGGGCAAATATGAAGGAAGAAGACCAAGCTATAAGAAAGCGATAATAAAGCTTACAGCTGATAGCAAGGGAATCGAGTTCTTCGAAGGACTGTAAAAGGAGGAGAAAAAATGGGAATAAAAAAGTATAATCCGACTTCTCCAGCTAGACGTAATATGACAGTTTCAACCTTTGAAGAAATAACAAGGACCGAACCGGAGAAATCCCTGGTTGAAATATTAAAAAGTAAAGCTGGAAGAAATAATTACGGTAAAATAACAGTCAGACATCAGGGCGGCGGACATAAGAGGAAGTACAGAGTTATAGACTTCAAGAGAGACAAAATGGATGTGCCGGCAACAGTTGCAACAATTGAGTATGATCCTAACAGATCAGCCAATATAGCATTACTGAATTATGCAGACGGCGAAAAGAGATATATCATCGCTCCCAACGGACTTAATGTCGGAGATACTATCGTATCTGCTGAAACAGCTGACATAAAGGTTGGAAATTCATTACCGCTTAGAAGCATACCTGTAGGTACAATAATCCACAACATTGAGCTTAAGGCAGGCAAAGGCGCCCAGCTTGTAAGAGCTGCTGGAAACTCTGCACAGCTTATGGCTAAAGAAGGGGAATATGCCCAGGTAAGACTTCCATCCGGTGAAGTTAGAATGATAAGGACCGAATGCAGGGCAACAATAGGCCAGGTAGGTAACCTTGAACATGAAAACATCACTATCGGTAGTGCAGGCAGGAAGAGACACATGGGTATCAGACCTACAGTAAGAGGTTCTGTAATGAATCCTGTAGACCATCCGCACGGTGGTGGTGAAGGTAGGTCACCAATCGGAAGACCTGGACCAGTTACTCCTTGGGGTAAACCAACACTGGGTTACAAGACAAGGAACACAAAGAAGTCTTCAACCAAGTTCATCGTTAAGAGAAGAAACGCAAAATAGAGTGATTTGTTACGAGTTGCGAGTTACGAGTTTCGAGTATTTAGGCCTGGCTGGATAGCTGCGGCTAAATGACGTAACACGAGACGCGAAACCGGATATGAAAGGAGGCAAATCAATGAGCCGTTCAACAAAAAAAGGACCTTTTGTAGATGAGAAGTTATTAAGCAGAATTATAGATATGAACAAGTCAAACAAAAAGGTTGTGCTTAAGACCTGGTCAAGAAGCTCAACAATATTCCCTGACATGGTGGGTCATACCATAGCGGTATATGACGGCAGGAAGCATGTTCCAGTATATGTTACAGAGGATATGGTTGGTCATAAACTGGGTGAATTTGCTCCAACAAGAACATTCAGGGGACACGGGCATCACACAGAAAGATCATCAGCTCTGAAATAGGAAGCAATAATAACAAGCATAATCAGATATTATGGAAGGAGGTATTTCCTGTGGAAGCAAGAGCTATAGTTAAACATGTCAGAATATCCTCTAGAAAGGTTAACATAGTTATTAATTTGATTAGAGGCAAAAAGGTTGGAGATGCTGTTGCAATTCTCAAGCACACACCAAAGGCAGCATCACTAATACTGGAAAAGCTTTTAAAATCTGCAGTAGCTAATGCCGAGAACAACTACAACATGAATGTTGATAAATTGTACATCTCCGAGGTATATGCCACTCAGGGACCTACACTGAAGAGATTTATGGCAAGAGCGCAGGGCAGAGGCGAAAGTATACTCAAAAGAACAAGCCATATTACATTGGCAGTTAAGGAAAAAGAGTGAAGAAGGAGGGATTTAAGTGGGCCAAAAGGTAAATCCACACGGACTTAGAGTTGGTATCATCAAGGATTGGGACACAAAATGGTATGCAGATGATAAGAACTTCTCAGATTTTCTCGTAGAAGACAACAAAATAAGAGAATTCTTGAAATCCAAGCTTTTTACTGCAGGAGTATCAAGAATTGAAATAGAAAGAACCGCCGGAAAGATCAAAGTCAACATACACGTTGCAAAGCCGGGTATGGTAATAGGTAAGGGCGGGGCCGGAATAGAAGAGCTTAAGAAAGAATTGGAAGCTCTTACAAGTAACAAGGGTGTTTCGATAAACATCACAGAGATTAAAGTACCAGAAATGGATGCTCAGCTTGTTGCAGAGAACATCGCAGCACAGCTGGAGAAGAGAATATCATTCAGAAGAGCAATGAAACAGTCAATGCAGAGGACCATGAGAATGGGCGCGAAGGGTATAAAGACCATGTGCGCAGGACGTCTGGGCGGCGCTGAAATTGCAAGAAGTGAATGGTACCGTGAAGGAACAATTCCACTACAGACTTTGAGAGCTGATATAGATTACGGATTCGCAGAAGCACATACAACCTATGGAAGAATAGGTGTTAAGGTCTGGATATATAAAG
>CAZNMO010000279.1:0-4773 GCA_964574195.1 uncultured Clostridiaceae bacterium | reverse complement strand
CTCATGTTCCTGACGAATACGACCTCGTTTATCTTGGTGATATCCACAGGTTTTCCATTCTCCATGACCTTTTCATAGGAGATTGGCATCCGTACAGTCTGTGCCTGGAACTCGACAGTTGGGGCTATCTCATTTGACTTAACTGTCCAACCATCAAATTTTAATTCACAGGAGGCTTTATCGGTGGGTAGGACACTGAGCCCCTCCAAGTCGAAAAAGCCCTTTTCGTTCAGTGTCACCGGGGCTTTCCTCGTTGAAAGCGATAAGGTGATGCCGCTATCCTCGCTTTTGTCTGGCTCAAAAATCAATTCCTTCTGGCTGTTATTGTCCCAGTCCTTTACTATTACCGAAGGAACATAGCCCTTGACATAATCATTGAAAAAGTCTGCCTCCTGTACGATTATACTATCAAAGGGGAAGGTCGGATTTACTGATTCTGACCTTACCATTTCCGTTCCGTTTCTTTCCTGAAGGCGCACATATACCTCATCATCCTTGCGCAGCTTCACATTGGGGAAATGGAAATTCCCATTTCCATCAGTCTTGTCCTCATAGCTTGTTTCATGCCCCTGGGTGTCTTTTACCCAAAGTACTATATCCTTGTCGGGTTCAGATAAAATGCCCTTTGTGCCCCCATCAAAGGTAATGGTGCCCCACACCTCATCCCTGTAGGCACAGGCCTCTTTGAAGGTTATTATATAGCCTGCGGTATTCGTCTGCCTTTTGTGGAGTATGGTAGGCTTCCAATTGATTATATATTTGGTTTTTCCAATAAATTTCAGATATGCCTGGACAAGCCCGTAGAGGTCCGTTTCCAGGTACTCACCTGAAACTACCGTACTTGCCCCCATACCGGCAAATACTCCTCCTCCCACCAGATCCAGCCCCAGTACGCTCAACTCCAGCAGGGCTCCTCCCTTGACATAGCCGTCAACTGCGCCGTTGAACTGCGAGTCCAATGTGAAGCCGCAGTCTCCAAATTCCAGCAAGGGTCTTATGGAGCAGGGAACATAGAAAAAATTGCTTCCCTTCAGGCCAACCTTGTTAAGGGTGGTCCACTGGCGTGCTTCCACTTTTAATGTGAAATCACCGTCTACTCCGACGATCAGAAAAAGTCCCCCTGCAATGCTGCCTATCTTTGAGTTGGAGCCCACATCCACACCCAGTATAGGGATGCGTACCTCCTCTTTAAGCTCTGCCGCCAGGGTAGCCTGGAGCTGCATCTCTTCTGCCACTGAGAAATAAAAGGCATAATCCCATTTGTCATAATATCCATCCAGTGTCATATCACCTATTCCCAAATAGCCTTTGATATTTATTGCTACCTCACCGCCGCTGGGAGTGGTGCCCGTAACTGTAATACCCTCTGAAGGGAAATAGAATTCTGCTATGATATCTTTGAGGTGGGTAGGCCCAATGGGCTCCATGGGCTCATTGCTCATATCCTGCGACATGACATGAGTCTGTCCCGGCTTTTTCAGGTATTTGTCAAGGCCATTGCCATTGGCATCGCTGGCGAAGTGTGCTACGTTGGATTGGTTGAGCTGTACCGTTTGGGCCGGTATTTTGAAGTCCTTTATAACCTCCTGCAGCTCCGGCCTTATTACCGGAACATAACCTGCATAAGGCTCTCCTTCATTGGCAGGCGATGTTGGGACCTTGAAGGCTAGGTCGTTCTCAACATCCACAAATATCTGACCGGGCTTGATGCTTTTGATCCCGGTCGAAGCCATGAGTTGATCCGCCTTCAGCAGGCCGCCCTGATCGACTATTCTGCGGATGCTTCCAGGGGTTGAGAAATTTCGGCTCGTTACCTGGCTTACGGAGCGGATGTTGTCGGTCACTTTCTGGTCTACGGTAATGACATTATCCGCAAACTTATAGGTGACCCCCTTCAATGTGGCAGGCTTCGGTGCATTCTTGCCCCAATCGAATCGGGGCAGGTCCCTGTCAAATTTATAAATGTTCTTTATAGGGTCAACATTAGTTGCAGCCTTGCTGAAGGCATCAGCCGAGATCTCCTGAAAGCCGGGCTGTACGTCAGCCGCCTGTATTGGTAACGGAAGGTTGGAAAGGATAAGAACAATAGATATAAGCAGCGACAACGATTTTTTCATTTTCAAATGCTCACCTCCAATTAAATAATACTTGGGTAGGTAGAAAAACTGTGTCTGCAGCCTTTGTATACTACGATGATATGTTATTTACTCCATAATATAGCGGTGGCCCGACACTGTCAAGCAGAAGCAGCGGTGCGGTGCCTGGACCGATTTTTATTGATTGCTTTCGGTAGATAATGAGCAGTATAATGAGTATATTAATAGAGTAAATTTCTAGTATTTCAGGATATTTTTATAAAAGGAGTGCGGAAAATGAAAAAGATCATTTCATTACTGATACTATTGTCAATGATGGTTATGGGGACTGTAAACGCCGATACAGGAAGCGTATGGTCCAAATATGTGGCAGCGGATCAGAGCTATTCCTTCCATTATCCCAGCGGGTGGACTGTCAGTGTGGATGATTCCATGGTGGGATTTAAAAATTCCATAACTGGTGAAGAACTTATGAGAGTGGAAATACCTTTGAATCAGAGCAAGAAACCTCAGGATATTGCCAACGTATTTATTGCCGCATATAAGAGTGTTTACCCCAATATCTACGCATCTGATTGGAAAAGTGAACCTGAAACTGCGGATATAGCGGTTATCTTCGACATGGCAAATCAAGTCAATGGCAAAGCATATACAGGTTTTGGGCTGGTTGTCAAAGAGTCGCAGCAAGCCATTTGGTATTCTTATTTTGCTCCAACGGCCGATTACCATCAGAATCGCGGGTACAACATACTGCAAGGTTTTGTAGATTCTATGGCCTCAGGCCCAGCTTCTATTGCACCCAAAATTGATTATAGTGTCAAAACAGCCGAACAGGTTGAAAGGAATTCAAAGGCCTTTATGTTTGTATTGGAATTTGCTTTAGGGGCACCGTTTACACATAGCCAAGAGGCTGTTATTCTTGATGAGCTGAAGAGTGGCTGGCGCTACTTGTCTGAAGCAGAGCTTCAGCAATACGACCTATACCCAACAATCATGCAGAGCATTTTGAAAATGGGGCAGAAGGATCTGGAAAAGCTGAGAGCTGATTTAGAAAAGACTGTTTGGCAGTGGCTTACTGAGACAAATCAGTCTGATCCTGCCGTAAAGATAATCAACACGCAGTTAAAAAGCAAGGGAAGCGTTGTGCTTGAAGGAACACCACCGTTGACGGAGATGTCCTTGACTGCTTACAGCGAAATTATCGCATACTCAAGATTGCTGCAGTTGGATCCCAAAGCAAAGCCGGATCAGATCACTCAGGAATCGGTCAGCGAGGTCAAACAGCAAGTCAAAGCAGTGTGGAAGTCCTTTTCGGTCAACGACAAGAATGATATAGCCACTACACCCGGCTTGTGGGTCTGCCTGAGGGCACAGCTTCAGAACGGTACACCAGCAGAACAGGATAAGATAAGGGAGAATCTGAAAAAGCTGGAGGCTACGACCCCAAAACCAGCCACAAGCAGCAGTACCGGAGCAGGTTCCCAAAAGCCGATGAATATGACGACTCATTGGGCTATGCAGCAGATTCAGCAGCAGACCTTCAATACCTATATGTGGAGTCGTGGATTCAATTATCTTCCCGCTACGGGGAAGATGTGGTGATTAATTAAGCTGTGACTAACTCCCCTGATATTAAGACGTGCATTTCAATAAAATTGAAATGCACGTTTTACTTTTAAAATGTTAAACCTACTGGTATCATAATAAGAAGAAGCAATATAAAGCTTAGTTGTAACATGTTTTAAAACAGGAAAACGAAGGATTTGATATAAAACTATGAAAAAACTGATCATTGGAATATTGGCACATGTAGATGCAGGCAAAACGACGCTGTCAGAGAGCATCCTATATCTGAGCGGAAAGATCGGGAAGCTGGGAAGAGTGGATAATAAGGATGCCTATCTGGACAACTATGAACTGGAAAGGGCAAGAGGTATCACCATTTTTTCCAAGCAGGCCATACTTGAGGTTGATGGGGTTCAAATCACCCTGCTGGATACACCGGGACATGTAGATTTTTCTGCTGAAATGGAGAGAACACTTCAGGTTTTGGATTATGCGGTTTTGGTGATAAGTGGGGCTGACGGAGTACAGGCTCATACAAAAACCTTATGGCGGTTACTGGACATGTACCATATACCTGTTTTTATATTCATCAACAAGATGGATCAGAATGGTACGGATAAGAATTTACTTATGGAAGAAATGAAAAAGCAGCTGGACGATGGTTGCATTGAATTTGGACAGCTTGCTGCAGCCGGATTTTACGATCAGCTGGCCATGTGTGATGAGACATTGATGGAAGTCTACCTGGAAACAGGACATATTGATAATGGGCAAATAAGAAAGGCTATCAGTGAGCGCAAGGTATTTCCTTGCTTTTTCGGTTCAGCTCTCAGACTGGAAGGCGTTGAGCAGCTTTTACAGGGCATTGCCGAGCATGCTGAGATACCTTGTTATCCCGAGGAGTTTGGGGCTAAAGTGTTCAAGATAACCAGGGATGAGCAGGGGAACCGTCTCACTCACATGAAACTGACAGGCGGCAGGCTCAAGGTGAGGGATGTATTGACCAGCGGCAGCTGGGAAGAGAAGGTCAACCAGATCCGGATATATTCAGGACAAAAATACGAGGCTGTAAATGAAGTGGAGGCAGGCTCCGTATTTACTGTGACCGGAC